>CACZAK010000076.1 GCA_902779075.1 uncultured bacterium | reverse complement strand
AAACAGCCCCGCACGCGCAAAAGACCACTCAATATTTCAAAATCCCGGCGCGCGGCTAAACGCAGTGAAGCCGCAGGCCGGGATTTTTGGAATATCTGCCTCCATTGGAGTAGAAGTGGTGGTGTAGATGAGTTTATGGTATATTGTTGCGCCACTAACCGCTAACCATTCATTTTATGCTATACTATCCGCCGATGGAAAATTGCGAGAAGAAGATCAAGGTGCCCACTACGGGCGTGGACGACTTTCCGAAGCTGATTTCGGAAGGCGAGGGGAAGTATGTCGACAAGACCGGCCTCCTGTACCGCCTTGCCGCGCCGAAGACCGACGCGCAGCTCTTCATCTCGCGTCCGCGCCGTTTCGGCAAGTCGCTCATGCTCTCCACCTTGAAGGCGATGTTCGAGGGGCGGCGCGAGCTGTTCAAGGGTCTTGCCCTCGACGCGCTTCCGTGGGAGGGCTGGGAGAAGCCGACGCCCGTGTACAGCTTCACGATGTCCAGCGCCGTGGGAAGGACGTATGGCGATTTCAACGAGCGCCTTGGCGAGCTTGTCATGGGGTTGTGCGGGCAGGCAGGTGTGCCGTATCGGGCGAAAGGACCGGTTTCGGGGCGCTTCGAGGATTTCCTCGCCGCCGCCGCCGAGAAGTCGCCGACGAAGGAAATCGTCGTACTCATCGACGAATACGACGAGCCTGTCGCGAAGTTCCTCGACGACCTTGAGACGCTGAACAAGGTGCGTTCAGACCTCCACGACTTCTACGAAAAGCTGAAGGTCAACTCCGGCGTCATCCGCTTCCTGCTGATGACGGGAGTCACGAAGCTGACGAAGCTCTCCGTGTTCTCCGGGCTGAACCACCTCACCGACGTCTCTGCTTTTCCACAGTATGCGACGCTCCTCGGCTACACACCTGATGAGCTGGATGGTTCTCTGCGCGAGAACGTGGAGGCTCTTGCGGAGAAGAACGGCATCGACTTCGCGGAGGCGAAGAGGGCGATCCTCGCGTGGTACGACGGCTACCGCTTCTCGCCGGACACGGAGGCGCGCGTGTGCAATCCCGTCTCGCTCGGCAACGCGCTGAAATCCGGCAAGCTGGAAGGCCACTGGGAGACGACCGGCAAGGCGACGCTCGTCATCAACCGCATCGAGAGGGCGGGGAAGATGCCGGCAGACCTTGAGAACGTGCCGGCGGACAAGATGACGCTTGACGTGTGCGACGCGGAGACGCTGCCGATGGAGGCTCTCCTGTTCCAGGGCGGTTATCTGACAATCAAGGATGTCATCAAAGGCGCGAGCGCCGTCGATCCAGACTCGTACATCCTCGCGCCGCCGAACCGCGAGGTGCGCGACGCCCTGAAACGCGGCTACCTCTCGCAGGTGATGGGGCTGAAGGAGAAGCCGTTTGACACGATTCTCGACCGTGCTAGGTGCCTGATTGCCTCCGGCGACATCGGCGAGGTCGTGGAGACGATGCTCTTCTCGCTCTACGCCCAGATTCCGCCGGACTGGCGGATCAGGGACGAGGCGGAGGCGAAACGGTACTTCCAGCTGTTCTTTACGATGCTCGGCGCGAACCCCGCTCCGGAGTTCCCGTCGGCGCGCGGCTACGCCGACGCGGTCGTGGAACGTCCCGGCGGCGTGTACGTTGTCGAGTTCAAGTACGGCAGGTCGTCGGACGAGGCGATCCGGCAGATACGCGAGCGCGGCTATGCGGACAAGTGGATCGGCGGCGGACGCCCCGTCACGCTCGTCGGCGTCAACTTCAACCCGAAGAAGCGCAACATCGACATGCCGGTCATAGAACCGGTGTGATCGAAATTTTGAAAAGTGACGATCGGGACGAAAAGGGTATTCCCAGCCGCCGCGAATTGTGGTATACTACTCTCTCCATGGAAAAATTGGAAGAGATAGACGAGCTGCGGCTTGACTTCACGAAGCTGGAGAAGGTGGGCGGTCAGGTAACTGCCACCCGCGCCTCTGGTGCGTCGTCGTGCGACCCGGGCGTGATTCCCGTGGCCGTGCAGAACGCGGATACTAAGGAAGTCATCCTCGTTGCTTACACGAACGAGTTTGCGATGAAGGAGTCCTTCGCGAAGCGCAAGCTCGTGCTGTGGTCGACGAGCCGCAACAAGCTCTGGTTCAAGGGCGAAACTAGCGGTGAGACGTTCGACCTCCTCGAGGCGTATGTCAACTGCGAGCAGAATTCGCTTCTCTACGTGGTGCGGCCATGTCGTGGCGGCATCTGCCATACAAAGAACGCGGCCGGTGCGCCGCGCAACTGCTATTACCGTAGAATTGACTTCGACACGCTGAAGCTGTCGTTTGTAGATTCTACCGGAAACGAAACGGTCTGATTGAAAGGTTGAAGAAATGTCGATTCTCATTGGTTTCCTGTATGTAGTCGAAGTAATCGTGTGCCTTCTGCTCGCGTTTGCCGTGATGCTCCAGAAGCCGAAAGAGGGTGGCCTTGGCGGCGCCATCGGCGGCGGTATGGGCGAAGCCGTGTTCGGCGCAGATGCCAGCAACGTGCTAATCAAGGTGACAATCTGGCTGGGGGCCATCTTCCTCGCCAATACCTTGCTTCTGGCCCGCTTGACGTCCGTTGGGCACTCGCAGTCCGTCATGGGCGACGTCTCGGCACCGAAGCCTGCAACGGAACAGCCAGCTGCTCCAGTTCCCGCTGCTCCGTTGCCGACTGTGGAAGATATTCCCGCACCGACTGCTAAGCCCGCAGCACCCGCTCCTGCTCCGGCCGCTAAGCCCGCAGCCCCTGCACCTGCTCCTGCTGCTAAGCCCGCGCCTGCGCCTGCTGCGAAGCCTGCACCGGCTCCGGTTGCTAAGCCCGCAGCCCCTGCTCCCGTACCGGCTGCAAAGCCTGCGGCACCCGCGCCCGCGCCGGCAGCGAAGCCCGTGTCAGTTCCGGCCGCGAAACCTACGGCACCTGCGCCAGCTCCGGCTGCTAAGCCAGCCGCTCCCGCGCCTGCGCCTGCGCCGCAAAAGTAAAGGGAACCTGGTGGTTTCATGACAACTACCGGCACGCCACAGACGACCGGTGAGGAAATCGCCAACACGGTTATCCATGTAATCGGGTCGCACCTTGGTGCGGCCATGATTGCTTTATTGGTTTGGCAGGCCGTGCATTCAGGTGTCGATCTGGGCTGGAAAATAGTTTCGGGCTGTGTCTTTGGCTCATGCACGCTTCTTCTGTATGTCATTTCTTCTTCCTACCATGCCGTCATCAATGCCCGTGCCAAGCAGGTGCTGCATGTCATGGACCACATGGCGATCTACTTCCTCATCGCTGGCAGCTACACGCCGTTCTGTTTGGTGACATTGCGTCCGGAGCATCCCGGCCTCGCATGGACCGTATTCGGCATAGAGTGGGGCGCGACGTTCGCGGGCGTGTTTTTCAAGGCCCTGACCACCGGACGTTTCCGCTATGTTTCCACGGGCGCGTATATCTTGATGGGCTGGGTCGCCTTGATTGCGATCGGACCGCTAGTGCGGGCGCTGAGCGGGTTGGGCACGATGTGGTTGGCCTTGGGTGGAGGGCTCTACACCATAGGGTGCGTGTTCTACCTTTGGCGGAGTCTTCCTTACCACCATCCGATTTGGCATCTCTTCGTGCTGGCAGGGTCGATCTGCCACTTCTTCTGCATTCTCTGGTACGTGATGGCGTGAGTTTGAGTGCTGTGGCAAAATCCCAGCGGATCAGATGACGTTGAGGGATTTAATGAATGGCAGGAGCACGTGCGCGACCGCGTCCGCGTTGAGGCGGTGTCCGCCGGAGAACGTGCGTGACATTCCGGGGTAGTGCTGCTCGAACACTGGGCGCGTCTCGGCAGAGAGTAGCGTATCCTCGTCGCCGAAGAGTCCGTAGCAGAGCGTGCGGTCGTCGTCCGTCACGCCGTCGAACTGGTGCGCCTCCATTTCCTGGAAGTGCTCGATCGTCTCCTTCTTCACGTGGAACTCCGTGGCGCCGTCCTTGCGCCGGTTGAGCCACTTGTGCTTGCCCACGTGCAGGATGTCGTACTTCTTGGAGAGCCAGAACGAGGGGTTCACGCAGATGCGCAGGAACCCGTGGAGCTGCTGTGCGTACCAGGCGCCCATCGACGTGCCGACAATCAGGTCGGGCATCTCGTCGTACGCGAGCGCCTCCAGCATCGGCCACGCCTCCAGCGGGTCGACGGGGATGTCCGGCGCCGTCACCACGGCGCGGTGCGCGGGTTCGGCCCTCTCCCAGAACTCCCGCCGCAGGAGTTCGACCGTGCCGCTCGCGCCGGACGAGGCGAAGCCGTGTAGATAGAGTATTCTCTTCATGTTGTACGTTCTTTTCCTTTCAACGTGTTGCGCGTAGTATATCATACATTCGGGACGTGAGGCGAGAGACATGAGACGAGAGGGGACGAGAGGGGCATTGACTATCGGACAGATAATCGGGTATACTGTCTCTGTTGCTTTCGGATAGGCCTTTTTTACACCCATGTAGGTTACACGGGAACTGTCCAAAAAGCAAGTATCCCTTTGGTCACGAATGGGATGTTAATGGAAAGGAAAAGAAATGCAACTTGCAATCAAAAACCACTGGATATCGCTTGGAGGATCGTCGTCTGTCCAAGACATGAACGGGAACGACGTGCTGAAAGTCGAGGGCGCAATCTTTACGTTTACGCGGAAGAAATTCCTCAAGACACTGGAAGGACGGCAATTGTACACCATCCGCAACAAGTTCTTTTCGTTCTTGGGGAGAACTGCTTTCGTTCTTGATGAAGGCAACAATGTGGTGGCGACGGTTCGTAAAAAGCTCATTTCCCTCCACGACAAGTATTTCGTCGAATCGTCCATAGGGCAGATGGAGATCATCGGCAATATCCTGGGCTACGACTACCATATCATTGTGGACGGCAAGGAAGTCGGACATATTGCACGGAAGATTTCGTTGCGGGACTCGTTCGTGCTCGACATCGACGATTCGTTCGACCACCGTTTCTTTGTAGCGCTGGTGATCGCGATCGACAACGTGACCGACAGGCGTCGGTAGCCAGGGGGACGACACGCGTGACCCTCCCATGCGCGCGGTGAGTACGAGGCGTCCGCCCTATCATCGGGGGATTATGGTATACTATCCCCCATGACGCTTCAACAGACACCTGCCCCCGATTCGTACTTGCTCCGCTGGAAAGGCGACGAGCTCGTCATCACCCTTACCCTCGATGCGCCGCACAAGGGCCGCGCCGTGTTGCGCACCAACCTTGGCGCGGCGTCCGTACGCCGCCAGGAGATCATCGAGGAGACCGAGCAGGGGATCGTGCCCCTCGCGAAGGCGTGGAACGACATCCCGATGAAGGAGGTGCGCCCCGGCACGTACCAGTGCACGGTGCGCCTCGACGAGGTGGGCGTGTTCTCCGCCAAGGCGTGCTTCTTCCCCGTCGGCACGCGCACGCCTGTGTGGCCCGAGGGACGCAACTTCCATGTGAAGGTCGAACCCGCCGCCACGCGCCGCGCGAACGCGATCTACACCGTGTTCGTGCGCCAGTTCGGGTCCTTTCGCGAGGTCGTGCGCCGTCTCGACACGATCATGGGGAAGATGGGCTTCACGATCGTTCAGACCCTCCCGCCGTTCCCCGTGCCCGTCACCTACGGCGTGATGGGGAAGAAGGGGTGTCCGTTCGCCGCCACCGATTTCTTCAGCGTCGACCCCGCGTGCGCCGAGTTCGACGTGAAGGCGACGCCCCTCGACCAGTTCCGCGAGCTCGCAGACGCCGTCCACGCACGCGGCGGGCGTCTCTTCATCGACCTTCCCGCCAACCACACCGGTTGGGCGTCCGCGCTCCAGACCCACCACCCCGACTGGTTCCACCGTGAGGCCGACGGTACGTTCGTCTCGCCCGGCGCGTGGGGCGTGACGTGGGCCGACCTCGTGGAACTCGACTACGCGAAGCCCGAGCTGCGCGCCTACATGGCCGACGTGTTCCTCTTCTGGTGCCGGTTCGGCGTGGACGGCTTCCGCTGCGACGCGGGCTACATGATCCCCGAGGAGACGTGGAACTACATCGTCGCCCGCGTGCGCGAGGAGCATCCCGACACCGTGTTCATGCTCGAGGGCCTCGGCGGCAAGCTCGAGGTCACGGACGCCCTGCTCGCGCGTTCCGACCTCGACTGGGCCTACTCCGAGATTTTCCAGACCTACGACCGCGGCGCGTTCGAGTGGTACCTGCCCGGCGCGATCGCGCGCGCGGAGAAGTACGGTTCGCTCGTTCACTTCGCCGAGACGCACGACAACGACCGCCTCGCGAAGGGCGGGAAGGTCTACGCCCGCCTGCGCGTGCAGCTCGCCGCGCTGCTCAGCCACCAGGGCGCGTGGGGCATCGCGAACGGCGTGGAGTGGTACGCCACCGAGAAGATCGACGTACACGACGGCGGCGACCTCAACTGGGATGCGTCCGACAACATGGTGGACCTCATCGCGCGCCTGAACGGCATCCTCGCCGCGCATCCGGCGTTCGGTCCCGGCGTGCGCGAGCGCCTGATCACGCGCGGCGACGGTAACACGCTCGCCGTCGTGCGCCTGTGCGACGACGGCGCGCCCGTGCTCGTACTCGCGAACCTCGACTGTAACCACCCCGCCACCGTGCAGTGGGATACGTCTGTCTTCGACGCGACGCGCGTGACGGAACTCGTTTCCGGCAAGCCCATGCACATCGATCCGCCCGTCGGCGTGTGGCTGGAGCCCGGCGAGGTCCTCGCGCTCTCTGCAGGAGATCAGCAACCCGGTAGGGGCCGACCACCGGGCGGCCCGCAACCCGGTAGGGCGGTCGCCCCGCGGCCGCCGCACCCCCTCACCACCTGGCGCTGGCCCGAGGACGCCCACCGCGACGTGGTGGTGCCGGCGGGCTGCGCGCTCCGCATTCTCGCGCCGTACGCGTTCCGCGTGCGCGTGGTGGGTGCCAACGACGTGACGCGCGCCGCGGCCTGTTCCGAGGACAACGCCGCCACGCTCGCGCTTCCCGCCTACGCCGGTGACGGTACGCGTTGCGACGCCTACGACCTCGAGATGGCCGTGTTCGAGCCGGACGGCGTGCGTCGTGCGCGGTCGCGCGTGCTCGTGCCGCCGTCCGCCGCCGCGCGCGTGAAGTGTACGGTCACGGGCGCCGAGGTGCGCGCCGACCCCACGCTCAAGACAGTCCTCTCCAACGGCGCGGGCGCGGACGCGCAACTGCCCGTCGCGTGGGGCGAGATCCTCAGCCAGTACGACTCGACGTTCTCCGCCAACCCGAAGGTCGTGGTGCCGGGAGACCGTCTCGTGCTCTGGACGCGCACGCGCGCCTGGCTTCAGCACGACGGCTACAGCCGCGAGTTCAACAAGGACTGTCTCGAATCCTTCACGGCCGATCCGGCCGGACGCTTCGCGACGTGGCGCTTCCGCATGCCTTGCGGCATGGGGCGTCTCGCCGTGTTCGACTTCCGTCTTTCGCTCGTGCCGGGCGCGAACGGCGCGCGTCTCGACGTAACGCGCGTCTCCGGTGGCGCGCGCGACGTGCGCGATCCCGTGCGGATCGTGTTCCGTCCCGACCTCGAATGGCGCAGTTTCCACGCGACCACGAAGGCGCAAGGCGCGGTGGAGCAGGCGTTCGGTAAGCCCGAGGCCGTACGCGCGGAGGCAGACGGCTTCACGTTCCAGCCCTACGGCGAGGACCGTCTCGTGTTCAAGGTGGAAGGCGGCGCGTTCCACGAGGAGCCGGCGTGGACGTACTGCGTGGGCCATCCCGAGGAGGCGGAGCGCGGACAGGAGCCGTGCGGCGACCTCTTCTCGCCCGGCTGGTTCGCATGCGATTTCGCATCCGGCTCCACAGCCACCCTCTCCGCCGATTATTTGAATCCCGCCACGCGGGAGGGCGAGCGTCCCCGCGAGCCGCCGATTCCCCCGCCCCCCGCCACACTCTCCATCCCAGCCGCCCTCACCCGCGCGCTCGACCTCTACATCGTGCGGCGCGACGACGTGAAGACCGTGATCGCGGGCTACCCGTGGTTCCTCGACTGGGGACGCGACACGCTCATCTTCCTGCGCGGCGCGATCGCCGCAGGCAAGACGGACGACGCGCTCAAGATCCTCGTCGCGTTCGCGCGCTTCGAGGAGAACGGCACGCTTCCCAACATCATCTACGGCGAGACGGCCGGCAACCGCGACACGGTGGACGCGCAGCTCTGGTTCATCCTCGCGGTGCGCGACCTCGTGGAGAAGGTCGGGAAGAAGGTACTTCGCACCGACTGCGGCGGGCGCACGCTCGCGGACGTAATGGAGTCCATCGCCGCGAACTACGTGAAGGGCACGCCGAACGGCATCCGCGTGGACGCGGCGAGCGGGCTCGTGTGGGCGCCGTCGCACTTCACGTGGATGGACACGAACTACCCAGCCTGCACGCCGCGTCATGGCTATCCCGTGGACATCCAGGCGATGTGGATCGCCGCGCTGCGGTTCCTCGGCGGGAAGTGGGGAGACCTCGCGGAAAAGGCGTCGCAGTCGCTCGCACGCCTCTTCGCCACGCCCGATTCCTACCTCTGCGACTGCCTCGACGCGCCGAACGGCGAGGCGGCGGCGGACGCGCGGCCCGATCCGGCGATTCGTCCGAACCAGCTCTTCGCGCTTGCGCTCGACGCGCTGCCGTCCGACGCGACGGCGTTGCGTGCGGGCGTGCTCGCGGCGACGGAGCGTCTGCTCGTGCCGGGCGGTGTCCGCTCGCTCGCGGCGGGCCATCCGCTCTATAAGGGCGTGTACGCGGGCGACGAGGACACGATGCGCAAGCCGGCCTACCACAACGGCACGGTGTGGGCGTGGCCGTTCCCGCTCTACGCGGAGGCGCTTGCGGCGAGCGGACAGGCGAGTGCCGAGACGGCGCTCTCGCTGCTCGCGTCGTCCGTGGAGAACATCAACTCGGGCTGTCTCTGCCACATTTCCGAGATCGCGGACGGCGATGCGCCGCACGCACAGAAGGGCTGCCGCGCGCAGGCCTGGAGCGCGAGCGAACTCCTCCGCGTCTGGCTCAAACTCACCGTGTAGTCCAATGAAATACCGGATCTTCATATCGAGCGTGCAAGATGAGTTCGCGGCGGCGCGGCGCGGCCTAAAGGAATGGCTTACGACCGATCCGTTCGTGTCGCGCTTTGTGGAAAGCGTTTTCCTTTTTGAGGATGCGCCCTCACGGGATAAGACGCCTGAGAACATATATCTCGACGAGGTGCGAGAGTCGCACGTCTATATCGGTCTTGTGGGCTCGTCCTACTATGGTGGGAAGAACAGGCGGCGTGGCGTCTCTGCGACGGAGGCAGAATATCTGGCGGCGGGCGAGGCGGGCGTTGAACGGTGGATGTACGTGAAAACATGTGATGTCCGCGACAAGAAGGAAACCGCATTCCTGCGCCGTGTGAACAAGGAGGTGAAGCGTACAGCCTTCAACGGGTTCGACGATTTGAAAACGGCCGTCTATCTGAGCATGGTCGAATATCTTGACGGCAAGGGCCTGATTGTGCTTGGCGATTTCGACAAGTCCATTTGTTCAGAGATGAAGAAGTCCGACATTGACGCTGAACGGGTCAAGTGGTACTTGCGCGAGATGCGTGTGCGGCGCAAGAAAGCAGCACTTCCGCTTAGCACAACACCTATGGACCTGATGACCCATCTTGGACTTCTCAAGGATGGACGCTTCACGTGGGGTGCTGCACTTCTCTTCTCCAAGAACCCGCAGATGTGGAGTTATCGTGCAACGTTGAAGTGCACGTGGTGTGAGGGCGTCGAGTTCACGCGTCCGTTCCTGGACACGGACAAGTTCGAGGGAAACCTTTTTGCGCTGCACGAGCAGGGTGTCGACTTCGTGATGTCGCGAATCTCACAGTCCCGTGGCATTCGCGAACACGGTAGTCAGGTTCCTTTTCGTAATGAACTTCCGCGAGAGGCGGTTGAGGAGGCCATCGTCAACGCGCTCGTCCACCGTGACTGGCGGCAGACCGCGTCTGTGGACATCCGCCTCTTTGTGGATCGACTTGAGGTCTGGACGCCTGGCAGGTTGCCGGACGGAGTCACGGTCGAGAAACTTTACGCGACGCATTCCTCGTATCCGGTGAATGAACTCGTGCTGCGGGCGTTCGACCATGCCGGTATCATTGAATCGCTTGGAACCGGAATTCGCCGCATGGTGGATGCATGCCGCAAGAACGGGAACCCCGATCCAGAGTTTGAACAACGTGGTCCGAGCTTCATCGTGAAGCTCTGGAAGGACATGTGGACACCGCAACGAATTGCCTCTGCGGGTGCGACTGAACGGCAGATTGCCGCAGTTATGATGTTGAAAGAGAAACGGCAACTCACAACAACGGAATATGCCAACCGCGCACAGATAGGTTTGAAGACTGCAAAACGTGATCTCATTCATCTGGAGAAGCTAGGTGTAGTGACCGTTGTGGGAGATCGGAAGGGCGCATTTTATACGTTAAGACATTTGTCGGACATTTATCGGACATCAATTGATGGCACAGTAAAAACGAATGCGGTGCAAGGCGATGGTGGACGGGACGTTTCACCCTTGAAGAACAAGGGTGAAATCGGATCCTTCGTGCCTAAACGAGATGCGAAAATCAGGCCTTCGAGAAGTGGTGCAAATGTGTCCGATGGCACAGTAAATGGCACAGTAAATCATGGCGTGCTTGGCGGTGTGAGCTTCCTGCTCGATTTGGTGAAATCTAATCCAGGGTGCAGGGCAAACGCATTGGCCAAAATGTCCGACAAGGGATTGCGAACTGTCAAGCGCTATCTTGCCGCGCTCATTTTGCTGAATCAGGTCGAATTCCGGGGAGCACCGAAAACAGGCGGTTATTTCCCGCGAACAAAGGAGTGAGATAGAATTGACCTACGACACCATCAACGATGCGTCGACAATCGCGGGCAACAGCACGGGGACGATGCTGGCGAACCGCTACCGCGTGGTGCGGCAGTTGGGCAGCGGCGGCATGGGCAGCGTGTGGCTCGTCGAGGACGTGAAGCTCGACAACAAGCCGTTCGCGGTCAAGATGCTGCCCGCGATCCTCGTGAGCAACCGCCGTGCCTACGAGCAGGTGAAGCGCGAGGCGCTCATCGCCCTCAAGCTCGTCCATCCGAACATCGTCCAGTTCCGCGCCCTCGAAGAGGCCGCGGAGGGTGGCAACCCGTTCCTCGTGATGGACTACATCGACGGCCAAACCCTTGACGATTACTTGGCCGAAAAGGGCAAGCTCACAGAAGATGAAACCTTAAGAGTATTGCGTCCTATCGCCGCCGCGCTCGACTACGCGCACGGCGAGGGCGTGGTACATCGCGACGTGAAGCCGGGCAACGTGATGATCCGGCGCGACGGACGCCCGTACATCCTCGACTTCGGCATCGCGCGCGAGATACAGGAGACGATGACGCGCGTGACGGGCAAGCTCTCGAGCGGTACGCTGATGTACATGTCGCCGGAACAGCTGCACGGCGCCGTCCCGAAGGCGGCGCAGGACGTCTACTCCTTCGCGGCGATGGCGTACGAGTGCCTGACGGGCGCGCCGCCGTTCTCGCGCGGGCAGATCGAGTACCAGATCGACCACGACGCCCCCGCGCCGCTGACAGGGAACGCCGCCATCTTGGCGGCGGGGGTGATGGCGGGCCTCGCGAAAAAGCCCGAAGACCGCCCCGCCACCTGCGCAGCAGTGCTGGAGGGGACGGATTTCACGCAGAGGCGCAGAGAGGCAGAGTCGCAGAGCGGTAGGGCGCGATCACCGAGCGCGCCGCAAGGGGGTGAAAATGTCCGTGTAGAACATGTAGAACGTGTAGATGAGAATGGCGGTAGGTCGCGATCACCGAGCGCGCCGCAAGGGGGTGAAAATGGCCGTGTAGAACATGTAGAAGGCAAAGCGCATGATAGTGGCGAGGGTAAGATTTCTCGGAAGAAAGTGGTAATAGGACTGGTAGCGCTACTGGGCCTTGCCGTGATTGGCTTTTTGTGGTGGGGTAAGGTGCGCAAGGTCCAGCTCTGGGAGGGCGGTCCATATTGGGCAGACAGGAATATCGGTGCGGCAAAACCTGAAGATTACGGTTACTACTTCTGGTGGGGTGATACTGTGGGCTACAAACGCCAAGACAATGCGTGGGTGGCGAGCGACGGGCCGAAGGCGGATTTCTCGTTTGAAGATAAAAACACGCCGACCGTTAATAAGAACATTGCCGATCTTCGGATAGAGGGATGGATCTCGTCAGACAATGTGCTTGTGCCGGAACACGATGCAGCGCATAAACACTGGGGCGATGGATGGCGTATGCCGACAAAACAGGAGCTAAAGGACCTAGAAGAGAAGTGCGATTGGACTTGGACTACAAAGAACGGTGTCGACGGGTATGTTGTCAGAGGCAGGGGCGCTTATGCATCCGCAAGTATATTTCTCCCCTGCGCCGGCCGCGGCTACGGGACTTCGCTCAGCAGTGCCGGTTCGGACGACGGCTACTGGTCGTCCGTTCCAGACTCGGACAACGGCTACGACAGCTACCGCGCGTGGGGCCTCAATCTCTATTCCGGCGACCACTACGCGTACGACGGCTACCGCTACAACGGTTATCCTGTTCGTCCAGTCCAAGGGTTCACCAAATAGCGAACGAAGTGAGCGCATCCAATTCTTCAATTCTTCCGTTCCGCACCATAATCTCACCGGCGTCCCCAACGGGAGGGTCGCGCCCCGTCGCGACTGAATCTTTGGGTCGCGACAAGCGAGGCCCCTCCCGTGTTTAGGTGAGTCATTGGCCCAGTATTTTTCACGCTTACCTCGATTTTTAATGTGTCTCCCGTGAGGCCATAGCGGCGGGAGTGAAGCCTCCGACCCGCTCCGCCACCGCGCCGCATGAAAAAGGGCGGCATTTCCCCTCCGTGTAAAAACTGGTTTTCTTACACGTCCAGCTCCGCCTTATTGCATGGACAAATGTACCATGGACCGTGGCCATTGGTGAGAAATGACGCCAAAACACTATAGAAATGCGCCCATTTTGAACATGAAATGACGCCAAATATACATAGAAATGACGTCATTTGTAATGCCTGTCCACGCACTAGAGGCCTCTTGTCCACGCACTAGACACCTCCTGTCCACGCACTAGACGCCTCCTGTCCACGCTCTAGACACATCCTGTCTACGCACTAGACGCCTCCTGTCCACAGGTTAAAAGCAATCCCTCCACATAGGAACTTGTCCATAGCCATCACTCAAAAATAACTTGAACACTCCATCAAGTATTGTTCACAAATCTTCATTGCCAACATTGTTCACAAATCACAAATTTCAATTGCGGAGTGGAGGGGGCCTCTCCTATTTGTATTGGTGGCAATGGTGGCATTTGTGAACAATTGAGATTTGTGAACAATCTAAAAGTTATCCTCATTTACATTCCTGCGCGAAGCGTAGGCGGTGGGCTGCCCCGACGGGATGTACGCGGACGAGGAGGGCGCGTTCCGCGTGGCGGCCTGGCCCGGCGTTTTTTCGCCTAAGAATCCGCCATCGAAGAAAGGCCCTGCCAGTTTTTGAACTACCTGAAAATTTTTGAGCCAATGTTTTCAAGGGTACGACGCGATTTCGGGATAACTCATCCCGAAAAAGTAGAAATAAGCGTGATTTTTTCTTCCCCGCTTCCCTGAATCGTCCGGAAATGGTATAATCTCAAACGACCAAGGAAAGGAAGCGAGAATGGCGATACAGATTCATCCCACGGCACTCGTGGACAAGAACGCCCAGCTGGGCGGTGAGCATCCTCCGCAAAAAGAGACGGCAACGCAGATTGAAACTGCGACAGGGCGCGTTGCCGCCAGTACCGGACCTGTAAAAGTGTCCGTTCACGACAAAGTCCAACTTTGGGAGGGTGGTCCGTACTGGGCCGATACGAACATCGGCGCGGAGAAGCCTGAAGATTACGGTTTCTACTTCTGGTGGGGTGACACGGTCGGTTACAAGCATGAGGGCGAAACCTGGGTGGCGAGCGACGGTTCCTCTTTGGACTTTGATTTCGGTGAGGGGCATACGCCAACTTGTGGTAAAAGCCTGCACACCTTGAAGAGTGAGGGGTGGGTTATTGGAGGTGAAGAAAGAAAATCTTTGCTTGGAAAGTTGTTTGGGGTTAAAGCTAAAGAAAATAGTGTGCTGACCACGAAACATGACGCGGCACAGGTACATTGGGGTGGGGAATGGCGCATGCCGACGAACCAGGAACTGAAAGACCTCTGCAACAAGTGCGATTGGACCTGGTCGGCAATGAACGGCGTGAATGGGTATGTTGTCCGCGGTAGAGGTAATTATGCTTCCGGCAGCATCTTCCTTCCTTGTGCCGGCTTCGGCCACGAGGTGTCGCTCGGCCATGCCGGTTCGACTGGCGCCTACTGGGCGTCCGTTCCGCACTCGGACTACAACGATTCCGAAGCGTGGGACCTCGGCTTCAATTCGGGCAGCCACTCCGTGAGTTACTACTACCGTTACTTTGGGCAGTCGATTCGCCCCGTACAAGGGTTCACCACATAGCGAACGAAGTGAGCGCATCCAATTCTTCAATTCTTCCGTTCCGCACCATAATCTCACCGGGGTTATTCGTTGGACTTCTCCGTTGCGCGGGGGCGGGGATTTTGATAAACTAAACGGCACCAAGAAGGAGTCTATTATGGCGTTGAACATCGTGAAAGACATCGATTCGCGCGTCGCCGTGAAGCACGTGCTGATGAGCGTTTCGGACAAGACGGGCCTCGAGGAATTCGTGCCCGCCCTCGTGAAGGCGTGTCCGGGAGTGAAAATCTACTCCACCGGCGGCACCTACACGAAAGTGAAGGAAATCCTCGGCGCGGCGGCGGACGGCACGCTCGTGGCGGTGAGCGACTACACGGGCCAGCCGGAGATGCAGGGCGGCCTCGTGAAGACGCTCGACTTCAAGATCTACCTCGGACTCCTCTCGGAGACGTACAACGACGCGCATCAGGCCGACCTCAAGCGCCTCTCCGCGCAGCCGATCGACATGGTGGTGGTGAACCTCTACCCGTTCCAGCAGACCGTCGCGAAGGAGGGCGTGACGCCGGAGATGGCGCGCACGAACATCGACATCGGTGGCCCCTGCATGGTGCGTGCATCTGCGAAGAACTACTTGCGCGTCGCGTCCGTCACCGACCCGCTCGACTACGGTTCGATCGCGAACGAGCTTGCGTCGCACGGCGGCACGATTGGATTCGACACGCGCTTCAAGCTGATGAAGAAGGCGTTCGCGCACACGGCTGCGTACGACACGGCGATCGCAGGCTTTTTCACGAAGACCCCGTGGGCGGAAGTTGACGGTACGTACACGCAGCACTGAGGATCACGGATATGGAGAGCATGAAACACCAGATCAACCTCCTCTGCCAGCTCCAGGAGCTCATCCTCACGCGCGACGAGCACCACCACACGGGAGACGGCTCGCACCTAGACACGCTCAACGACTCCATCGACGCACTCGTGGGCAAGCTGGAGCCGCAGCCCAAGACGTTCTACCAGCGTCTCTATAAAAAGGACCATCTCGTGATGTCGCCGATGGTTGACGGCTGCTGCGGCGTGTGCGGAATGCGTCTGCCGGTCTCGCAGGTACAGCAGGTGCGCCTTGCGCGGACGGTGCAGATGTGCAGCTCATGCGGGCGCATGCTCTACGACGAGGAGCAGGACGCGCCGCGCGTGATCGCAGAGAAGCCGGCGCGTGGCGAGCCGCGCAAGACGGGCATAAGCCGGTTCAGCGCGGAGGAGCTGATGGTGTGCGACCTCAAGGGCGAGACCACCGAGGCCGTGATCCGCGAACTCGCCGAGGCGATGGCGACTAACGGATTCGTCTCCAACGCCGATGCGCTTGTGGCGGCGGCGATGGAGCGCGAGACCGTTCTCTCCACTGCGATGGGCGACGGCCTCGCGTTCCCGCACGTGCGTGGCGTCGAGGGCGGCGGGCTTACGCTCGCTCTGGGCATCTCTAAGAAGGGCTTCGTTTACGACGACGTGGGGACGAAGGTGCACTTCGTGTTCTTCAGCGCGATTCCCGTGGCAGTGAGCGCGTTCTACCTGCGGCTCATGAGCGGGCTCACCGAGGCGTTCTCCAAGAAGGAGAACCGCGACCTCCTGCTCGCGGCGAAGACGCCGGCCGAGCTCTGGAAGGCGTTCATGAAGGCCACGCGCTACAACATCCGCTGATTTGACGTTTTCCTGACAAACCCCTAACGGGTGCATGACACTTTCGCCGTCCGCCTGTGGTAGACTATGCGGCGTCAACCACGAAAAGGAAAGGACGGCGAAAATGTTCTTCAAGATTGAAAAGGAAAGGTGTGCGCGGCGCGCCCGACTGGTGCCGGAGGAGGGACTCGAACCCTCACGTACTCGCGTACGGCAGATTTTGAGTCTGCTGCGGCTGCCATTACGCCACTCCGGCAAGGCCCCTGAATGGAGCGGGCGAAGGGAATCGAACCCTCGTGGCCAGCTTGGAAGGCTGGAACTCTGCCATTGAGTTACGCCCGCATGGGGAAAACGGCGAAAAGTATATCAGAACTGTTTTCGTTAGTCAACCGCCCACTCGCGGCAAATTTATGGTATAATTCTCGGCCATGGCTGAAACATCCAGATTGGCGCTCAACGTCCTCAAGGCGACTGGCCTCTATTCAGAAGAGGCCCTCGCCCGCATTGCCGAACAGCGCGCGGCTAACCCCGACATGGGTCTTGCGGAGGCGACGGTCAAATTCGGCGGCGTGAAGGAGGCGGAGTTCCTCAAAAAAGTCGGCGAATCCCTCGGCTTCGACTACATCGACCTAGAGAAGGTGCAGCCGCGTCCTGACGTGCTGCAGAAGCTTCCGGCTAGTGCCGTGTACAAGTACAACGCGCTGCCGCTTCGGTTCGACGGCGGCGAGCTGACCGTGGTCGTGAGCGACCCGTTCTCGACGGTGGCGGGCGACGGCCTGCGCCTCGCGGCGGACTGTCCGGTGCGGACGGTCCTCGCCCCGGCTGAGGAGATCGACAAGGCGATCAAGAAGTTCTACGGCGTGGGCGCGGACGCGATCGAGAAGATGATCGAGGACGGACGCTACGCGGTGGACGAGGACGAAGGCTCCATCTCGAAGATCGACGTGGGCGCCGAGGGCGAAGAGGCCTCCATCGTCAAGTTCGTGAACAGGATCATCGCAGAAGCCGACCGTCAGGGCGCGACGGATATCCACATCGAGCCGCAGGAAACGGAGCTGCGCATCCGCTACCGCATCGACGGCATGTTGCACAAGGTGGACGTGCCGCCGCAGCTGAACCGACTCAAGAGCGCGATCATCAGCCGTATCAAGGTCATGGCGAACCTCGACATCGCCGAGAAGCGCCTCCCGATGGACGGCCGTATCGGCATACGCCTCGGCGGCGAGGACATCGACATCCGCGTGTCCACGATGCCCGGCGCGTGGGGCGAGTCGATCTCGCTGCGTCTGCTCGCCAAGAGCGGCAACTTCGTGAAGATGGCGGACCTCGGCTTCAACGACCGCGACTTCGCGGTGGTGGACAAGATCATCCGCCGCCCGAACGGCATCTTCCTCGTGACTGGCCCGACCGGTTCCGGCAAGTCCACGTCGCTCTACTCCTTCCTCCACGAGGTGAACACGATGGACGTGCGCATCCTCACGGCGGAGGACCCGATCGAATACCAGATGGACGGCATCATACAGGTCCAGATGAACAAGGACATCGGCCTTGACTTCGCCCGTACGTTGCGCGCGTTCCTGCGTCAGGACCCGGACAAGATCATGGTCGGCGAAATCCGCGACCGCGAGACGGCCGAAATCGCCATCAACGCGTCGCTCACCGGCCACATGGTGTTCTCAACCCTGCACACCAACACGGCCGCGGGCGCGTTCCCGCGCATGATAGACATGGGCGTGGAGCCGTTCCTCATCGCGTCCGCCGTCGCGGGCGTGATGGGCCAGCGACTCTGCCGGCGGCTCTGTCCGAAGTGCCGGCGCGAGGTGCCGCTCGACCGCAAGTACTACGACCTATCGTATCCACCTGAGAAGGATACGGTGTTCGAGCCGAACGGCTGCGACGCGTGCAGCCGGGCCGCCGCGCCCTCTTCGAGGTGCTGGAGGTGGACGAGGACATCGAATCCGCAATCGTCAAGCGCGCGAACGCCACGCAGATCCAGGAGCTGTCGCTCTCCAAGGGCATGAAGACGCTGCGCGAGGACGGCTGGGCGAAGGTGTTCAAGGGCGTCACGTCCGTGACCGAAATCCGCCGCGTCACCGAGGACCAATGATTTCGGGCGAGTGCCCGGCTTTCTACGATAAACTCTAAACAGAAAGAAAAAGAGAAAATGAAGTACAAGTACACATGCCTGAACCCCATTGCGGCGGTCGGGCTGAACAACCTGGACGACAGGTACGAGCGCACGGAGGACTTCGCGTCTGCGGACGCCGTGTTCGTG
>CACZAK010000075.1 GCA_902779075.1 uncultured bacterium | reverse complement strand
CCCTAGGATTTCTTTGCACATAGTATAGCACATCCAGACGCATAATGCAAGCGTAAGTTTGGTGATTTTAGCATTTTAGATTTAATGGGCAGACACTATATATATATGGACGCGCGCGCGCGAGGGAGAGAAAACAGGTCTGACCGGTTTTCTCCGACCCTTTAAGGAAGAACGAAAATGAAGAGAAGCAGAAATGCCCTGCGCCGCGTGGCGGCGGGAATTGCGATGGCGGCAGCCGTCGCGTGGACGGGGCTTGCCGAGACCGTGACGAACGTGCGCGGGAGGCAGCGCGAGAAATCGAACCTCATCGACATCTACTACGACATCGAGGCGACGGACGGCGGCAGGTACACCGTGAAGGTCGAGATCGAGGGGCGGACGAACGAGGTCACCGCCACCACCTTCACGGGCGACGTGGGCGACGGCATCGCGCCCGGCAGGAACCGCCACATCCTCTGGAACGCCGGTGCCGACTGGCCGGGCAAGAAGGGCGACGTAAGGGTCATCGTGACGGCCACGAAACAGGACGACAAGCACGGCAGGGGCGTCCAGCTCTGGGAAGGCGGCCCGTACTGGGCCGATAGGAACGTCGGCGCGTCGCGGCCCGAGGATGCTGGCCTCTACTTCTGGTGGGGCGATACCGTGGGATATCGCCCGTCGGGTACTACGTTTGGGTTCAATTTCGCTTATACTAATTCCGTTATTTACACATACGGGAAAAGCTTATCGGAATTGCAAAGTGCGGGTTGGGTGACGGTATTGCAAAGTCCGAGTTTTGGGGTGGACCCATCCGGCGTCCTCGTACCGTCGCACGATGCGGCACATGTGTATTGGGGTGGTGCCTGGAGGATGCCAACGGGTCGGGAACTATCCGACCTCTGTAGCAAATGCGACTTGACGTGGACGATGCTGAACGGCGTAAAGGGATATGTTTTTCGCGGCAGGGGAGCCTACGCCTCTAACAGCATTTTCCTCCCGGCCGCCGGCAACGGCGTCGGGACTTCGCTCAACTCTGCCGGTACGAACGGCGTCTACGGGTCGTCCGTGACGGCAGCGCGGCCGGAGGGCTACGCATGTGTTTTAGTCTTTAATAATTTGCCCGAATACTACACGAGCGCACACGGCCTCCGCCACTACGGGCGGCCTGTTCGCCCTGTCCAAGGGTTCACCAAATAGCGAACGAAGTGAGCGCATCCAATTCTTCAATTCTTTAATTCTTTCGAGTTGATAGAGCGATGGCATCGATAGAGAGATATGATTTGGGAGGGTCGCGCCCGTAATATCACGATTCGGGCTGGTCGGTTAAACAAGGGGCCAGGTGCGGGAACGGGGGGATTTGGCTGTAGGGAAGGTACAGACGGCGTGTTCGCCGTCGAGCAGGGAGGCGCTGTTGGCGTTGATACGGATTTCCGTGCCGCCGAGGACGTTCGCGGCGAGGAGGCATTTTTCAAGGCCGTCGCCGCGTCCGAAGTTCCACACCTCGTCCGGCTGCGCAAGGCGTGAGGGTCCGTCGTAGATGGATTCGTTCGGAAGTGCGGCGATGCGGGCGACGGTTTCGGTCGCGCAGGAGCGCGCCCCTCCCAGGGCAGATTTGGAAACGGGGTTGCGCTGGAGGGCGGCTTGGATGAATGGGCCTTCTTCCGTGATGGCAAGTTCGCGCGCAGCGTAGGGGGCGAGCGCGGCGGCGCGGTTGGTCGCGCGGAGGGCGTCGAGACGCTGGGCGATTTCGGCGTAGCTCATTTCGGGCGTGAGGTCGAGCGGGGCGTCCGAGCGGTCGAAAGCGACGCGCGATGAATCCGGGAGGCGCGGCGTGACGAGGCGCGTATCGGCCGCGTCTTCAGGTGGCACGAGGAAGGAGGCGAGCCGCTGTGAGAAATGCGCGTAGGCGGCGGGATCGATCGTGGCCGTGGGGTAGAGGAGGTGAATGTAGCCGGTCGCGTGCGAGACGATCGTCACGCGCTCGTGTTCGAGGGCGCGGCGGGCCTGCTGGGAGATTACGGTGCCGTTCGCCCACATGGCCTTCGTGACGAGGCGGCGGTTGTTCGTGAGGATGCCGGTGTCCACGTCGAGGAAGTTCTGCGAGTGGAGGGGCGTTGCCATGAGGTAGATGGATTCGAGCGGCAGACCGCACACGACGAACGCGGCGGCGGCGTAGAGGCCGGCCAGCGACACGCACTCGCCCGCGCCGACGGCATGTCCTTCCTTGTGGCGGAAGGCGTCCATCGCCTCGATCGTCTCGGTCTTCCAGTAGGGAATGGTGTCGGAGGTGTACTTGTCAAGGCCGAAGTGGCGGCGGATGTCGATGTCGTAGTAGTAGACGTCGCCCTGGTAGCCGAAGAGGGCGTTGGACTTGGTGATCTCGTCGGGGGAGAGGAAGGGGGCGAAGCGGGCGAGCTCGCGTTGCTGAGTGGTGAGTCCCCAGGTCTCGAGGTCGAGGTTGAACGTGTAGTTGTCCATGATGTGCTGGCGGAGACGCTGGAGGCGCCGCTTCGGGCGCATCTCGCGGATGCCGTCGAACCACGGAAGGTCGAGCCAGGCCCAGAGGCGCGGGGAGAGGATGTTCGCGAGCACGAGGGCGTACATCAGTTCGGGGAACACGAAAATCTCCATGTCGGAGAGCGTCACGGCGGACGATTTTTCCTCGTTTGGTATGTCTTTCATTTCTTTTCTCTGGGGGCGGGTAGTATAGTAAAACCTGCCTTGTGCGTCAATTGCCGCATCGCGCATTTGAAGTGATTGTGATTCGCATGACGCGGATACGGGCGGATATGCTATACTATCCAGCGTCGCAAGGAAGAGAGAGTTGACATGAAAATGAAATTTGCGGTGATCGGGCATCCGGTGGCGCATTCGCTGTCGCCGAAGATGCACGCGGCCAATTTTCGCGCCATCGGCTTCGACGGCACGTACGAGAAATTCGACGTGGCGCCGGAGGATGTGGAATCGTTTGTGCGCGAGAAGCAGCGCGAGGGCTACGCGGGCCTCAACGTGACGGTGCCGCACAAGCTAGCGGTGATTCCGCTTCTCGACCACGTCGACGCAAGCGTGTCGCGCTACGGCGCGTGCAACACGCTCAAGTTTGAGCAGGACGGCACGATCACCGGCTACAACACGGATGTGATCGGCTTTGTGGAGGGACTTGCCGGACACGGCTTCACGCTCGCGGGGAAGCGTGTGTTCATCGTCGGCTGCGGCGGCGCGGGGAGCGCGCTCGCGACGGCATGCTGCTACGAGAAGGCCGCGTCGCTCGTCCTCGCCGACCTCGACGGCGCGCGCGTGTCGGCGCTCGCCGAGAAGCTAAACGCCCTCGGACTCGGCACGCGCGTGGAGGTGTGCGGACCCGACTGGGGCGCGGCGGCGACGCAGGCGGAGCTCGTTGTGAACGCGACGCCCATGGGACTCCACCCCGGCGAGCCGAGCGCACTGCCGCCAGAGTGTTTCCATCCCGGACAATTCGTTCTTGACATCGTGCCCACCGTGACGTTCCCGCCCACGGCGTCTGCGGCCCGCGCGGCGGGGGCAGTCGCAACTGACGGACTCGACTTCCTCGTGGGACAGGGCGCGAAGTCGTTCGAGCTCTGGACCGGCCTTGCGGCCGACCGCGCCGCTATGCGCGCATCGCTTTCGTAACCCCAACAACCAAACCAACAAAGGAGAAAGTAAATGGAAATCATCATCTGCAAGACGAAGGAAGAGGCGAGCCGCAAGGCTGCCGACCTCGTGACCGCGCTGCTCAAGGCGAAGCCGACCGCCGTGCTGGGCCTCGCGACCGGCTCCACGCCGGTGCCAATGTACCAGGCGCTCGCCAAGGACTGCGCTGCGGGCAAGATCAGCTTCAAGAAGGCGAAGAGCTGGAACCTCGACGAGTACCTTGGCCTGCCGCCCACGCATGATCAGAGCTACCGCTACTTCATGGACAAGAACCTCTTCGACCACATCGACATCGACAAGAAGAACACGCACGTGCTGAACGGCCTCGCTAAGGACTGGCGGAAGGAAGTGAAGTCCTACGAGGCGGCGATCAAGAAGGCCGGCGGCATCGACCTCCAGGTGCTCGGCATCGGGTCCGACGGCCACATCGCCTTCAACGAGCCTGGCAGCTCGCTCACGAGCCGCACGCGCATCGTGTCGCTCACGCCCCAGACGATCAAGGACAACGCGCGCTTCTTCAAGAAGGCTGCGGACGTGCCGAAGCAGGCGCTCTCGATGGGTGTCGGCTCCATCATGGAGGCAAAGCGGATCGTGCTGCTCGCGTTCGGCGCGAACAAGGCGGACGCGGTGAAGGGCGCGGTCGAGGGCGGCGTGTCGCAGTTCTGCACGGCGAGCGCGCTCCAGATGCACCCCGACTGCTGGTTCTTCTGCGACGAGGCGGCGGCCTCGAAGCTCAAGCTGAAGAAGTACTACGCATGGCGCGCCGAGGAGGCGTTGAAGGCGGAGCTTGCGTAAGGAGCGCGTGCCCCGCGCCGTGTCGCGGACCGCAAGTTACCAGTCCACGGGCTTGCGGTTCGCCTTGATTTCGGAGTGGGCGTGCTTTTCCTCGAGCATGCGCTGTTTCTGGCGGCGGGAGCGACGACGCTTCTGCCGCCGCTTCTTTTCGCGGGCCTGCTGCTCGGCGGACTTGCGTCCCTGTTCGCGCTCGAGGATGCGCTCGGCGAGGGTGCGGCGCGCAAGCCAGCGGTTGATCTCGCGCGAACGGTTCTCGCCGCAGCGCACCTGGAGTCCGCTTGGCGGGTGGAAGAGGCGCACGACGCTTGACGTCTTGTTCGTCTTCTGCCCGCCAGGACCGCCTCCGAGGATGAACGTCTCCTCGAGGTCCTCCTCGAACACGGAGGCCTCTGCCATCAACGACTTGATTTTTGCTATTGTCTCTGGGGTCATCATTTTGCTATACTCTTTCCACCATGAAAAAGGCACTCGTTCCACTTGCGGACGGCTTCGAGGACATCGAGGCTGTATCCATAGTTGACGTTCTCCGTCGCGGAGGCGTCAACGTAGTCACGGCATCGCTGTCGGACGGCAAGGCCGTCCGTTCCGCACACGGCATCCAGATGGAGGCCGATGCGCGTCTCCCCGACGTGCTAGAAGACGAATACGACGCTATTATACTACCTGGCGGCGGAGAAGGCACGCAGAATCTTTCAGAATGTGAACCGCTGTTGGAGCGGCTGCGCCGCCAGAAGGCGGAGGGCGGGCTCGTGTGCGCCATCTGCGCGGCGCCGACGGTGCTGGAAAAGGCGGAGGTTATCGAGGACGAGTCGGTCACGTGCTATCCCTCCTGTTCGCCGCAGATGGGCCGGCCTGTCGAGTCGGTGCCGGTGATCGCGGACGGACAGATCATCACCGGGCAGGGACCTGGCGCGGCGATGCTCTTCGCGCTCGTCGTGCTCGCCCACCTGACGGACGAGAAGACGGCATACGGTATCGCCAACGGAATGATCACAGAGTTCTCGTGATGCGCAAGGCGCTTGTAAGGGTTGTTGTGCTAATCGTCCTCGCCGCGCTGGTAGTCGGGGGCGCGTGGCTGTGGATGCGCAGGCCCTGGCGCGTCGTCGCGACCGTGAACGGAGTTTCCCTCACGGCCAGCGAGCTCGACCTGCGCGCCGAGGCGCTCGGCGGCGACCGGCGCGAGACGGCGCGGACGTGGATTGCCAAGGAGGTGTTGCTCGGCGAGGCCGTGCAGCGCGGCGTGTCGGTGGCAGAGGAGGACGAGCGTGCGACAACCGACATCCTTGCGTCATGGTTTGCCGCCCACGGGATGACGGCGGAACGCTTCTTCAAGGAAGGACCGCTTCCGGAGCAGGCGCGTCGGCAGGATCTCAAGGAGGGGTTGCTCATCAACGCCCTTGTGAAGGAAGGCCTGCGCACGGCCTCCTTCCCTGATTTCTACCACTCGCTGCGCGATAAGGCGCAAGTGCGCTGTCCCGAGTTCCCTGAGCTGGAGCGCATCGACACGGGAACGCCCCTATACGCCGGGATGTGGGGATGGCGTCCTTCGCGCGTTGCCGCCGTTGCCGCAGGGCAGGTTGTTACTGCTGCGGAGCTTGACCTGCGCGTGCAGAACGCGCGGGACGACTTGCGCCGGATGGGCAGAGTGCAGCCGGATGAGCGCGCCCTCCGCCGCCGCGAGATGCAGGTCTGGATCGTCAAGGCCGTCATGCGCGCCGAGGCAGACCGGCGCGGCTTCGCCGTGACGTCAGACGATGAGAAGTCGAGAATGTCGCAGATGGCCGCTGCGCTGAAGCCCCATGGACTTACCGTGGCGCAGTTCTTCAAGGAAGGCGTGTTGCCGGAAGGGCTTAAGTGGGACGATGTCCGCTCCGCTATCCGCATCGACAAGTTCCTGGAGCGCGACAGGGGCGACAAGCTAAACGTAACGACGCAGGAGATAGAGGCTCGGATGGCCGAACTACGGGAACGTGCGGCAAAGGAGTCGGCGCGCGGAGGCAAGGCTAAGATACGGAGCGACCGCAAGACGGCCATAGACCAGCTGCGCCGCGAGCGCTACTTGAAGGAATACAGGGCAATGTTCCGTTCGCTCTTCGCCACGGCCCGCGTG
The DNA here is from genome assembly GCA_902779075.1 of uncultured bacterium. Next base: position 38,614 of record CACZAK010000075.1, on the reverse strand, counting down.
TGGTGTCCTGAGTTCCCGGACATGGAGAATGTGGACGGCGTGTCGGTGCCTTTGGCATCAGAAAAGGGGGCTCCGAGATGACGCGGCGGGTTAAGTGGTCGATAGTCGGCGCGTGCGCGGCACTAGTCCTTGTTGCGGCAGGGATCTTCGCGTTGCACAAGCACGCGCAGCGTGAGGCTGCCGCCGCGGAGGCGGCCAGACTTGAGGCGGAGGCAGTCGCCGCGCGTGCGGCGCTCTACGCGCAGTTTGGAATCGACGTGCCGGGAACGCGTCTTTTCGTGCCGCTTCCGCCTGGCCTTCCCCACCACATGGGGCGCGCCAAGATCGGGCAGAAGCTCTTCAACGACCGGCGGCTCACCGCTTCGCGCGTGTCGCAGGGACTCGTTTGCGGGGCCTGTCACCATCTGGGAGCAGGCGGCACTGATTCCAGAATCCACCATGACATACTGACGCGTCCCGTGTACAACGCCGCGTTCGCCACGGCGTACCTCCACGATGGTAGCCTGTCGAACCTGCACGCTGTTGTAGGCAAGATGATAGAGGAGCCGCACTTCAGCTGGGGTGGTCCGCTCGCGGGCGTTGCCGCGCGTCTTTCCGGGGACGCCGCACTCGCCGCGCGCTTTCGGTCGGAGTACGGGGACGACGGCCTCGTCGGCACGAACGTGGTGGACGCCGTCGTGGAGTATCTCAAGACGCTCGTCACGGAGGGTACGCCGTACGATTTCTGGTGCGCGGGCCATACGGACAGCCTCAACCCCGAACAGCGGCGCGGGAGCGAGGTGTTCCTCGCGGCTCGCTGCATGGACTGCCACGACGGTCCCGTACTCGGCGCGCGGAAGGTCTCGCGCGGACGGAAGGTGTCCTCACTGCGCGGACTCAGATTGCGCACGGCGTATCTCACGGAAGGCAAGATCAAGGACCTGAACGCCGTCGTGCCCATAATGCCCGGCGGCGAGGCGCTTCCGCCTGAGGACCGGAAGTCGCTCGTAGAATTCCTCAAGGTACTGTAAGGACAATTTGCATTAGTGGCAATGAATACGCTTTTGGGCAAACGCCTGTGAATTGTTCGGAATCAATATGCGCTACATGAGAGCTCTTTCAACCATTCTTCTTTTGTTTCTTCCCATCGCGGTGTCGGCGGTCACATACAGGCGCCCGATCGAGCGCATCGCATCTATGGACCCGATCCATTCGTCGTCCGTGCCGGACTCCCGCATGATCCAGCTTGTGTACGAGCCGCCGCTGGGCATTGACTACGTTGCGCGCCCTTACAAATTGATTCCGTGCGCGTGCGAGCTGCCGACGATCAGCAAGGACCGCATAGTCTACACATTTCGCATGCGGGAAGGCATCCGCTTCCAAGACGATCCCTGCTTCCCCGGCGGCAAGGGACGCCTCATGGACGCACACGACGTGGTGTTCTCGCTCAACCGCCTCCGCGACAAGTCGAATGCGTCCAGCGGCATGTGGACCATGGACTACGTGGCGGACGTGAAGGCCACCGACGACCGGACTGTGGCAATAACATTGACGAAGCCGTTCCACGTGTTCCCGTGGCTGATGGCGATGTCCTTTACCGGCATTGTTCCGCACGAGGCGCTTGAGACGTACGGCGCGAAGTTCGGCCAGCACCCTGTCGGGTCGGGTCCGTACCGTCTGGTGGAATGGTGGCGCAACCACCGGATGGTGTTCACGCGCGAGACGGGATGGCGCGGCTGGGCGGAGGTCGGGAACCCCGCGCCGTACGACAGGCTGGAGTACCTCGTCGTGACCGATCCATCCACGCAGTGGCTGATGTTCCTCGGCCACGAGCTGGATGCCCTGGGCGGCATTGACCGCAACAACTGGGACGCGGTGGTGGACAAGAACGGCAAGCTTGCGCCAGGTCTGGCCGCGCAGGGCGTGCGGCTCCTTTCCGCGCCAATCATGCAGGTCATGTACGTAGGCATCAACATGGACAAGCCGCTTCTCGGCAAAAACAAGAAACTGCGCCAGGCGCTGAACTGCGCGTTCGACGCGCCCGCGTGGAAAAGATTCCTGAACGACCGCGTGGAGCCGGCCGACGGCCCGCTGCCGTTTGGCGTGGACGGGCGCATCGAGACGCCGTTCAAGTATTCGTTCAATGTCGAGAAGGCGAAGACGCTGCTTGCGGAGGCTGGTTTCCCCGGTGGCATCGATCCCAAGACCGGCAAGCGGCTTGTCCTTCCGATATCGCTCGGCCGTGCGGACCAGGGCGCGCGCGAGGAGGTGGAGCTTCTGCAAGGGTTTTACGACCGCATCGGGATACGTCTGGAACCGCAGTTCATGACATGGGCCGCGTACCTCAAGGCGGTGTCGGACGGGCATGTCACGCTGTTCATGTTCGGCTGGGTGGGAGACTATCCCGACGCCGAGACATTCCTCCAGCTCTTCCATTCCAGGAACTGCTCGCCGGGCGCGAACCACTGCAACTACCGCAATCCGGAATTTGACAAATGCTACGACGAGGCGATGTCCGCCGAAACGCCGGAGGCCCGTCGCGAGGCGTGGGCGCGCGCGCAGGAGATCGTGCGCGAGGACTGTCCGTGGATATACCTCTATTTTTACAAGTCCTTCGCGCTGCACTGGGATACCGTGGGTAACTACCGCCTCACCGACTTCCCGTACGGCATGGAGAAATACATCCACCACCAACCCCCATCCTCTGTAAAATAGAGTCGTCGCGGGTGCCGTGCAGAAGAACATCCAGGTGGCAAAATGAAAAAAGCGATAGATCCAAGTTGTGTGTGTGCGCTGACCGCCGTGTTCATGGCGGGTGGCGTGTTCGCGGCGAGAGACTCCCTTGACAACATGGGGAACGTGCGTCTCAAGGGTTACCTCGGCGAACGGCTGGATGCGATGATTGCGAACCACGTCGCCGCACAAGATGTCGATTACATCACCGCGCCGTTCATGGAGAAGACCGAACGACGGGGATGGTGGCAGACGGAATTCTGGGGCAAGTGGATGCATTCGGCCGTCCCGTACCAGCGGTACTTGGAGAATGGAAAGTGTAAAGGAGGGGAAGATCTCCATGCCAGTATAGAGCGGGGCGTGGAGAGGATGCTCGCCTCGCAGGAGCCGAACGGCTATATCGGCAACTACCCAGACGAACTGCGCTGCGGGGAGGGGTGGGATGTCTGGGGCATGAAGTACACGATGATGGGGCTGCTGCATTACCATGACGGGAAACGGGGGACGGAGAACGAGGGACAGGGGAAAAGGGCGCTTGAGGCGGCAAAGAGGCTGTGCGACTACGTGATTGCCGAGATCGGGCCGAATGGCAGGCGTGGGCGCGAACTCTGGCAGACGGGCAACTGGTCGGGCTACGCGAGCTCGTCGATACTTGAGCCTGTCATCTGGTTGTACAAGCGTTGCGGGGAACAGAAATATCTCGACTTCGCAGCCTATATCGTCAAGGGAATGACCGAACCGGAATCCGGTCCGCGCCTCATAGACTTGGCTCTCAAGGGCATATCGGTTGCCGACCGCAATGGATACGGCAACAAGCCCGACGCGCATGGCGGGTATGTGATGAAGCACAACCGCTGGAAGTCATACGAGATGATGAGCTGCTACCAGGGGCTGTTGGAGTACTGTGAAATTGTGAAATCGGGTAAATGTGGAAATGCCCACTACTCGGTGCCGCCGGTGGAGGACATTTTCAAGGCCGCTGTTATGACGGCTGAGGACATCGTGAAGGAGGAGATAAACCTTGCGGGAGGATGCGCCTGCTCCGAAGCGTGGTTTCACGGGGCGCGCAAGCAGCATCTGCCGTACCTCAGGTTGCAGGAGACGTGCGTCACCACCACATGGATGCGCTTCTGCGAGAAGCTGCTGGACACGACCGACAACCCGAAGTGGGCGGACGAGATTGAAAAGACGTTCTATAACGCCTATCTTGGGGCCATGAAAGCCGACGGCGCCGAGTTCGCGGGATACACGCCTCTCTCCGGCAACCGTTACCATGGGCAGCATCATTGCTACATGCACACCGACTGCTGCACGGCAAACGGTCCGCGCGGATTCCTCTGTTTCCTCAAGAAGCTGTTTGCAGTGCGCGACGGTGTCGCGACATTCAACTTCTATTCGTCGGCGCTTGTGAGCGGCGAACTGCCGGACGGGCGTAAGGTCGCATTCGACATGTACTCGCTCTATCCCCGCTCGAACACTGCGCGGATCGTGAGTCACACGGAGGGCGTGGGCGAAGCCCCGCTCAGGCTGCGCATTCCGGGATGGAGCGCAAAAACGGAGGTGATGGTGAACGGCAAGGCGCTTGAAGGGGTCACGGCCGGTTCGTATTTCACGGTCAAGAGGGACTGGAAGCTCGGTGACATCGTGGAGATCAAGTTTGACATGCCGGTTGTCGCGCATACGCGCAATCATCATGTTGCATTCACGCGGGGTCCGGTCCTGCTCGCCCGCGACAGCCGCTTTGCGGACGGCGACCTGACGGAGCCGTTCAGGCGCGGGATCAAGGACGGACAGCCGATGCCGACGTTCGCGGCAGTGCGCACGCCCTCGGACGACATCTGGATGGCGTTTTCCGCGACGCTCCCGCTTGGCTCCCACCACGAGAATCCCGAAGCGAGCAATCCCGCGACCGTGTTTTTCTGCGACTACGCCTCAGCCGGCAATACCTGGCATCGCGACAACTACTACAGAACCTGGTTCCCGGTCGAATACGGCCCGCACGAGTGAGCCAAACCGCCTGTCAGCGGCCGTTGATGTTGAACTCGTAGTTGCGGTTCTTCTTGGAGTCCTTGCCGACCGTCCAGATGACGCCGCGCGTCGCGTCGTACTTCAGTTCCTTGCCGTGCGCGAAGGGGTCTTCCGGCACGGCCGGCAGGAACTCAGGCACAAGTTCCGCCAGAGTTTTAGGATATGCGCCGGTCTTACGCCTGAACCGCGCCGCCGCAACGACCGTTTCCGCGGCGGCGTGCTGAAAGCTGCTTTTCGCGATGGAAATGGCAATGCCTTGCCACGCCGGCATGGTCTCCTCTATCATCTTCTTGCCGGCAAAGTTCGGTCCAAAGCGCCAGCCGGTTGTAGCGCCGTACGCAACGCGCGCCTCTTCTTCAAGTTTTTCCCACTCCGCCTTGTCATAGCCGAGACGGAAACGTTCCTTCATTTTGTCAAGTAGGTTGGCGTATGTCGTCCATGAGCGATTGCGATGAAAGGCGTAGGGCCTGATCAGCGGTACGATCCGCGCCACCCATGCATCCAGTGCGGTCGAGTTGTCCCTGTTCTTCAGGAAAGTCGAGATCTCCGAAGTGTCAACCTGTTCCATCATCTGCCCGCAGCACACCGTAAAATCGTTGTTCAGCATCCTCTGCGCACGTTCGTGCCTGTTTGGCAGCTCGAACTGTCGCAGGGCGTCCTGAAGGCGGACAAGGTCCTCGTCGGTCGCCTTGCCCGATTGCACGAGCTTCATGGCAATGTTGTCTGCATACCGCAAAAGACAGCCATTCGCCACCAGCCACCTGACGGCGGACTCCGAGTCGTTCTCTATCTTGCGCGCGAGCAAAAGCATGTCGCGGACAACGCCTGTCGCCGCACCCGTCTCTCCGCGCTCCAGATGGCGCATGGCCTCAAGCTCTGCAAGCCTGGACAGTTGAAAGAGTCTGGTGATGGCGGGGAAAAACAGCCGCTTCCCGGTAGCATGGTCGAAGGCGTACCATGTCTTGCGCTGCGCTGCCTCGTGGAATAGAGCAAGCAGCTTTGTCGCCTCGGCAAGAATCAAATCCCTTTCCTCCGTCGTCATGCCCTTATGCTGACTATACCTCTCAAAAGCCTCCTTGTGCTTCTCGAATATGCCTTCAAGTACGAGCTTGCCGGTCTTTTCGCTGACCACGTTCGTCGCGGCGACCAAGGCGCAGTACACGTTGTCCGCATCGGTCGGCACCTCCATTGGGTTGATGAACCTCGATATGTCCGGCGGTTCGCAGTCAAAGGAATTCATTCCGACGTATGCCGACGCCACTACAAAGGCTGCGACGACCGTAATTGCGGTCCACTTGATGATCTTGAGCGTTTTCTTCATGGTTGCCTCCTTGTTTGTTGTTTTGTTGACTTGAAATTGTTTCTGCCTACATCATATACCGTCCGCCGTACACGCCTTCGCCAAGAACTTCGTAGCCGCCCCTCGCGATACGTTCTTTTCCAGAAATCTCACTGTGCGTTCGCACCGGTATCCGATGTCGTCTGTGGAACAGAATTCCAACGCAGGGTGTTGCTCCGACACCTGCGGACCCGAATCCGCAAGCTCGTAGAACACAAAAGCGTAGACACCAAGCAGCACCGCGAGGGACGCCGCGAGCTTCAGGAACGCTGCCCGGCCGAACGACCAGAACGGACGCCGCATCTTGTTGCCCTTAAGAATTCCCTCCACGCGCGCAACGCACCTTTCCTCAAATCCGTCGCATGGGGCTGGCCATGCCGACGCGTCGCCGAGCGCCGCCGCGAGTGCCGCGTCGAGCTCGTCGAATCCCGTCTCTTTATGAATGGCGTCGTTCATGGCTTTTGCTCCTTGCATTTGGTTGGATGCGCGAAAGGCGGGCATCCTTGGGTTCTTCCGGCGATTTTTTCGCGGATCGCCCTCTTTGCCTCGTGAAGCCGGTAATGCACCGTCCCCTCGGGCGCTCCCAGCGATTCCGCGATTGCGGGAACGGACATCCCGCAGAAATAGAAAAGCACGACCGCTTCGCGTAACCTGTCGGGAAGCGCCGCCACGACCGCGCGTACTTCGCGCGCGTCGTCCGCGCGCTCGAGGGACTCCGCCGGAGAGGGCCTTTCGTCAGCCACCTCCGGCAGCTCATCGGGAAACTCAAGGGAATTGGCTCCTTTCCTGCGCAGGTCCATCTTGAAGAAGTTTGCCAGGATCGAGCACAACCAGGTGAAGAACGCCGATTCGCCCTTGAACGAACCGATGCTTTGGATTGCGCGCGCGAGCGTGCGCGCGACGAGATCCTCCGCATCGGACTCGTTGCGGCACAGACGCATCGCCGCCGCGTAAAGGCGGCGTCCGTATGCATCGACGAGCAGTTTCGCCCCCGTGCCGGGGCGTTCCCGTAGCTCTTCCAGAATCTTGCTGTCGTCATCCATCAACATGTAAGATGCATGAAGAGTCGAGACCCTTGGCATTTTTTATGGTTTTTTCGCATTGCGCCAAGATTGTACCATAATCCATTAATTGCATCAAACACGCCCTTTTATGGTATACTCTGCGGCATGCAGAGAATCGGCATCTTCGGCGGGAGCTTCAATCCCGTCCATTCGGGCCACCTGGGCATCGCCCGGCGGGCCGTGGAGGAGCTGTCCCTCGACCGGCTGCTGTTCGTGCCCGCGAAGGTCAATCCGTTCAAGGTGGCGGACGGCGCCGTCGCGGGCGGTCTTTCCGACGCCCGGCGCTGGGAGCTCGTGCGACTCGTCGCCGACCTGGACCCGCGCTTCGAGGCGTGGGACTTCGAGATTCGTCAACCTTCGGGACCCACATACGCGATTGACACGATCCGTGCCGCCGAGGCACGGTTCCCCGGCGCGGCGTTCTACTACATCATCGGGGAAGACAACGTGGCGGATATTCCGAAATGGAAGGACGTGGAGCTGTTGCGCCAGAAATGCACGTTCGTGCCGTATCCGCGCACGCGCGAGTCTTCCACCGAGATCCGCCGCCGCCTGCTCGCGGGCGAACCCGTCGACGACCTTGTGCCACCGTGCGTAGCCGCCGCCCTTGGCGGTGCGTGATACATGACCTTCAAATGAAATGGAAAGGAAGTAACTGATGAAACGATTAATGTGGATTGTGACTGCGTTCGTCGCAGCGGAGTGCGTGGCGGCGGTGTCGATGCCGCGCGTGTTCGGGGACAACATGGTACTCCAGCAGGGGCAGCCCGTGCCCGTGTGGGGCAAGGCCGCGCCGGGCGAGAAGGTGTCCGTGTCGTTCGCGGGGCAGACGGCTACGACCACCGCCGACGCTCAGGGCAAGTGGAGCCTCAAGCTCGCGCCGCTGAGGGCGTGCGCCGAAGGCGCCGAGTTCCGCGTGATGGGCGACAACACGCGCGTGTTCAAGAACGTGGTCGTGGGCGAGGTGTGGTTCTGCGCGGGACAGAGCAACATGGAGTTCACCATGAGTTCGCGTCGGAAGGTGAAGAACTGGGAGAAGGAAGTGGCTGCTGCGAACTGGCCGCTCATCCGACACTTCAATGTCGCACACAAGATATCCAATGTCCCGCTTGACGACGTGGAGGCTACGTGGGTCACGACGACGCCCGAAACGATTCCGCCGCAGAGCGCCGTGGCGTTCTTCTTCGGCGAAACCCTCCACAAGACGCTCAAGGTGCCCGTGGGCCTCATCAACTCCTCGTGGGGCGGTACCGGCATCGAGCCGTGGACGCCCGCCGGACATCCCGACGACCTCTGGATGCTTCAGAATCTCGGCAAGTGGAACCGTCCGCAGGACGTCCCCACCGTGCTCTGGAACGGCATGGTGTCGGGCCTCGTACCGTTCGCCATCAAGGGCGCGATCTGGTATCAGGGCTGCCACAACATGCGCGACGGCGCCGTCTACACCGACAAGACCGTGTCACTCGTGCGCGGCTGGCGTCGCGAATGGGGCCAGGGCGACTTTCCGTACTTTCTCGTGCAGCTCGCGCCTTACAAGTACAATAACGCGAAGGACACCTCTCTTGCCCTCATGCAGGAGGCGCAGGCACGTGTCCCGGAGAAGGTGCCGAACAGCGGCTACACCGTGATCAACGACGTCGGCGACGTGAACGACATCCATCCCACCGACAAACGCACTGTCGGGATGCGCATGGCCGACCAGGCGCTCGACCGCGTGTACGGAACGTTCACGCGCCCGTGGCGCACGCCCACGCTGAAGGGCTACAAGGTGGAGGGGAACGCGCTGCGCGTGTCCCTCGCCGACGCCGAGGGCCTCAAGACGCGCGACGGCCTGCCGCCCAACGAGTTCGAGGTGCGCGGTGTCTGCGGCGCGTGGGTGCCCGCACAGGCGAAGATCGATGGTTCGGACATCGTGCTGACGGCCACCGGCGTGGAGGTGCCGCTCGCCATGCGCTTCGCCCCCTACAACGGCTCGACGCCGAATCTCGTAAACGGCGCGGGACTGCCCGTTGGCCCGTTCCGCTGCGGCGCGCCCGTGCCGATGGGTGCGGCGGAAAAGCTGCCCGAGCTGAAGGGCATGACGTGCGTGCAGCGCTATGACATCCCGGAGAAGTGCGACTTCACGCGCAATCCGCCCAAGATGCTTGCCACGAAGGATGGCGTGACGCGCGTCGCCTACCTCCTCGAACTCCAGGACAAGAACGGCGACACGACGTTCGCGCTCGCGGCGATGGATGCTTTCGCCTCTTCGAGCGGCGACCTCGTCCTCACGGCCAAGCCGGGCGCACGCCTCTACCGCCAGCCCGTCGCCAACCTCACCGTGCGCACGAACGTCTCGTCCGTCAATCCGCTCACGGACTCCGCCGACGGCTTCATCGAGTTCTACAACAGCTCCTACATGGCCAGGCGCTCGGCAACGCCGGCGGGCGGCGACGACAGGCAGTTCGACTTCAACGATACGCCCACCAATCCGTCAAAGTTCGGCTACGGCTGCCTGCAGGTACACGACCTCGCGGCGAAGAAGACGATCTTCTCCTTCAACCACTTCAACAACGCACGCGTGGCCTGCGACGTGGGTATCGGCACGGCAACGACCCGGCACCCCGACTGGACGTTCTCCGCGAACGCCGGCGCGTACAAGGCCCGCCGGATCTCCGTGTGGGTGAAGTGATCCATTGAATCGGTCGAGGACACGCCCGCGCGCCGGCATTTTCGGCTTGTGGGCGGCGGTGAGATTATGGTATCATACAGGCCATCCAAAAGTTGTAGAGGTTGTCTTTGAAGAAGATGCCAATTTGAAACAGGAGGAAACGTGATGAGAGAACGAATCTGTGCAATGGCTCTTGTGGTCGCGGCAGGCGCGACGCTTCAGGTGCAAGCTGGGCTTGTGGCGAAGTGGGATTTCAACAACTACGATCCCGCGAACCCGACGTCGACCAACATCCTCGCGGCCACGGTCGGCGGCGCCGGCAAGCCGTGCTACTACGTGGGCAAGGGGACGCGGACGGTTGACGCCGCCGTTGCGGCGGGCGCGCTTGGCTCGGAGTATACCGGCACGATCGGGATGATGTACGTCGTTTCGCCCGACTACGCAGGCCCGGACGCCCAGGCGACAACTGCGGCGACGAACCTTTGCGAGGGCAACTACGCCATCGCGATCCCGAAATCCTCGCACATCGCCCTGCCGATTCCGGATGCCGTGAAGAACCACAACTGGACGATGAAGATACGCTGCTGGACTACCGCCGCCAGTACGTGGCACTGTTTCTTCAACCGCACCGGTACGACTGACGGCGATCTCTTCATCAATGCGAACACCACCCTTGGCGGCGGACGGTTCAAGAGCGGCGACTACTACAAGAATGTCGTGTCGCCCGGCGCGTGGCACACGATCACGGTCTCCGCCGGAAACCAGCGCTGGGACGTGACGCTCGATGAAACAACTTTGTGCGGTAACGCCAACAACGGTAACCACAGGACGTACTTCTCCGACTCCGGCGAGCCGCTCACGCAGATAAACGGCGTTGGGCACCTTCTCCTCTGCGCAGACGATAACGGAGAGGACAACCTCATGTACGTCGATTACGTAGAGCTGTACGACGAGGCGTCCGTTTACGAGGCCAAGTTGCCGCACTACACGAAGGCGGGGCTGACGGGCGAATGGACGTTCCCCGCCGGGAACCCCCTCAAGGCGACCGTCGGCCGCGACCTCGAAAGGCTCACGCGCTCCGGCCAAACCGCCAGCTTCACGGACGGCACGGACGGCGTCCTCCCCGGCGACGGACATTCGCTTGCGGGAATGAACAACGGCTTCAAGTGCTACCACAACCTCACGAACAACAGCAACTACACTTTGGTGATGGACGTGTCCATCCCGGACAACGCGAACAAGGTCAACAACTACCACGGGCTGCTGCAAGGTAAGAATAATCCGGACGGCCCTATCTGGATCTCATGCAACTCTTCAGATGGAATATACATCCGATACAAAGGCAACGTCACGAGTTCCGTCCTAGGCGTCAAGCCGGGTGAATGGATGCGCGTCGTAATGACCTACAACAAGTCGGCGAACACGAGCGTGGCATTCGTCAACGGGAAGAAATATGTTACGCGAACCAGCATGCACACGACCATCAGCCCCAGCAAGGGCGGTTATTTCGTCCTCCTCGGCGATGATAACGGAGAGGACAAAGACACCGACATCTCCTACGCGGCGTTCTACGACCGCATTCTGACGGATGCGGAAATTGCGGAACTCCACTCGCGTCCGCTTGCGCAGAGGGCCGACGAGTCGTTTCTGCCGACGGTCGCCCCTGCGGGCGTGTGGACGGCTGACGGCGCAGGCGGTTTCGCGGTTTCGCGCGGTTCGACGCTCGCGGCGGACGGCAACGGTTGGGAGTGGGCGCGCGCGGCTGCGCCGTCCGCCGCGACGTACGTTTTCGACATCACGCTCCCCGCCGTGCAGACGGACGGAGGCGTGCTTGTCAAGAACGCCGCCAATGTTGCCTCCGGCATCTACGGCACGGGCAGCACGCTCTCCGGCAGTTTCACGACCACGACGGCCCCCGCGAATTTCCTCGCAGGCACAATGGTAAGCACGTGGGGCTACTGGAGCGAGAACGCGCTCGACCGTACGGCCGCGCATCGCCTGGCCGTCACGTGGGCGGCGAGCGGGCGCGTCCACTACTACCCAACCTCCACGATGACGTTCCTCGACGGAATCGGCGCGGACGTGACGCGGCTTGCGGCTTACGACTCCGCGCTCACGCCGGACGAGATTGCCGCGCTCGGCGGCGCGGGGACGACGTTCTCCGGCAACGCGCCCAACGCGCCAACCGTATCTGCGGCGCTTCCGGCGGATCCAGTCAAGGCGCGCGTCGATGAGGTCACGTTCACCGTCTCAGCGACGCATCCAGACGGCGAGTACGTCTCCTTCGCAATCGACTTCGGCGACGGCACTGGGGAGTGTTCGACGCAGCTTGTGCCGCCGGGTACGTCCGTGACGTTCACGCACAAGTACAACGAGGTCGGGACGATGACGCCGCGCGTGAAGGCGATTTCGCAGAACGGCGTGGAGGGCGCGTGGACTTCGCTGGCGACGCCGTTCGAGGTCGTGAGCGTGACCGTCGCGGCACGCGACGTGCTGGTCACCTGGCCGTGGCAGCAGAACGTCTATACGAACCGCTTCACGATCATGTGCGAGGGCGTGAAGGACGCCGAGGACGCGACTCGCTGGGACGGCCTCGAAGTGCAGTACGGCGCGGGTTACGCGCAGAAGGTCACGATGACGCGCGTGGAGGGCAACGGCGGCACGTGGATCTACTCGGCGCACATCACGGTCGATGGCATGGAAGGTCAGACGATTCCGTACCGCCTCGGCTACTACGGTCAGGCGCTCACGTTCGACGACCCGGCGGACAACACGGAAGGTACCGTGTCGCTCTGGACGCAGAGCGCTGACGAATCCTTCACCTGCGCCGTGTGGGGCGACAACCAGCAGGGGCTCCGTGCGAGCTACCACGTCTGGGACTCCGACATCTTCCTCTACGTGACGCGGATGTTCCAGCACGCGGTTTCGCGGGACGTCGATTTCGGCATCTCGACGGGCGACATGGCGTCCAACGGATACTACGACTCGGAAATTCGCCCCTGCATCCTCGACAGTACCGATGCGATATTCGGCAGGACGCGCCCGTACTACGTGGCGTGGGGCAACCACGACACGAGCAAAACCGTGAACAAGCCGTACTTTGAGACGGGCGCGGTTGACGAACCGGCATACGGTACGAGCGCGTCGGGCAACTACTACCTCTATCGCGGCAACGTGCTCTTCATCTTCATCGACCACGGACAGATGACCGCCGCCGCAACGCAGACGTGGCTCGCGGATCTGCTTGCGACTGAGCGCGCGCAGGCGGCGAAGTTCCGCATCCTCGTGCAGCACTATCCGTTCTGGCTGGAGTGCTGGGGCGGCAACAACAACCAGGCGCTCCTCGAAACCGCGAAGACGGGCGGAATCGACATGGTGCTGTCCGGCCACATGCACGGTTACGAGCGCATCCACAAGGACGGCATTGTGCAGCTCACGAACGGCGGCGCAGGGTATCTCGATGAAGAGCAGAATGTCAGCGCCAACTACGGCGACGCCACCTTCATCGGCGGACACAAGGACGTTCCCTTCCTTTCGGCGCGTCAGAAGAGCGTGACGGAGACAGGCGTCCTTGGTCCGGCGGAACCCGTGCGCATGGGCATCGTGCAGAGCTACGGCGAGCTGAAGGTCGAGGGCGCCACGCTCACCTACACGGCGCACGGATTCAACGCGGACGGCAGCTACATCGGCGTGTTCGACGAGTTCTCCATCACGTCGAAGACCGTTGCGGCGTCGGTGCCCTCGCCCTCGCAAGGCGTCACCTGCGCCGATCCCTCGACGTTCGCGCAGTTCACCGAGACGCCCGTCACGAACGCGAAGTGGAAGGAGTACAAGGACGCGGTGGGAGAGGCGTTCTCGTTCGCGGAAGGGGCGGGCGGTGATCCCGTTGTGAACGTCTCGAAGAACGAGATCGAGAAGTTCATCGCGTGGCTGGATGCCGGATACAGGCTTCCGACTGTGGGCGAGCTTGAGACGGCATTTGCGGGCAACATGCGCCGCGACGTGGCCGAATGGACGTCGTCCGTTGATCCCTACACGGGCTGGTGCCGTATCCTCGGCTCGCCCGCGCTTGCGGCGAAGGGCACGTGGGAGCGTGCCGCCGACAGGCCGTGCATCGCGACGGCGGGCTGCCATGCGAACTACCTCGGCTTCCGCCTTGCGACGGGCGCGGCGCCGGCGGAACCCGCCGCGCCGGACGCGCCGCTCGCGCCCGCGCTCGCGGCGCTCGCGGGGATCGCCGATCCTGCCGCGGTTTACAAGTGGGAGGGCGGCGCGCTCGTCGATATTACGGCGGAGTGGACGAATCCCGCGCACGACCTCGTGTACGACGTGCCCGTGATATTCACGGGCGAGGGCGTCGTCTCCAACAACCCGACGGCGTACAACTTGACGTTCAACGCCGGACTCGCCGCGCCGAACTGCACGCAGCTCATGAAGAGCGGCGAAGGTGCGCTCACGATAAAGGGCGCGGTGAAGGGCGGCGTGTGCGATTCGGAGGGTGGCTGGATCATCTCCTCCGAAGGCGCGCTCGCGTTAGAGGACGTGACGTTCGCCGGGCAGGGAACGCAGTTCCGCTCGGGCGACCGCGCGCTTCTCCTGAAGGGCGACAACGACTTCTCCGGGGCGGACATCTATTTGGACGGCGCTAATAGCAACTGCACGAATTATGTTGCCACGGCGGCTGGGGACAGCCGCCCTCCCGCGACCCTCCGTGCGCGGCGCATGACGAACAAGGGCGCGAATCCGTCTGGCATCGGCGAGGATGTCTCGGTCGTTCTCTCCAAGGAATACCAGTGCGCCGGTACGTACAACCTCTATTTCGACGGCACACTTGAGGCGGAGGCGTTCAACGTCCTCGGAAACGTCGATCCGATTCTTCGCGGTGCCGGCACGTTGAATGTCGGATCGGTAGGGCTGAAGTCGAGGGCGTGGGTTCGCCTTGGCATCTCGAACATCGTGCTTACGACGGAACGACCGTTCCGAGCCAATTCGCCAGGAGACCAAAACTACTACAACATCTTGCTTGCTGGCGATGCGATCCGCCTCTCTTCGACCTGCGATTGGAGCATCCCCGCCAAAGACAAGTACGGAAACTCGATTTACTTCCTCCTGCAAGATGATCTTTGCTCCCGCACGACGTTGACGCTCGACGGTCCGTACGACGCCGTATGGGCTCCGACGGGTTACTCCGCGTCGATGGGAGGCCATGCGTTCACCTATCCTTGGGACTTGGTGATGGGCGGAACTGGGACGCTGACGCTCAAGACGCCGACGAAGGGCAACATCGCCGTGACAAACGGAACGGTGAAGATTTCCGCGTTGCCGTGCGTGGGTACGACCTCGACTTCCGGCGACGGCAAGTGGCAAATCGACGGGACGCTGTCGCTTTCCCTCAGGCAGACGATCAACGGAGTTTTCGCAAAGGGCGGGGCGCTTCACTACGACTTCGGCGCGAGCGGCGTGGGCGAATACAACGTGCTGAAGGGGAGCAATCTCTCGGACGGCGACATAGTCGTGACGACGAGCTTGGACGAATCCGCCGAATACGCGGTGATCCGCGACTGGTCGGGCGGCAACCTCGTGCTGCGCGTCATGCCCGCAGGTACGCGCATCGCCGAGTGGACGGGCGGCGGCACGGCGGGCAATCCGCTTGACGCGGCGAACTGGCGCGTGACGGACACGGCGGGCAACGAGATTCCCGGCGCCGCGCCGAACGCCTCCACGTACATCCGCCTCTCCGGCACGACGGCGATGAGCTTCCCCGCGACGACGGGGTTTGAGTACGCCGGGCTTCTGCTTTCGGAGGACATTGCGCTCGCGGCGGACTGCGACTGGACGGGCCTCGGCACGGTCGCGTTCCGCGACGGCGCATACGTTGATCTTCGCGGACACAAGCTCGACGTGAACGACTTCAGCGCCATCACCTCTGGCAAGAGCGGCTTCACCGATTCGACGACCGACGCGGAACATCCCGGCGAACTGCACGTACACATCGCGGAAGATGCGACCTTCACAAATGACAAGGTCGTTCTGGACGGCAATCTGCGTCTCGTGACGGAGGGCCTCGGCGTGTTTGTGGCGACCAAGGCGAACCAGACGTACACCGGCGGAACGGAAGCCGCTTCGGGGACTTTGAAATGCGGGGCGAGGTCATCTTCCTGGCCCTTTGGCGGAAACGGCTACAAGAATGCGGAATCACAGATCATCACCGTCGATAGGGGAGCCACGCTCGACCTCAACGGAATGACGGCTTTCGGCTACATTACGATCGTGTTCAACGGCGGAACGGTGAAGGGATCCTCGTCGCAGCTCAACTGCGCAAAGCGGCTTACCGCCGATTCGTATCTTGAGGTGACGGGGGACATGAAGTTTCAGAGTTCTCCGCTCGTCATGAACGGGCACACCCTTGAAGTGTCGATAACCTGGGCGAAAAACCTCATATTCGACTCATGCTCGCCAGAGGGACCCGGCAAGATCGACATCAAGTCCGGCGGCTATCTGCTGATGCAGAACATCGAACACGTCTCGACGAACGTGGACTTCATCGTCGGCAGCGCTTTGAAAATCAACAGCGCATCGAGCATACGCGACTACGAGGCCGTGTTCAACGACAACTACAACCTCGGATCGGCGGCGTTGAACGTATATGGCACGTTCAAGCCGTCCGCACACGACTACTTCTACGGCTGCACGCTCATGGACGGCTCGGCCATCGACCTCTCGAACCGCACGAACGCGCTGCCGATGACGGCGGCGTTCACCACCGACGGCCTCAAGACGCTTTCGTTCGCCTCCGGCGCGACGGTGAGCGTGCTGGCGCGCGCGCGGAACGCGACAAGGACCGCGAACGGCAAGCAGCTCATCTCCTGGTCGGCGATTCCGGAGGGCGTGACGTTCCTGCCCGCCAAGAAGGGACAGCGGCTCGTCCCGAAGGCAGACGGCCTCTACCTCGAAGGTGCCGGTTTCTTGCTGATCGTGCGGTAGTGCGATAGAAGAATGAAGAATGACGAATGTCCCTGAAGCGAGCGGTCTGCGTCTCAAGCGTTTCATGGGCATCACGATCCTCGTCCGCTGACGGCGTTCCCTGTGCGGGCCGCCCGGTGGTCGGCCCCTACCATTGGTAGGGCGCGATCACCGAGCGCGCCGTTCCCGGGTTGGGTGGCTGTGGCCGTTTTTAATTTTCCCCGCACAAGTGCGCGTGTTTTTGGTATAATACGTGCCGATGGAAAACGAAGAGCGCAGAATCAAGGTGCCCACGACGGGCGTGTTCGACTTTCCGAGCTTGATACTCGGAGGTAAGGGAAAGTACGTCGATAAGACGGATCTGCTGTACCAACTTGCGAACGATGCGGACCAGCAGCTCTTCATCTCACGTCCGCGCCGCTTCGGCAAGTCGCTCATGCTCTCCACGCTCAAGGCGATGTTCGAGGGGCGGCGCGAGTTGTTCAGGGGCCTTGCTCTCGATTCACTTCCGTGGGAGGGGTGGGAGACGCAGACGCCTGTGTACAGCTTCACGATGGGCGACGTGTCCGGAGAGAACTACGACGAGGTCAAGGAGCAGCTGGGGGAACTGGTTGACGGGCTGTTCACGCAGGTTGGACTTTCGATTCCCGAAAAAGGCACAATTCCCGGGAAGTTCAGGAAATTCATACAGGCTGCAGCGAAGAAGTCACCGACGGGGAAGGTTGTGATCCTCATAGACGAGTACGACGAACCGGTCGCCGCGTTTCTTGACGACATGGCTACGCTGAAACGCGTTCGCAAGCTGTTGCACGACTTCTACGAGAAATTGAAGTTCAGTTCCGACTCAATCCGCTTCCTGATGATGACTGGCGTCACGAAGCTGACGAAACTCTCGGTTTTCTCTGGATTGAACCACCTGAAGGACCGTTCGATGGACGGGCGTTTCGCGACGCTCCTCGGCTACACGCCGGAGGAGCTGGACGGGCCCTTGCGCGAGAACGTTGAGGAGTTCGGCGCAAAGAACGGTAAGAATTTCGCAGAGGCGAAGGCGGGGCTTCTCTCTTGGTACGACGGCTATAGGTTCTCGCCACGGTCTGAGGCGAGGGTCTGCAATCCTGTATCGCTTGGCAGTGCGCTTGAGAGTGGCGAATTGAAGGGCTACTGGGAGATGACCGGCAGGACGTCGCTCATCATCAGTCGCATTGAGAGGGCTGGAAAACTGCCAAGTGACATTGAGAACGTGTCGGCGGATGCGTTCATGCTCGACGTGTGCGACGCGGAGTCGTTGCCGATGGAGTCCCTGCTGTACCAGGGCGGGTATCTCACGATCAAGGAGACCAGACCCGGCGATCCTGATATGGGAAGAGAGGAGTGCTTCGTTCTCGCGCCGCCGAACCTCGAGGTGCGCGAGGCTCTGAAGCGCGGCTATCTCTCTCAGGTGATGGGATTGAAGGAGAGCCCGTTCAACGCGCTCGTCGACAAGGCAAAGCAGCAGATAGCCCTTTCTGCTCTTCGCGTCCATGACGGGGGCGAATCCCCAACCGGAGGTCGCCACGATGCTCGGTTACGCCGACGCGGTGATCGAGACGCCGAAGGAGGTCTGCGTGTTCGAGTTCAAGTATGGCAGGAGCGCGAAGGCGGCAATCAGGCAGATACGCGAGCGCGGCTACGCCGACAAGTGGATCGGCGGTGAGCGCCCCGTGACGCTCGTCGGCATCAACTTCAACCCGAAGAAGCGCAACATCGACATGCCGATCATCGAGAAAGAGTGTAAAGTGTAAAGTTGGAACTGATGAATGATGGGATGGAAACGATGAAGATTGCAAAAACTTGTTGTTGTACGTTTGTTGTCATTCTCTGCATGGCGGCGGACGCGCAGACGTGTACCTCTCCCGACGTGGTCACCTACGAGGAGTTCGGCGCCGTCGGCGACGGCAAGACGGACGACCAGAAGGCCATTGTCGCCGCGCACGCGGCGGCGAACAAAAGGAGAGTGCCCGTGCGGGCGGGCGATGGCAAGACGTACTACATCGGCGGCGGCGCGAAGGTGGCCGTCATCAAGACGGACGTCGACTTCGGCACGGCGAAGTTCGTGATCGACGACCGGACGCTTGAAAACTGCAAGGCGCCGGTGTTCCGCGTGGATCCGACGGCGCGTTCGTTCGAGGTGACGGGCGTGAAGACGCTTGCGCGCGGACAGGCAAAACTTGGCGTGTCCCTGCCCGGTACCTGTCTCGTGGAGGCTGTGAACGGCAAGGTGCGCCAGTACATCCGCTACGGGCTGAACCAGAACAAGGGCTCGCCGCAGAAGGAGGTGTTCCTCGTCGCGGCGGACGGAACCATCGATCCCGCTACGCCAATCGTCTGGGACTACGCGGAGGTCACGCGCCTCACGGCGCATCCCGTGGACGCGAAGACGCTCACGATCAAGGGCGGTACCTTCACGACGATCGCCAACCAGGCCGAGTCGAAGTACACCTACCACGCGCGCGGCATCGCCGTGCGCCGTTCGAACGTGCGCATCGAGGGCCTGCGCCACGACGTGACGGGCGAGGGCGACCACGGCGCGCCGTACGGGAGCTTCGTGGGCGCCTCGTACTGCGCCAATGTCCTCGTGACGAACTGCGTGTTTACCGCGCACAAGACCTACCGCACGATCGGCGCCGCTGGCAAGCCCGTGAGCATGGGGTCGTACGACATCTCCGCCAACAACTCGGTCAACGTCTCCTTCGTCAACTGCCGCCAGACGACCGACATCAACGACGGGCGCTACTGGGGCATCTTCGGTTCTAACTACTGCAAGAACCTGCTCTACGACGGCTGTACGTTCTCGCGCTTCGACGCGCACATGGGCGTGGCGAACGCGACGGTCCGCAACTGCGAACTCGGCTACATGGGCATCAACGCGATCGGATTCGGCACGTTCCTCGTGGAGAACACCACGGTGCGCAGCCGTTCGTTCTTCAACCTGCGCAGCGACTATGGCAGCACCTGGAGGGGTGACTTCATCGTGCGCAACTGCACGTTCGTGCCGAGCGGCGGGAAAAAGGCCGCCAGCGCGCTCGTCCACGGCGTCAGCACGGATCGGCACGACTTCGGCTACGAATGCCATGCGCCGCGACGGATCGTGTTCGACGGCCTCAAGATCGATGACTCCAGGCATCCCGAGAAGTACGACGGGCCGTTCGTTTTTTCTATGTTCAACCCGAAGAACATGAGCGCCGACTACGTGGAGAAGCATCTCTACCATGTCACGGAGGAAGTAGTCCTCAAAAACGTGATCACCGCGAGCGGCAAGCCCGTGAACCTGAGCCCGAACAAGTACATGTTTCGCAACGTGAAGGTCGAGATTAAAAATACCAAATAGGATAAGTTGAAATGAGGGGGGCCATTTGGTATAATCGCCGCATGAAAAATAGTTCTATCCTTCTGTGTGCCGTTCTCTCGCTTAATGCGGGGGCTGCGGAGTTTTTTGTGGCAACCGATGGCTGCGACAAGGCGGATGGCTCGTCCGCGAAACCGTGGCGCACCATCCAGCGGGCGGCGGACGTCGCGAAGGCTGGCGACGTGGTGACGATTCGCGACGGCACGTACCGCGAATGGGTGAAACCCGCGAACGCGGGGCGCGCGGGTGCGCCGATCACCTACCAGGCGGCGAAAGGCGAGAAGGTCGTCGTGACTGGCGCCGATCCCGTCAGGGGCTGGACGAAGCGTCCCGACGGACTCTGGACCGTTCGCCTGCGCTACGATTCTTTCGGCGGCCTCAATCCCTTCACCGACTTCATCTACGGCGACTGGTTCGGCAGCGGCGGACGGCAGCGCTTCCGCACGCGCCTCATCCAGGACGGCAAGCCGCTTGAGCTCCACACCCGCGACCTCATCCTCGGCCACGGCGGCGCGGCCGACCGCGCGCTCGTGAACATCGCCGGCATCACCTCCGGCACGCGCACCGTGCCGGGCGATTCCGCCGCCGAGAAGAGCCCGAACGTGAGGCCCGGCTACCCGACGAAGTGGGGCATGGAGCTCGGCTGGATCTACGACAAGTCAACGATCCTCTACAAGGGCTTCGACCTCTCAACGCCCGTCGCGCGCCGTCTCAAGATCCACTTCTCGAGCATGTCGTTCAAGTCGCTGGTCGAGATCTGCGACGCGGCGAAGCCCGAGAAGCCGCTCGCGACGGTTCGCCCGCCCATCACGGGCGACTGGAGAAAGTACGATACAATCGAGGTGACTCTGCCTGACTCCGCCGCCGGCGTGAAGGACCTGCTCTTCCGCGTGCGCGATGCGGACGTCGTGGGGCGTCCGATGAACCTTGCCGGACTGGTCAAGCCGGGCAACGCCGTCCTGATCAAGGGCATGGTGTACGGCACGATCATCGCCGCGTTCGAGAAGGACCCGAACGTCTGCGTGCCCGAGCTGATCGTGCGCCCGGCGTGCTTCTACCCCGTCGTCGAGCATCGTGACTACATCACGCTTCGCGGCATCACGTTCGTCAACGCCGGACCCAACTGGGCGCCGCCGACGAGCGAGCAGACGGCCATCGTGGGCACCAACTGGAGCAAGGGCTGGGTGATCGAGGACTGCGAGGTGTCCGGCACGGAGTGCAGCGGCATCACGCTCGGCAAGTACGGCGACGAGTTCGACAACGTCGGCCCGACCGCCGCAAACTACCACAACACGATCATGCGTTCGATCTCGAACGGACTCGACCGCGTGGGACACCACCTCGTCCGCCGCTGCCGCATCACCGACTGCGGCCAGGCGGGAATCTGCGGCTCGCTCGGCGCGGTGTTCTCCACGATCGACGACTGCGACATTTCCTACTGCCACTGGAAGAAACCGTACGGCGGCGCGGAGATGGCCGGCATCAAGATCCACGCGGCGGTCGATTTCACGATCTCCAACTGCCGCATCCACCACTGCGGCGACATCGGCGGCATCTGGCTCGACTGGATGGCGCAGGGCGCGCGCATCGTCGGCAACAGGATGTGGGCGAACAAGCGCGACCTCTTCTTCGAGGTGGACCACGGCCCGATCCTCGTGGAGGGCAATGACCTTCTCTCCGACATGGCGCTCATGGCCTATTCGCAGGGCGCGGCGTTTGTGGGCAACCGCATGCGCGGAAAGTACCACTACCACAACGACAAGCGCCGCACGCCGATTTTCAAGCCGCATTCCGTCACGCTCGACTCGCTCGACGAAGTTGAATGCGGCCAGGGCGCGTTCGTCTTCATCAACAACATCCTCGGCAATGACCCGACAACTGGATGATTCCCGCCGCGAACTGGAAGGTCGACGAGACGACGGGCGAATGCACCCTGACACCGCCGCCCGACGCGACGAAGCCCGAATTCAAGCCGGTCGACGCGCAACGCCTCGGCAAGCCGCCGTTCGTCGACCAGGCATTCCCCGAGCCGACTAAGCTTCCGTTGCCGACAACAGATAAACATTCCCCGTAACGAATATGACAAGACGTGTGGCGCTATGAAAAAGATTCCATTTGTGCTTCTTGCAGCTTTAACCGCGTCTTCTGCGTTTTCCGGTGCGCCGCCGGCGCTCAAGGCCGGCGAGCCGGATGTGCTGCAGGATGCCGTGCTGTGGCTGGACGCGGACTATTACAGGCCATTGACCTGGGATTGGGAGATGGAGAGATGGGATGCGCGTGGCGGATGCCTGATGGGCAACTTCGTGAGCAATAACGCGCGTCCGCCCATTCTGCGCAAGGACAAGGACGGGCGCCCATACGTCGATTTCGGGAAGTATTCCAGCGGACGCGACATCACGTTTTTCCGTTTCACCGACATCCGTACGGCGTTTGTCGTGGGGAAGCTCGATGCGGACCGCCACTGCCACATCCTCTGCGACAGCAAGGGCTACGACTTCCACCGCGGACCGAACGGTGAGTACGCCTCGCGCGAATGGTCCCCGAAGATCGCGCGCATCTGGAACGGCACCAACGAGGTGGCGGACATCTACAACGAGTGTCCGCCTACCGGCGTGACGCAGGTGTTCTGCGTGGAGACTTCCGCGCCGTGCGCCTGCGACAGCCTCACGATGGACAGGCAGAGCCGCGAGCGCAGCGGTGGACGCGAGCTGCGCGAGGTGGTTCTTTTCTGCCGCGTCCTTTCGGACGAGGAGCGCCTTGCGGTTACGCGCCACCTGATCAAGAAGTGGAACGTGAAGGAGGTTCCCTCGCCGCGTGCCGTTCCCACCGACTGGAAATTCATCCAGCGCGACATCGACAACTGGCACCGCATGCCCACGAACGTGCTGGATACTTCCGTCAATGCATCCGCCTGCATCCTCCCCGGCGATACGGATCCGCTCGTGGTGGCCCTGCGCCGTACGCGCGCGCTGCTCGACGACCTCTCCGCGTCGGTGGACCTCACTGCCGAACGTACGGAACTCGCCGGTTATGCATTGGATGCGTTTGCCGTATTCGACACGAATTCCCGCATCGCGCTCTTTACACGTGTGATGGACCTCAACCGGCGCATCTCGCTCAAGAACCCGCTCCTGAAGGGAATCGACCGTCTGCTCTTCGTCACGCACGAGCCGTGCGGTTTCAACGAGTGGCGCGATGGTTCGCACATGTGCGACCAGTACTACGGCTTCCACGGCACGCAGAACGGCATCTCGCGCGGCGACGGTCTGTACATCCTCGAAAACCCGTTTTCGGACAAGCCCGTTGCGCGCAACATCCTCGCGGGCAAGGTGATCGAGTCGGGCGCGTGGAAGGGGCAGACACTCGACGGTTGCGCGATCATCTCGCCGGACATCGACTGGGACGGCAAGCGCATCGCGTTCGCCGCCGTGAAGAACAACAGCAAGCTTGACAAATGGGAGGACGGCACGTGCTATCACGTGTTCACCTGCAACCTCGACGGCTCGAACCTGCGCCAGCTCACCAGCGGACCGTGGAACGAGTTCGATCCGTGCTGGCTGCCGAACGGGCGGATCGCGTTCACATCTGAACGGCGCGGCGGCTACGTGCGTTGCTCGGGAAACCGTCCAGTGCCGTCCTTCACCCTCCACACGATGTTCGACGACGGCACGGACATCGTCCGCCTCTCCCACCACGAGACGAACGAGTGGCACCCGAGCGTGAACAGCGACGGCATGATCGTCTACACGCGCTGGGACTACGTCGATCGCGGTTCCGGCCAGGCACACCACGCCTGGACGTGCTTCCCCGACGGACGCGACCCGCGCGAGTTGAACGGTAACACGCGCATCAACGCAGATACCACGCCCCGGATGGAGATGAACATCCGACAGATCCCTGGATCGCGCAAGTACGTTTCCACCGCGACGCCCCACCATGGCTGGGCGGCGGGCGCGCTCATTATGATCGACCCCTCGGTGCCGGATGACGGCGAGATGAGCGCCATCCGCCGCATCACGCCGGAGCAGCCGTTCCCCGAAGCCGAGCTCAACAGCGGACGCAACCGCAACAGCGGCGCGTATGCGACGGCGTGGCCGCTCAGCGAGAAGTACTACATCTGCTCCTACGACGGCAACGCCAACGGCATGTACAACGTGCCGATGCGTGGACGCCGCTACGCGATTACGCTCATCGACGTGTTTGGCAATAAGACGCGCATCTATGCGCATCCGACGATTTCATGCCTCGATCCAATGCCGATCGGCGCGCGAAAAAAGCCGCCAGTTTTGGCGCACCAAACGCTAGAGGGTAGACCGGAAAGACCGGAAATTCCGGATAATCCGGGAATTCCGGATAATCCGGTTAAGACTGGCGAGATCGGCCTCATCAACGTCTATGACACGCGCATCCCGTTCCCGACGAACGAGACGATTACCGCCCTGCGCGTGTGGCAGCTCTTCCCGAAGGTGAAGCCGCTGCAGCAGAAACCCTGGCTCGGTGCGGAGATACACCAGACGGGACGCCAGTGCCTCGGCACGGTGCCGGTGGAGGCGGACGGCAGCGCGTACTTCACCGCGCCGGTGGGCGTGCCGATCTTCTTCCAGGCGCTCCGCGCCGACGGTTGCGCCGTGCAGAGCATGCGCAGCGACACCTATCTGCATCCCGGCGAACGGCTTTTGTGCAGCGGCTGTCACGAGCCCAAGGAGAATGTGCGGCGTACGGCGCGGGCGAACCTTCCCCTCGCGATGCGCCGCGCGCCGAGTGCGATCAAGCCGGGGCCCGACGGTTCCGCGCCGTTAAACTACCGTCGCCTTGTGCAGCCCGTCCTCGACGCGAAGTGCGTCTCGTGCCACGGCGAGAAGCGCAATCCCAAGGCACCCGACCTCCGCGCCGGTGACTGGCGCAAGGACAAGTGGGGCTTCTCGACGAGCTGGAACAACCTCGTACATCGCACCAACTACTTTGCCTGGGAAATGGTCGAGAGGAAGCGAACGAATTGGGCGTTCTTCACGCCCGCCTACACGGAGCCGGGCCGGTATCTCGCGATGAACGCCCCGCTCAGGAAGATGCTCGACGCGGGCCACCACGGCGTGAAGCTCACGCGCGAGGAGCGCGAGCGGCTGATCCTCTGGATGGATTCCAACGGACAGTACATCGCGCACGACCACGACGCTGAGGCCCAGCGCGACGGAAAGATCGTCAAGCCGGTGCTTGAGTAATTAAGTTGCTCGGAAGGCGGATATTCTCGTTGCCAGCGTATCCGAGGTGAGCTTTTAAAACAACTGAATTATCACATCCGTGTGATAATCATGTGATGATTGTGTGAAGATTGTGTGAGGATTATCACACGATGATTTGCTATCATACGTGCATCGGCGCAAGCCGGGAAAGGAATGGCGTATGGAAAGCCAATTTGGAAACCAACCGGGACGGACGGGACAACCGAGACAGCCGGGACGGACGGGACAACCTCATGCATTGGAAGTCTCGGAGGCCCCTGAAGTCACTTTTGCCCTTGCCGGTGGTAGTGCAATGAACCCAACCCGTCCCACCTCAAACAACATCCAAGATGCGCAGTCTGGGCGAATCAATCATGCGACGGAAGTGCCGCAGATTGTGTTACCGCACGGCGGCTACAAGAAACTACTCGTTTATCGCAAGAGCGATATCATCTATCAGGGAACCGTCGCTTTCTGTCGTAGGTTTTTGCCGCCGCGTGGCGACCGTACGGTTGATCAGATGACGCAGGCCGCCCGTAGCTGCAAACAGAACATCGCCGAGGGTAGTGCGGCCAGCGGCACCTCAAAGGAAACCGAAATCAAGCTCACCAATGTCGCCCGCGCCACGCTCGATGAGTTAATCGAAGACTATCTTGACTGGCTCAAGACTCACGGTGCCGTTGAATGGCCCATGGACGACAAGCGGCGCATCGCTGCGCGCGGATATGCCAAGGAACATTCCGACTGGGAGGCCTGGCAGTCACTCCTCGAGACACATCCAGGAGAGACCGTCGCAAATCTGATGCTTACGCTTTGTCATCAGACGCGCTACATGCTCGACAAGATGATTGCCGTGCAAGAAGAGGATTTCAAGAAACACGGTGGAGTGCGCGAGCGGATGCATGCGGCACGGACTGCGGCAAGAGGCGAAGAATGGGACAAGGGCATCTACTCGCGGCTCTTCGGCGCTCAAGATGCCGTTGCGCTTGCGGCAACTGCGGCCGAAATCAAGCGAAAGGTGGATCGGATGGTATGGTCTATCCGACAGCGAAAGGGCTGGCGGTGAGCTGAGCCCCCGGGACAGCCGGGACAGCCGAGACAACCGGGACAGCTGGGACAACCGGGACAGCCGGGACAACCGGGACAACCGCATATCTCGGAGGTCTCGGAGGTCCTGGAGGTCTCGGAGGTCCCGGAAGTCCCGGAGGTCCCGGAAGTCCCGGAGGTCCCGGAAGTCCCGGAGGTCCCGGAAGTCCCGGAGGTCTCGGAAGTCCCGGAAGTCCCGGAGGTCCCGGCTGTCCCGGAAGTCCCGCAAGCCCCGAAAAACCTCTCGGAAACTCACCGCCCGCGCCCGTGCTGCCCCCAACTGTGGTATAATAGCGTCCGTGCAGAAGGCGAGTAAGAGATTCGCCTTGTTCGAGAAGGCTTTTGGGGAGGGGACGGACGTCCCGTCCTCCGTCCTTGCTTTACCTTCGTTCTCCGGGTCGGCCACGGCGTTTGCCGCCGCCTCGTTAGCGCGGGGCGCGCGCCCTACCGAGGAGGATTCGCCTTTCGTTTTGGTGGTCACGCCGGGCATCCCGGAGGCGGATACGGTGGCGGACGACCTGCGTGTGCTCGAGGGCGAAAGCGGCGTACGCTCGCTCGCATTCCCGCCGCCGCTGGAGGACGACCCTGCGTCCACGGCCGCGCGCCTCAAGGTGTCTACAGCACTCGGCGCGTGGCGGATGCGTCCATACCCGCTCGTCGTCGTGGCGCCAAGTGCGGCGCTCCTGACGGGCGTGCCGGACGCCGCAGCCGTGGGCGCCGCGACGATACGCCTTGTGCCAGGTGACGCCGGGAGCGCGTTTTCAAAGGTACAGGCGAGTTTGTCCGCGGCTGGCTACGAGCGCGCGGGCGAGGTGACGGCGATGGGACAATACGCCGTTCGCGGCGGCGTGCTGGACGCCTGGTCGCCGGATGCGGCGCGTCCCGTCCGCGCGGAGTACTTCGGCGAGGACCTTGAGTCGCTGCGCGAGTTCGACCCCGCGCTTCAGACCTCCGTGAAGAAAATTCCCTCGGCGGAGCTTTCGCCCGTCAGCGTGCCGTCTGGAGAGGAGACGCGTCTCCTCGACATCCTGCCGTCCGGCGCGACGATTCTCTGGGTTGACCACAATTCCTACGTGGACCTCTCCCATTCGCTGCTGCAAAATGCGGGCTTCCGTCAGATCTTCACGGGGATGCCCGCACCTCCGGATGTGCCGGAGGGGACGTTCCAGAGTTCGCCGCTGCCGGGGTTCGCGGAACTGAGTGCGGAGTCGGCGCGCAGCCCCGAACTGCTGGAGGCGGCGCGGGGACGTCTGGAGGCGCACCTCGCGGCGGCGGCGCGGAAGGGCGCGCTCGTGGTGGAGGACGGCGAGCTCGCGGGCGGGTTCGAGGTTCCGGGGCTCGTGGTGGTGACGCGGGGCGACCGCGTGTTCGCGCACCGGCGGCGCGCGCCGCGCGTGCAGACGGCGAGTGTGGCGGGGCAGCGTCTTTCCGAGTCGTTCGACATCGAGCCGGGCGAGTACGTGGTTCACGTGGATTACGGCATCGGACGCTTCCTCGGGTCCACCGAGGTCGAGGTGGGCGACACGCGCAGCGAGGTGTTCACGATCGAGTACGCGGACGGCGGCAAGCTGCACGTGCCCGTGACGCACGCGCATCTCCTCTCGCGGTATGTGGGCGTGAAGGGCGAGCAGGTGAAGCTGCACCGTCTCGACGGGCGGCGCTGGACGAAGGACAAGGCGGACGCGCAACGCGCAGTGCAGGATCTTGCGGCGTCCCTCCTCGAAACGCAGGCGCGCCGCGCCGTGGTGCCGGGCTTTGCCTACGACATCAGCGCGCCGGGCGTCACGGAGTTCGAGGCGGCGTTCCCCTACGAGGAGACGGACGACCAGGCGCGCGCGATCGAGGACGTGAAGCGCGACATGGCGCAGACGAAGCCGATGGACCGCCTCGTGTGCGGCGACGCGGGCTACGGCAAGACCGAGGTCGCGATGCGCGCCGCGTTCATCGCCGCGATGAACGGACGCCAGACCGCGCTGCTCGCGCCCACCACGGTGCTTGCGGAACAGCACTACGAGACCTTCCTCGCGCGCTTCGCCGACACGCCCATCCGCATTGAGGCGATGAGTCGCTTCCAAAGTCCCGAGGAGAAGAAAGGCACGCGCGCGCGTCTGCTCTCCGGCGCCACCGACATCGTGATCGGCACGCACGCCATCCTCTCCGACCGCGTGCAGTTCCACGACCTCGGCCTCATCGTCATTGACGAGGAACAGCGTTTCGGCGTGCGCCACAAGGAACACCTCAAGCGTCTGCGCGCTACGGCGGACGTCCTAACGATGAGCGCCACGCCGATCCCGCGCACGCTCTACCTCTCCATGACGGGCGCGCGCGACCTCTCGATCCTACGCACACCGCCGCGCGAGCGCGTGGCCGTGGAGACGAGGATCGTGCGCGATACGGACGAGACGGTGCGTGCCGCAATCACGCGCGAACTCGCGCGCGGCGGGCAGGTCTACTTTCTCTACAACCGCGTCTCGACGATCAGTACGGCGGCGGCGCGTCTGCGCGCGCTCGTACCGGACGCGCGCATCGAGGTGGCGCACGGTCAGATGCCGCCCTCCATGCTTTCTGCTAAGATGCAGGCGTTCTCGAAGGGGCGCTCGGACGTACTGCTGTGTACCACGATTGTGGAGAGCGGACTCGACATCCCGCGTGCAAACACGATTCTCGTGGACCGTGCGGACCGCTTCGGGCTTGCCGAGCTTTACCAGCTGCGTGGACGCGTGGGGCGTTCGGCACGACAGGGCTACGCCTACTTCCTCCTGCCCGTTGAAGGTCTCGTGGACGCCGAGGCGCGCGAGCGCCTTGACGCTTTGAAGCGCCATGCGGGACTCGGCGCGGGGTTCGGCATCGCGATGCGCGACCTTGAAATCCGCGGCGCGGGCAACCTGCTCGGACGCGAGCAGAGCGGACACATCGCCGCCGTCGGGTTCCAGCTCTACTGTCAGCTCCTCCAGCGCACGGTCGCGCGCCTCAAAGGTGAAAACGTACCAGGCGTGGTGGACGTGACGCTCAACTTCGACTTCCTCGACTTCTCGCCGGGATCAGATGATGCCGACGCGTCGGGTGCGTGTCTGCCCTACGACTACGTGGAGGACGAAGGGCAGCGCATGGACTTCCACCGGCGTCTCGCCGAAACCTCCTCGCTCAAGGACGTGACGCGCCTGAAGGGCGAACTGGCCGACCGCTACGGCAAGCTCCCGAAGGCGGCGCTTCGTCTCGTGAAGCTCGCAGAACTGCGCGTCCTGTGCGCGCAGGCGGGCATCCGCCGCATCGACGTGCGCAAAGGCCGCGCCGTGTTCTACAAGGCGGACAAGCCAACCCCTGCCTTCGTGGAGCAGCTTACCGCCCCCACGCCCGAAAAACGCTTCGCAGCCCTAGCAAAACGCATCCTCCAATCCGAAGATTGCGGCGGAATGAAAACGTGAATTGGAGGTATTCCTTTCGCCCAACATTCGGAAACTATGCTATAATATGCCGCGTGACAACGACAGCGATACTTACAAGCAAGGCGGATTATACGTCGTTCTCCTTTGGGGGGACGAACATTCGTTTCCTTACCCCAAAAAGCCTTGTTAGATACACATCGGTCAAAAAATGGCATGAAGGATATATCGAAGTGGGTGCAGACTATGGTCATGGAGAGGAAGAGGAATATATTGATATTCGCCCGATATTGCGTAATCTGCTCATTGATCCCAAGAAGTTTCTTGCTCCTATAAAGAAAGTCGAGGTTCGATATGTCTGAAGTTCAGGCAAAAGAGATTGCCGACGCTGCAAATGTCATCGTGAACGGATATGCCATGTCGCGAGATGGCTCCAACATAAGGATCGTCAATCTGAATTCTGGGCATGTAACAATATGTTCGGAAGATGCGAAAATACTTGAAACCAGCATGGACGATATTGAGGCGACAATCGCCCTAGATCGGTTTCGCGCTAATCGTCAGTTCATAGATGGATAGTCTTATGCCAAAGTATTATCAAGACAAGGTTTTCGGCTATTATCTGTATTTTACGTCGCATTGCATCATTGAAGCAATGCATGCCCATGCTAGTAACGAGGAACTTTCGGAAGAGGGGTCTGCCAAGTTTTTTGTTAAGTCGGATGGGGCGACGGTTGTTCAACATCGAGGACGGTTGACAGAGCGCGAGATCAGGGGGATTCAGGCATTTATCAAAGTCAACTATCTTGAAATGTACCAGCTTTGGGCTACGAAATCTCAGACGGGATTTTTTGTCGGATGAGGTTCGCCCACCATGAACAAAAGTCTCAAATTGCAAGTGTTCCTCACCGTCGCGCCCGCGATTCTGCTCGCGTGCGCGGGGTTGTGGCTGCTCACGCACGTGGTGCGGGACGTGAGGTCGAACCGGCAGGCGTTTGAGGACATGCGCGGCGAACGCTGGAAGGCCCTCATGCACGACGTGGAGGGACGTATCCGCTCGAAGTCCGCAGCTGACCGCGAACGCATGCTACAACAGACGCTTGCGGACGAACCCTACGCGCAGGGCGCCTTCATCTGGAGAAAAGGAAAGGGCCTTGTCTGCAAGCTGAATATCCCCTCCGACCTTGAGGACCAGTTTCCGCCAGACTATACGTGGAAAGAGAAGGGGCGGACGCCGTTTAATCGCAATTTGCAGAAATTTGGCGAACATTTAGTCGCTTGGCAACGCATACAAAAGAATGATGCGAGGCGGTTAAAGACAGAGGTGGTCGGTGTGCTTGTGGGGAATCCGGAACGTTTGCCTTTCGACGATCCAACTATGCTATACTGGGTGGGCGGATGTTTCGTAGCGCTCGTTCTGCTTGTCGCCGGCGTGGGTACGTGGCTGCTCGTGCGTGCGGCGTGGCGGGCGCGGCATGAGGCGCTGACAAAGACGAACTTCGTATCGCTCGTCTCGCACGAGCTTAACACGCCGCTCACGGCGATCATCCCGTACGCGGACATGCTGCGCAAAGGTCAGATAGCATCGGACGTGGACCGGCAGGAGGCGTATAACGTGATTGCGGACGAGTCCGTGCGCCTGAAGTCGCTCGTGGCGGAACTGCTAGACTTCTCGCGCCTCGAGCGGCGCACGAAGAAGTACTTGATGGCGGACTTTGACGCGGCCGAACTCGTACGGTCTGTCGTGCGGCTTATGCGCGGGCGTTTCCCAAATTGTGCGCCGTCCATATCGGCAGAGGGGCCTCTTCCCGTGCATGCGGATGTGGATGCCGTGAAGGCGATTCTGATCAATCTGCTCGACAATGCCGCGAAATACGCACCGGGTGCGCCGGTGGAGGTCGTCGCCGAGAAGAGCGGGACCGGCGTGCGCGTGGAGGTGCGTGACCGCGGGCCGGGGCTGACGCCCGAGGGGCTGCGCAACGCCTTCACGCGCTTCTGGCGAGCGGACGATAGCACTACGGCGTCCGTGGGTGGTTTCGGACTGGGGTTGACGATTGCGCGCTCGTACGCGCGCGAGATGGGCGGCGACCTCACGTGCGCGGCGCGCGAGGGCGGCGGAACGATCTTCACTCTTGAACTAAAGGAGGCGGAAAATGGCTGACATACTGGTGGCAGAGGACTATCCCGCCACGCGGAGCGTGTTGCGCGCGCTGTTGAAGTCCGCAGGGCACGCGGTGCGCTTCGCCGCCAACGGCGAGGAGGCGCTTGCGCAGGTGGCGCAGAAGCGGCCTGATCTCCTGCTCCTCGACGTTATGATGCCGAAGAAAAGCGGCTACGAGGTGCTGGGCGAGATTCGCCGCACGGACGCCGCATTGCCGGTGATCCTGCTTACGGCGAAGGGCGAGAAATCCGATGTTATTCTGGGGCTTGGCCTTGGGTCCGATGACTACGTGAAGAAGCCCTTTGACAACGACGAGTTGCTTGCGCGCGTGGCGGCGGCACTCCGTCGGGCGGAGGTGTCCGCTCCGCCGGCCGCTTCGGTCGCGTCCGCTGCGGCTCCCGACACCTCCACTCTCGAAACGGGCGACTTCACGTTCGCGTCCTTCCGCGTGGAGGCGAAACGCCTTAAGCTCGTCGATGCGCGCGGGCGCGTGAAGGATTTGTTCATCAACGAGTACAAGATACTCCACTATCTTGCGCGTCATCCCGGTGAGGCGGTGAGCCGCGACGATCTGCTGAAGGTTCTGTGGGAGGACGAGACGTATTTCGGCACTACGCACTCCATCGACCAGGCGATCTGCCGTCTCCGCGCGAAGTTAGGCCCGGCGGGCGCGTGCATCGAAACCGTCTACCGCGCGGGCTATCGCTACGTCCCGTCAAACATCAAAAGAAAGGATACCATGCAATGAGCAACGAAAAAGAAACTTATCCGAACTACAAGTGGTTCGCCCTCCTGCTTCTGTGGGTGGCGTTCTTCCTCCAGCAGGGCACGCGGCAGATCTACTCCGCCACTCTGCCTTCCATCCGCGATAGCTTCCGCGTGTCAAGTACCGCGATCGGCGTGGTGGGCACGGTGTTCACGTTCATGTATGGAATCTGCGTCCCGTTCGCCGGCATTGCCGCCGACCTCTTCCGGCGCAAGTGGATGGTGACGATTGGCGTGGCCGTGTTCTGCTGCGGCATCTTCTGCAGCGGTTTCGTGGGCACGGTGGGGCTGCTCATCCTCACATACGGCGTCCTGAACGGACTTGGACAGACCTTCTACTACCCGTCCGCCACGTCGCTCATCTCCCAGCTCCACAAGGAGACGCGCGCGACGGCCCTCTCCCTCCTGCAGGTGGGCCTCTACCTCGGCATCATCGGCTGCTCGTGGGCGAGCGGCTGGATGGCCGAAGGCGGCGCCGACGGCTGGCGCACGCCGTTCCGTCTCTTCGGCGGCATCGGTCTCGCGTGGGCCGTGGCGCTCGCCTTCCTGCTGAAGGACACGAAACCCGCGCCCGTCGCCGGCGCGCCGCAGAAGGCGTCCGCCGTCGAGGCCGTGAAGGCGATGGTGGGTAAGCCGAGCGCCCTGCTGCTCGCGCTGGGTTTCGGGATGATGATCTACGTGGACATCGGGTTCAAGACGTGGATGCCGGACTATCTCAAGACGTCGGAGGTCTTTGCGGCGGACTTCAACGCCCTCTCCGAGCGGCTGCCGTGGCTGAAGGGTGCCCCCGCGCTGTTCGCGGTCGTCTGGCACTACCTCGGTGCGCTCGTGGGCGTGATGGTGGCGAGCCGCGTATCCGACCGCCTCGCGAAGACGCGTCCCGGCATCCGCATGGAGACGAACATCATCGGCCTTGCATTCGCCGTGCCGTTCATCTGGTGGATGGCGCATGCGGGCACGCTTGTCAGTTGCTGCGTGGCGATGGCGCTCTTCGGCGTGTTCCGCGGCGTGTACGACTCTAACCTCTTCGCCTCGCTCTTCGACGTGATCAAGCCGCGCTACCATGCGTCGGCCGGCGGCATCATGCTCTGCTGCGCGTTCATCTTCGGATCGTCCTCTTCCACCGTGCTTGGCTGGATGAAGCAGTCGTTCAGCATGCAGACGGGGCTCGCGTCACTTGCGGGCTTCTACCTCGCGGGCGCGCTCGTGATCCTCGTCGCGCGGCTCTGCTTCCTCAAGAGGGACTACGAGAAATGACGCATCTCGTCTCGCTTGACTTCGAGACGACAGGCACCGTGCCGGGATGGGAGAACGAGCCCTGGCAGCTCGGCTGCGTGGAGATCGTCGACGGCGAACCCGTGGCGGCGTCGCGCTGGGAGACGTACTTCCGCATCCCCGCCGACCGGCCCTTTTCGCCGCGTGCGCCCGGACGTTGGGCGCAGCTCCGCGCCGAACTAGCCGCTGCGCCGTCCTTCGCTGACCTCTGGCCGGACCTCGCCGCGCGCCTCCAGGGCGTGCCGCTCGTCGCGCACAACGCGGCCACGGAGCGGACGATTCTCGTGAAACGCGCGCCGCTCGCGCCGTTCGGCCCGTGGTTTGATACCCTCCGCCTTGTGCGCCGCTTCTGGCCCACGCTGAAGTCATACGCGCTCGGCGACGTCGTGCGCGCGTTCGGTCTCCAGGCGCGCGTGGATGCGCTCTGCCCCGGCCGCACCTGGCACGACGCGCTCTACGACGCCTGCGCCGGCGCGGTGCTGTTTTCGCACATCCTGCACGTCGCTGGCTGGGATGTGGTTCAAGATCAAAAAATCTAATCCCATCGTAATGGAAATGTCCGATTAGTCCATTGCCTGAGCTTCGCACACAAATGGGGCAGTTGGAAATTGTGAATCCATGGTGAACTCATGGTGAATCCAATGTGAAACGAATGTGAATCCATGAAGAGCTGAAACTTATAAAACAAGCGAATTGTCGCCGAATACAACAAAAGTAGCTCCGCGTGATGATTTTACGCAAAAGATAGGGTCACGCACCTTCCCAGCAGCCGCCAACCCCCACTCTGGCCTGGGCTCAAGATAACCCCATGATTCCGAAAAACCCAACAGCGAAAGCAACGGGCGCGTTTGGAATTTCAACTGAGTGTGTCATGAGTGTGTCATTTTGACACACTCAACTCATGGGAAAAGGCCGGTTTGCAGCGGAATTTGCTTTGGTGCGCAGCGGAGCATGAAATGGTGCGCAGCAAAGCATCAAATGGTGCGCACCAAAACCTTCGACGGTGCGCAGCTTTTAAGTGTGCCAACTGTGTCAAAATGACACACTCATAGTAGGGGCCTAGACTTTTGCGTTATACCCCAAGGTGCATGGGACCAAACGGACATGTCAATGCGCTTGGGTGAGGAATATTGTCACGCTTTGGACGGGACGCGACGGTGCCGGAGGGAGGTGCCGGCAACCTCACGATGCGCGAAGGTTCGCGGTTCATCGTCGATGTCTCCGCGCTTCCGAGGAAGCAGTATGCGGAGATTACGCTCGGCGGCCCTGTGTCTCTGCGGGAGGGCGGAACGCTCGGCGACTACGTCGCGCTTTCTGACGACGGCCACACGCTTTCGTCCTCGGCCGACGGGACGAAGATTCTCGTGAACGACAACGTGCCGGGGCGAACTACAATCCGGTCACGATCTACCTTGATGGGAAGACGCTCAAGTCTGACATCTATCAGGTGGACATCAACCTCATCTTCTGCAATGTGAAGTTTGTCGGCGGCGGACAGCGTCAAGTTCGTGCCGGATGCGGCAACGGCGAGCCGTAGCTACAAGTTCACCAAGGACGACACCGGCCTGAAGCTCATCTCCGCCGGCTTCTCGATCTTCGTGCGGTAAATGCGAAAATACAATTTCGTGCCCTGTCCGTCGGGCAGTGTTTCGGGCACGGAATTGCAAAAATGCAATTCCGTGCCCAAATGGTGTTGCGCGGCGCCTACAGGTTTTCCTCCCTTGCCGCGCTTCCTGGCTGGGAGAGCGTGATGGGTTTTCAGTTCGAGAACCTGGTCTTGAACAACCTGCCGAAGCTCCTTGACGCCCTGGGGCTGGGGAACAGGAGCTTCGTCTCCGCAGCCGCCTACCGCAACAAGCTCATGTCTCGTGGCGGGGGATGCCAGATCGACCTTCTGCTGCAGACGAGCAATACGGCGTATGTCGTGGAAGTGAAGCGCAGACGGGAGATCCGCGGCGACGTGGTGGACGACGTGCGCGAGAAGGTTGCGCGTCTGCCGCTGAGACGAGGCATGTCCGTGAGAACGGTCCTCATCTATGCGGGGGAGCTTTCGCCTGCCGTGCCTGACAGCGATTTCTTTGACTTCATCATTCCCGTTCCGCGTCTGTTCGGCATTGACGCCACTCGCTGATCGCGGAATTGTGGTATACTTACCGCATGGCAAAGAAGCGTACAGACCTTAAGATCCCCTATGGGATCATGGATTTTAGGCGTCTCCGTAGGGAGGGGTACTACTACGTGGACAAGACGGAGTACCTCGCGCAAATGGAGGTGCGAGATAGTTTCATCTTCTTCGTGCGGCCGCGTCGGTTCGGCAAGTCGCTCTTCATCTCGATGATGGAGAGCTACTACGACCTCAACCAGAAGAAGGACTTCAAGAGGCTATTCGGCGATCTCTGGATCGGGAAGCACCCCACGGAAAACGCCAACCGCTTCATGACGCTGAAGCTCGACTTCTCCAAGGTCGGCGGGACGGGTGAGGTTCTGGAGCGCGCGTTTGAGGATCATATCGGCAAGCAACTTGATGACATGGTGTTGCGATATCCGTCATGCTTCGACGCTGAATTCCGCGCTTCGTTTACAGGGCAGCCAGCGTCGGGAAAGCTTGCCGACATTGTCAACAAGGCCCGCCGTTCCGGCATCCCCCTGTACCTCATCATCGACGAGTACGACAACTTCACGAACCAGATGATCCGTGCATCGGGGGTGACGGACTACCGTGAGATCACGCACGGCGCGGGGTTCTACCGCAACTGGTTCAAGAAGTTCAAGGGTGAGTTCGACCGCATATTCATGACGGGAGTTTCACCCGTCACGCTGGACGACCTCACAAGCGGATTCAACATCGCGACGAACCTCACTCTCCATCCAGACTGCAACGCCACGCTTGGCTTCTCGACAGAGGAGGCCGTGAAGATTTTCTCCGACTTCAAGGGGACTGGCAGGTTCACGCATGGCGACCCGGCGGCGATCGTCGAGTCCATCAAGCCGTGGTACGATGGCTACTGTTTCGCGAAGAAGAAGGTGGGCGTGGAGTGTGTGTTCAACTCCGATATGACGCTCTACTACCTCAAGAGCCTCGTCGAGACGGGCGAACCGCCTGAGAACATGGTGGACGCCAACATCAAGACGGACTACGACAAGCTCAAGACGATTTCCGACCTCCAGCGTACCGTGTTCAAGATGGAACCGCTAGAGGCACTGCCGATGA
Organism: uncultured bacterium; assembly: GCA_902779075.1. The sequence goes on along the minus strand of CACZAK010000075.1, from coordinate 1,373 downwards.
CGGAGCAGGCCGTCGCCAAGGGGGGCATCCAGTTCCCGCTTGTGGAGTCGTTCCCCGCCGAGGCAATCGTCAAGCCCGAGAATTTCCGGTCGCTCTTCTTCTACTACGGCCTACTCTCGATGGCTGGACGCAAGATGGGCGCGACGGTGTTCGCCGTGCCGAACGCTTGCGTGGAGAAGCAGATATACAGTTACCTTCGCGACCGGTATTTCCCGCCATCGAAGAGCTTCCTAGACTGGGACGCCGCAGCACAGTCCTTCGCCTACGAGGGCAAGTGGAAGGAGTTCTTTGAGCTTGTCTCCAAGAACTTTGCCGAGACGCCGCCGATACGCGGTGGCATCGACGGCGAGGTGCGCATGCAGGGGTACTTCCAGTGCGAGATGGGACACCTGCCGCAGTTCATCACGTGCCCAGAGCTGGAGATGTCGCATGGCAACTGCGACTTCTTCCTCTTCCCGGAGCGTCACTACTACGGCGACGTGCCGCACAGCTACATCGTCGAGTTCAAGTACCTCAAGAAGGGCGCGAAGAAGGCGGAACTGGATGCGCAGCGCAAGGAGGGCATCGCGCAGCTGAAGGCGTACGCGAAGGACAAGAAAATCCCTGCGCTCGCGAAGGACACGACCCTTCACCTCATCCTCGTCCAGTACCGCGGCCCAAAGATGTGTACTTGCGAGCTCGTGGGCGAGAAGCGGTACTAAGATGCGCCCTCTTTTTGCCGTGTGCTGTAATCGGGATTGCGGTTAGGCCGCGATTTTGGTATCATAATCGGCCTAGCACAAAAAGCGTTTCGGCAGATGTACCTCAAGCAACTGGACATACTCGGCTTCAAGTCCTTCGCGGACCGCACCCGGCTCACCTTCGAGCCGGGCATGATTGCCATTGTCGGGCCCAACGGGTGCGGCAAGTCGAACGTGTCGGACGCGATCCGCTGGGTGCTGGGCGAACAGCGTCCCACGGCGATCCGCTGCTCGAAGCTCGTGGACGTGGTGTTCAACGGCACGGACACGCGCAAGCCGCTCGGTCTCGCCGAGGTGTCCATCACATTCGCCGACTGCGAGAAGGAGCTCGGCACCGAGTACCACGAGGTCACGGTCACGCGTCGCGTCTACCGTTCCGGCGAGGGCGAGTACTTCCTCAACAAGGTGCGCTGCGGTCTGAAGGACATCAAGCGCCTCTTCATGGGCACGGGCATCGGCACGTCGTCCTACTCCGTGATGGCGCAGGGCCAGATTGACGCGATTCTCTCCTCCAAGCCCGAGGACCGCCGCGCGGTGTTCGAGGAGGCGGCCGGCATCACGAAGTTCAAGGCCGACCGCAAGGAGGCGATGCGCAAGATCGACCAGACCGAGCAGAACCTCCAGCGCGAGGCG
>CACZAK010000074.1 GCA_902779075.1 uncultured bacterium | reverse complement strand
CCTCAAACTGTCACGATTCTGAATGTTCAAGGTGCGCCCGCAGGATAATGTTGTTCTTGAAAGTTGTCATGGTTGTTTCCAAATCCCAATACGTATGGGGGAAAAAAGGCCGATGCGCCCGGATTCGCGCACGGGGGCAGGGGTGCGGGGGTTGGCGCAAAGGTTCACTCCGCCAGCGGCGGCGCGTGCGCGGTACAGCCAACGGCTCGCCCGGCTCGGCCGCGAACGGTTCGGCATCATCCCTCAAACGCTGTGCAGCCTCGGGGTTGCGCAACTTGAACGTGATGTAACGTACGGCATCCGAGATTTCGTCGTAGAACTGCGGCGAATACTCAAGAGTAAACTTGTCGCCCAGCATCAATAATCTCCTGCAGACCGGAAAAGACTTCTGCGTGCGACATGCGCTTGGGATTCTCACGGCAAAAATGCGAACATTCCGACAGTTCCGCAGCCACATCCTCCTCTGCGGCCGGATCGTTGAAACTATGCCTGAAGCCTTCCCCAAGCATAGTTACGATGTAACGCACGGTACGAACCTTTTCGTCCGTTGTCATCGCATCTATTATGTCTTTCGCTGCTGTCGGCATTGTTTTTTCTTCTAGGCGCAAGGCGGTCGCGACAAGCGCGACCCTCCCAGTGGGGCCGCGAACGGCTCGGCGGGACGCCTCGCCCTACCTTACGGCCGCGCGTTGTGCATGAACCTGTTGGATGGAGAAGCCGGAAGAGATTGAATCCTAACCATTATTGCCGACCTCCTTTTGCTACATCTTTAATCACTTCAACATTTGCAAGTTTCCTCGACCCCTTCTCGCACGTCAGCATTACAGAATCGCCACCGGCGACATACGTTCCATGAATGACCCTGTCGAGGAATCCCGGTTTAGCCCTTGCTAGATTCTCTGTTCGGAGCGCCGCGACTACTTGATCCGAAAACCGAAAACCTGGGTGGACCGACAGCTTCGACAGAGCATTCAGAGCGCTATCCTTCGTCAATCCATACGAATGCTGCAATGCGAAATATGTCTCGGAAACAACCAAGTCGCACACATCGAGAATCTCTCCCTACAACCACAACGACTCAAGCCGTTTCCGCACAATCGCCGCAAGCGAAGACGGACGCCCTGTCAGGACACGCAAGATAATGGATGTATCGGCTCCATATCTCATCGTGCGTAGTCCTTTCGGCGGCTGGCGATATTGGCGCGGATTGAGTTCATGTCGTGCGGAGCAGCCGGATCTATCTCATCCTTCACAATTCCGAATATGTCGGTATATTCTGAAGACAAGGGAGCTCTGACTGGTTCATCGTCCAACTTGATTCCCCCGTCCAGCCAGATCGTATAAAGCTTGACCGTCAGTTTCGGAAGCGTATAGCCAATACTGCCGATGCGTCTTTCGACCCGTCGGCACAGCCTCTCCGGGATGTCCAATGTTCTCATCATAAAAACTCCTTTTGAAGGGTATGAAAATATTATACCATATTTTCCGCCATGCCGCCGTTGATTTTGTCACGCCCACATATAGCCGCCGGCCGTCTCCGTCCCAGCCCGCGCGCATACCGCCACCGTCGCCATGATTCCAGCTGTTATTAGTTTCTTGATGTTCATTTGAATCTCCTTTTAAAATTGGCTATTGTAAAGTCAAAGGATTGTCGATGGGGTAGGGCGAGCTGCGGCGGCTCGGCGGGACGGCTCGGCGGGACGCGGCTCGCCCGGAGGGCTCGCCCTACCTTGCGGCCGATCGTCAAAAGCCCTATGCGGGCCGCCCGGTGGTCGGCCCCTACCGCAACTGCCTCACACTACAATTTCCTTGTTTGCGGTTTCCGCCTCCAGCGCGCGCGCAAGCTGGTCAGGACAGGACGTGCCATTGCGGCATTGGATGCCCTTGAGCAGGCCGATTACGTCCTCGACCTTGCGTCCGACGGCGAGCTTGGCGACGCCTTGCGTGTTGCCGAGACAGCCCCCGATGAAGCGGCACGAGGTCAGCACGCCGTCCGTCACCTCGTACTCAATCGCACGCGAACATGTTCCTTGCGTTGTGTAGGTTTTCATTGTTTTTACCTCATTGCCTGTTACTTAAGCGCTGCGCGTGCGGCTTCCTCGACTTCCGAGAGCGGCGCGGCGTATCAGCCCACGCGAACGATGCGCATGCGACCATGCATGCGGCGAATACTGATGATGTTTTCATGTCCATGCTTCCTTTTGATTTGAACGGTGGACGCACAGAAGCTTTATTGACTATAATTCCTCGTGACTCCGCTTATTTGCTTTCGCTACCAGCATTTCTCCGGGGTGAGGAACAAGTCCGGGAACGCCCCCTGTTGGAAAAACGAAAAGTCCTCAAAGAAGTGGTGCGTCGGACGGCTGAACGAGATTCGCCAAAGGCCCGCCGCCGGATGGGCGGCGGAGCGATATGCCGTCCATTTTGAAATATCGTCGCATTCCCAGACCGTCTTGCCGGACGGTTCTGCGATCTGCGCACGGACGCGCTCCTCGCCTCTTCCGGAAACTGCGGCAAAAAACGGCGTATCGGCTGCGGCGCGGAAGAAGAGCGTCCCCTCCGAGGCGTAGATTGCGCGGTGTCCGTCTGCCGGCATAACGGCAATCGGAACTGACGTAGCCGAAAGTCCGAACGCATGGCTCCCGGCATCTGCTGTCATGGTGTAGAAGCCAGCCGCGTCCGCCTTGAAGACGAACGGCGTCTCGGCATCACCGTTCAGAGTGAATGACGCGCAAGCCCTGCCAGATGCGTCCTTGACGACTACCGGCCTCGGATTGAATTCGGGCTTCCCGACTTTGGTGAACTTGCCGGAGAACCTTGCCTCGCCCGGCTTCGCCATGTAGAAACGGTACGTCACGCCATTGCGGAAACGGAACGGCTTGAGACACACAAGTTCCCCGGGACAGGAATCGGACGGACGAGCAACCGCCGCATGGAACTCGCGCCGTACCGGGGCGTCGGCAAGAAACGGCGAGCAAGCTTGGAGATCCGAGAAGCGGCATTTATCAAACGAGACGACTACGGAACCTTTTGGCTTGCCCTTGATTTTAATCGCGCTCCCGCGCTCGTCCTCGAACGCGCAGCTCTCGCATGAAATCTCTCCCCGCACGCAGGAGGTCTTGTCCGCTCTCCCGCTGGAAAGCCAGAAGCAGTTTCTCCCCGATATGCGGCAGTTGGCTATCTGTACGGATACGGGCTTCGAGGACGCGTCGAGCTTCCCAAGATAGAACTCAATGCCGAAGCCGGCGTTGTCGGTGATGACGCAGTCCCTCATCACGATGCCGGAAAGCTCTTCGCACGCCCGGTTCGGCTCGAAGTCTATGCCCGCCGAAGGAGGGGTTCCTCCCGTGTTTCTCAGGATGCACCGCTCAATCAGGAGGTTGCAGACGGATATCACGCTGATGCCCTGACGGTAGTGGCGGTCGCAGACAAGATCCCTCAGCACGATGTCGCGGCACGGACCGTTCTTCCCGTCCACGCCCACGTACACGCCGTCGCCGCCGGATTCGATGAGCGTCAACCCCTCGACCGTCACGTTGCGGCAGCTGAGGAGCTTGATGTTCATCCGCCATTCGGCTTTCTTGTAAGGGGCGGCCGCATAGTCCGCCCGGTGCATGCGCAGCGTGGCGCCGTAGCCGCTGACCTTCACGTTCTCCGCGCTCCTGAAAGCGAGGAGCGAGTCTGTCCGCCCAAGGTATTCGCCCTTCTTCGCGACCACTTCCACTCCGCGCTCGAACACGATTTCGCAGTTGGAGCGTCCGAAGAGCGGACGCGTGATCCACGGAGACGGCTGCCTGTCGATCACGATCTTCCGCGCACCGGAGTCCAGTGCCTTCTGGAGGATTTCGGTGGAGTCGGCGGGGTCGAATCCGAATGACGAAGCCCTCACGCACTCCGCCGACGCGACGTCGCGCGGCGTTCCCGCCCACGCGAAAGATGCAAATACAGCAGCCAGTGCGGCGAACATTGATGATATTTTCATTTTACTTGATTCTTATCGCCTTAAACGAGAATTTCGCTTGCGATTTCCGCCTCCAGCACGCGACAGCTAGTCGGAACAGGATGTGCCGTTGCGGCGTTCGAGGTCGGCGCGGTAGGCGGCGAGGTCCACCGGCTTCTGGGCGACGCCCGTCTTGACGGCGGCCTCCGCCACGGCGTAGCTCACCTCCACGAACAGGCGGCGGTCGAACGGCTTCGGGATGATGTAGCCCGTGCCGAATTCAAGCGTCTCGTTCGGGTAGAGGGCCTTCACCTCGTCGGGTACGGGCTGGCGCGCGAGCGCGGCAAGCGCATGCGCGGCGGCCACTTTCATTTCCTTATTAATGGTACGCGCGCGCACGTCGAGCGCGCCGCGGAAGAGGTAGGGAAAGCCGAGCACGTTGTTGATCTGGTTCGGGTAGTCGCTGCGTCCGGTCACCATCACGAACTTCCGCCCCTTCAGCGCCTCGGCGGCCACGGCGGGGTCGATCTCGGGGTCGGGGTTCGCCATCGCGAAGATTGCGGGGAATTCGCCCATCGCCTGCACGTCCGCGCCCGTGAGCACGTTCGCGGCGGAGACGCCGATGAACACATCCGCGCCGCGAATCGCCTCCTGGAGCGTCTTCGCGGGCGTATCGACGGCGTGGCGGGCCTTGTAGGGGTTGAGGTCGGTGCGGGATGTGGAGATCACGCCCTTGGAATCGCACATCGTGACGTCCTTCACGCCGGCGGCCTTGCACATCTCGCAGATGCGGATGCCGGCCGCGCCCGCGCCGTTCATCACGATCTTGAGGTCGCCGAGCGCCTTGCCCGCGAGGGCGGCGTAGTTCATCACGCCGGAGAGCGCGATTACGGCCGTCCCCCACTGGTCGTCGTGGAACACGGGGATGTCGAGCGCGGCGTCGAGGCGGTCCTCGATCTCGAAGCAGGCGGGGGCGGCGATGTCCTCGAGGTTCACGCCGCCGTACTGCGGGGCGAGGGCCATGACGGCGGCGATTACGCGCTCGGGGTCGGTCTTGCCGGTGTCGAGTCCGTCGCGGCGGCAGTGCGCGAGGGGCACGGGCCAGGCGTCCACGTCGCCGAAAGACTTGAACAGGACGGCCTTGCCCTCCATGACGGGGATGGACGCGGCTGCGCCGAGGTCGCCGAGACCGAGAATCGCCGTGCCGTCTGAGACCACGGCCACGAGGTTTGGCTTGGCCGTGCAGTCGAACACGCGCGCGGGGTCCTCCGCGATCGCCTTCACGGCGTGGGCTACGCCCGGCGTGTACGCGAGGCAGAGGTCGTCCTTCGTCTTGAGGGGCTTCGGCAGCGTCACGGCCACCTTGCCGCCCCGGTGGAATTTCATCACTTCTTCACGGTTGAATCCTGACATGTTTCCAGCTCCTTTTCTTCACAGCTCCATAGCGTAACGCGAGCGCCCGCCTCGGCGAAGACCTTCTGTGCCAGACGCAGCCGCACCGGGGTCAACTGGCAGGCAATCACCACGGTGTCCGCCCGCAGAGCGCGGATAACGGACTTTGCGGACGACAGCGAACCGCACACGCGGATGCCGCCGATGCAGTGTCCGCGCAGGAGGATATTGTCGTCGAGAAGCCCCACGATAATGCGGCTGTTACGTGAGGCGCCGCGCACCAGTTCGCTGCGGAAAGTGGAATAGCGGAGGCCGGCTCCGTACACGAGGATGCGGCTCGTGGCGGGGTCGTCGGCAAGCCGCGCGCTGTCGAGGGCGTAGAACAAGTCGCGCACGATCGGGCGCGCGAAGCGCAGCGCGACGAGTGCGAAGAAGGCGTTCTGCGCGTAGAGCGCGGTAAAAGCGAGCATGTGGACGTGCGGGTAGCCCATGAGGATGATGACCGCGTCGCAAGCCAGCACGCCCGCGAAGACGGCTACGACAAGGCGAACGTAGTTCGAGATGCGCGCGCGGCTCCAGACCGTCGAGTAGGCGTGGAAGAACACGAGCGCGAAGAACACCGGCACCACGGAGAGGGGCAGGTGAGTGTGGCAGGTCGCGGACGTGATGGGGATGGAGAGCTCAAGCGACGTGAGGAACCACGCGGCGATGAGCAGAAGCGCGTCCATCACCACGTAGAACGGGACGGCGAGCGTGGCACGGCGGCGGCGAACGGCGGTTGTCTGGTCGTGCGCGAACGCATTCAGGAGGCGCCCGGCGTCCCACAGCTCGATGCGCCGCATGTCGCGCACCACTATCACCACGCCCACGACGAACGCGACGATGAACAGTCCGGCAGCGCGGTCCCGGAGCGCGAGCGCGCCGAACCCCACGGCGACGAAGAACGCGGCGAGCGCGTAGAGCGCGAACGCGGCCTTGCGCTGCGAGACGAACTTGCGCAGGATGCGGTGGTGGAGGTGGTCGGTATCCGCCTGCATCACGTGCGTGCTGCCCTCCTCGAAGCCGTTCTGCTCGCGGGAAAGCACGGCGCGGATGGTCCGGCGCACGATTGCGAGGGTCGTGTCGAAGATCGGCACGCCCATCGCGAGGATCGGCACGCCGAGCGAGACGAACAGCGAGTCGCCGCTCTTCATAACGAGCGGCAGCACCGAAAGCAGGAACCCGATGTACATCGACCCCGTGTCGCCGAGGAACACGCTCGCCGGATTGAAGTTGTAACGCAGGAACGCGAGGCACGCGCCCGCGAAGGCGAGGTACACGAGCGTCGCCTGCGGGTATCCGATGAAGGCGAGCGACCCGCCCATGCCGATTGCGGCGATGAGCGCGAGGCCTGTCGCCAGGCCGTCCATACCGTCGATGAGGTTGAAGGCGTTGATCGCGCCCACGATCCAGAACGTCGTCAGGACGCAATCCAGCCACACGGGCAGTCCATGGAAGACCGACACGGTGCGGAATCCCGCATGGCACCAGAAGAACGCGCCAATCGCCACGGCGACCTGTCCGGCCAGCTTCACCACCGGCGGAAGGCCGAACTTGTCGTCTGCGAGCCCCACTGCCACAAGCGCCGCCGAAAGTCCCATCACCCGCCAGATGACCTCGTTCGGGAAAAGCGGGGATAACCGCGCGCCCGTAATTAGCATATAGGCCGACAATGCCATCGTAACGGACAGGAATACGGCGAGTCCGCCCGCGCGGGGGGTGGGCACCTTGTTGATGCGGCGCGCGGACGGCGCGTCCACCATGCCGCACTTCCGGGCCAGCTCACGGCAGAGCGGCGTGAGGACGTAGCCAAGCGCGAAAGTGCCGATGAACAGCCCCCAGTAGGGCGCCGTCTTCTGCAACACCTCCAGAAGGTTCACGAAGAACTGCGTCACGGCAGCACCTCCCCGATTTGCCGCAGGAATTTCTCAAGCTCCGCGCGGTCACGCGGACGATCTAGGGTGAATCCCATTGGTGCGGACACATGGACGGTAATCATCACCCAGCGGTCGATCCGGTTGTGGACCGACCGATCCCAGGTGTCGAGGAAAATCCGCCGTAGGTGCGACGCGGTATGCACGCCCGCCTGGTTTAAGAACGTGTACGCGAGCAGGGCCGGCGGACGTTGCGGGCCGTTGAGCTGGATGGCGTGATAGGGACGCCCCGCTACCTCAAAGTCCGTCGGGTTCGACATCTGGAACCCCTGTGCCGGCAGGCAGAGCTCAGGACGGTGGATCGAACTCTTCTCCGCCCCGCTGATGACGGCAGACACGAGAAAATGCAGTCCCCAATCCGAACTGTACACGCGCTTCAGGATCGTTGTGTCCTTCGGCAAGACCGTGTTCTCGCCGAGCGACCGGCCGTCCAGCGCCGCCTTGCAGGCGGGACAGTTGGTCTCGCCGGGTATATCCGAAGCGAGGAACGTGCGCGCGCAATTCTCGCCCTGACAGTAGAGGATGCCGTCGGACTCATAGCCCGCCAGCGACGTAGGCCACGCCACCGACGGCGGATCGGCGATCTGCGTGTTCGGCGTCATCCGCTGGAACAACATCAAAGGACACAGTACAACTGCAAATACAACTGGCAAAACAGGTATCTTGCAGGCATCTTGCCCGTTGTTATCGGGGTGGCGGGCATCTTCGGGGTGGCGGGCATCTTGCTCGCAACTGGGACAACGGGCGTCCCGCCCTTTGCCGCGCTTCCCACACACCCTCGTAATCACCTCCCCGCACGCAACCATGCATGCAATAGCCACAATAAACACCACATAGCCCGAATAGTCATGGTAGAACCCCAGCGCGAAATTCGCGTTCGCCAACGCCGCCACGCAACAGATGGAAAGGATGCGCACGACATTCCCCAATATAGCCAGCGGAACGGAACACGCGAACAGTGCGGCCCGGCGTTTCCACGTGGGCTGCGTGTACCAGGCGTACGCGGCCGTGAGCGCCATGAGCGCCACAATCGACCGCAGGCCCGAACACGGCTCCGCAACGTCAATGGAGAACGGATGCGCCCCCTGCGAGACGATGGCCGTACCCTGCTGTACCACGTCCACGCCGAAACCGCGCAGCAGCACGAACGCGGTTCCGCTTGCTAAGAGTCGCAGGTGGATCGTGATGGCGTCCAGATAGGAGGTCATGGGCACCGTGAACAGCAGGAAGAGCGCGGGGAACACGAACCTCTTGGCCATACGGCGGCCATAGAAGGCCCATGGTACCGCCATGCACAGTCCGATGAAGCCCATCTGTTCAAAACGCACCTGGAGACCGCGCGCGCCGACCAGCGCCACGGCGATGCAGGGCAGACAGGCAAGAAATCCCCAGAAGGACGGCGCGCCAGCTTCTTCCCGAATCTCCTTGCGCTGCGTCCACAGCACGTAGAGCGAGAAGATTGGCACCAACCAGCCATGCGACATGTCCTCCAGCGGATCGCTGAAGACATAGCGCAGACGAATGAACATGCCGGTGAAACCGACCAGCATGCACGCGACCGTCGCCGCACACGCACCAAGGCGCAGGTTCTGTTGCCACTTTTGCATGGAATCGCCCCTATTATACCATAATTTCGCCGTTGTCACCACCCCTGAGAGCAGTCGCGGTTGTCGCGGTTGTCGCGGTTGTCGCGGCCAACATCTTCAAACACTGCACGACAATAAATGCCCGAAGGACAAGGACGCCCCGCCCCCTCCAGCAACATCTCGCCTGATTCGACGCGCGCCGACGGGAAGTGCTGCGCGAGGATGTTCTCCGCCACCTGGCAGGAGAGTCCCGGCGTGTGCGACGAGAAGAGGATGAAGCGCGGTTTTTCGGAGAGAACGCCCTTCACGAGCGTCAGAGTCTCCTGCAGGTCGCGCTCTATCTTGTACGTTTCGCCGCTCGCGCCGCGTCCAAAGGTCGGCGGGTCGAGGATCACGGCGTCGTAGCGGCGCTCCCGACGAAACTCGCGCCGGAGGAACTTGTGGACGTCATCCACGATCCAGCGGATGGGACGGTCCTGAAGCCCGTTCAGCGCGGCGTTGTCGCGCGCCCACTGCACCATGCCCTTCGAGGCGTCGAGGTGGCAAACCTCCGCGCCGCCCTGGGCCGCCGCGAGCGTGCTGCCGCCCGAATATGCGAACAAATTCAACACCGACACCCGTTCCCCATTCCCCGTTCCCCGTTCCCCGACCATAGCGCGGATCCAGTTCCACTGCGCACGCTGTTCGGGGAAGATGCCGAGGTGCCCGAAGTCGGTGCCGGTGAGCTTGAAACGTATGCCGGCCGTCTCAATCGTCCACTCCGCCGGAAGTGCGTTTCGCCCGTGCCAGCGGTTGCCCTCCTCGCGGTCGAACGTGGCGGAGGCGCGTACCCAGGCGGACGGGTTCTCCGCACGCCACAGCGCCTGCGAGCACGGGCGCACGAGCGTGAAGCGCCCGAAGCGCTCGAACTTGCGTCCGCCGCCGGAATCGATCAATTCATAGTCGTCATTCTGCTTCTGCATGGCACTTATGGTATCATATCCACCCCACGGTTTCAAGCGCGATTTCACGGTTACCTGACGCGGCACCATCCCACACTCTTGCCCCGTACCCCCCCCATGCCTCACTTCCGCCTTCGCATCCATTCACGGAAGAACGGACTCGCGAACTTCCAGCTCGTGGGTGTCGGCTCGGAAATCTGCCAGATCGCGTCGCACATCTCCTGGACGTCACCCGATGTCCTGTCGACAAAGTCGAGAATGCGGTCGAAAAGCGCCCGCGGCAGTCTGCGCCGTCCCGATCCTTCATTCACGGAAAAGGTCGTCTGACGTAATGAACGCCATAACCTCCTTGGACCAGGCGTTTAACGCCATCGGGCGATCTGTCACCATGATGACGTGTATGGCCCTTGACGGAGAGATTGCCGTGCGCAACGCTGCGCGACGTTGCGCTATATTGCCCCATTCCTTCTCAGTAAGTGCATATACATCTTTTGTGTATTTCATCTCACAGAGATCAACAATGCCGTCGTTGCGATCAATAAGCAAGTCAATTTGCACCGATTTCCCATCGGATGTCCTGCCTCGCCAAGAATATTCGGATGTTTTGACGCCCCCGATTTCAAGGGCACGCTTGATGGCGGTCACATGTTGCATGCAGACATGTTCGAAAGCGCGCCCTGCCCATGAATAGTATTCGGCCGTCTCCAGTCTATCCGTCCAAAGCCGAGGACTCGCCCCCCCCTTATCGGCAATGAACTGCAGATAGAACAATGTATAATTGTCTATTAGCTGGTAGACAGCCTCCTTCGCTTTCTTCCCGATTGCATGGAACTTCCGAATGAACCCACAGGACTCAAGCTCCCCCAAGTATTTCTTCAGGCGGCCACCATCTGAAAGTCCGGCACACGACACAAGCTCGTCACGAGTCAATCCGCCAAGCTTAGTTCCCAATGCCGTCACAATCCTGACGTATGGTTCCTTTTTCCTAAAAAGAGATGCGTACAACTCGTCGAATTCGTTCCTAAGGCGTCCGTGTTGAGAAAAGAAAAGTTCGTCAAAGTTCAAGGCGGGGCTCATCCCACGGCGAAGCATTCGCCAGTAATACGGTATGCCGCCGAGTACCATGTAGCATTCAGTCACCATCCGTCTTGTATAGTCAAGTCCACGAAATCGCGCATACATCTCGCATTCCCTAAGAGTAAACGGTTCAAGAGGAATTTGTTCCGTGACGCGGTCATGAAGGCCTCCTTTGTTTCTAAGGACCTTCTCGATTATCCAGGAAGTTGCACTACCGCAAATGACAAGCATCACATCCTTACGCGCAGATGCCCATCCGTTCCAGAAATGCTCCAATGCAGGAACAAAACCCGACTTGGGCGTGTCCATCCACGGCATTTCATCTATAAACACGATTTTCCGCGGAAAATCACTATTCCGGACGACATGTTTAAGCTCGTCAAAAGCATCTATCCAATTATCCAGCTTTGGACACTTCAGGTGCCCCCATTCCTTCAACGAACTGCGAAATGCATGCAATTGTTTAGCCATGCCGACGCGGGCCATTCCAGAATGGCAGAATGTAAACTCTCCGTCAAACGTTTCGCGTACAAGGTATGTCTTTCCCACACGGCGCCGCCCATAAACAGCGACAAATTCGGCCTCTCCAGAATCGGCCAGTTCGCGTAGCCTTTTTTGCTCTTTTTCTCTTCCGACCATGGTTCCTCCGCACAATATGCCTTATTTCGGGCGGAATTATACCAAAAATAGGCCATCCGTGTCAATAATAACACGAAAAATACCTCATAACCGGCGGAATCTAAAAATCGGGCCGCGACAAGCGCGGCCCTCCCGATGCGGCGCGCGCCCTACCTTTAGGGGGCGAGGACGTTTTTGATCACGGGTACGTCCGGCGAGAAGTAGTACTCCTGGCCGGTCGCGTCCGTCACGCTGCGCCAGAGGTCGCCGCTGAGGGACACCTTCTGCCGTTCAATCGTGGCGAGCTTGATGGGCACGAGCGTGTAGAGGTCGCCATTGGAGCCGACCACGCAGTTCGTGCGCCCGGCCATGGCCGCGTGAACCGCCGCGCGCGCGAGCAGGTAGCAGCGGATGGCGTCCGTGCCGCGTGCGGGCACGCTGCGGATCATGTAGCTCGGGTCGAAGTACTTCACGCTCGCCTCCATGTCCTTCTCCTTGAAGTAGGCGGAGATGCGGCGCTTGAGGTAGTCGCCGATATCCTTCTTGAGCACGTTTCCGCTCGCGTCGCGCGTTTCCTCCATGTCCTGGAAGAACTTCTGCCCGGCGCCCTCGGCCACGACGATCACGGCGTGCGTCTTACCGCTGCGGAAGCGGCGCTCGAGCGCGACGAGGAGTCCCTGCGGACCGTCCAGGTCGAAGTCCGTCTCGGGGATGAGGCAGAAGTTCACCACCGGGTTCGCCACGGCGGCGTAGGCAGCGATGAAACCGGAGTCGCGGCCCATGAGCTTCACGAGGCCGATGCCGTTGAACGTGCCCTTCGCCTCCACGTGCGCGTCGCGAATCACGTGCGTGGCCTCGGCGACGGCCGTCTCGAAACCGAAACTCGGTCCCACGAACTGGAGGTCGTTGTCGATCGTCTTCGGCACGCCGATCACGGAGATGGAGAGCTTCCGCCGCAGACACTCCTCCGCCACGTCGCGCGCGCAGCGGAGCGAGCCGTCGCCGCCAATGCAGAAGAGGACGTTGATGTTCATCCGCACAAGCGTATCGACGATGACTTCGGTCGGCTGGCGTCCGCGCGAGCTGCCAAGGATCGTGCCGCCGTGCTCGTGGATAGTGTCCACGGCGTCTGGGTCGAGCAACATGGGCGTGTAGCCGCAGGCGGGGTTGAGGCCGGCGTAGCCGAAGCGGATGCCGTAGATGGTCTGGATGCCGTAATCGAAGGAGAGGATCTCCACGATGCCCTTGATCACGTTGTTGAGGCCGGGACACAGCCCGCCCGCCGTGAGGATGCCCGCACGCGTCCAGCTGGGGTCATGGAAGATCTTCGCCTTCGGGCCGGCACGCTCAAACGACGGCTCGTGGCCGAGCTTCTCGCGCAGCCAGTCGAGGAGCGGTATGTCCTCGCTCATCAGCACGCGCGCGCCGTCGGGCACGAACTCGTGTTTGCGCACGGGCGACGCGATGCGGCATTCGCCGAGCGTATCCACGTCGAACGGGTAGTCCTGCGGCGTTGCCGCTATTTTCTCCAACGTAGGTGACATCTTTCTTCCTCCTTCACGATTCCTTGACCGTGCCCTTCAAGACGGCGATGAACGCCGACTGCGGCACGTTGACATGTCCGAATTCCTTCATGCGCGCCTTGCCCTTCATGCGCGCCTTGCCGCGCTTCTGCTTCTCGAGCACCTTCATCTTGCGCGTCACGTCGCCGCCGTACAGCTTCGCCAGCACGTCCTTGCGGAACGGGCGGATGTCCTCGCGCGCGATGATCTCGCGGCCGATCGCGGCCTGCACGGGGATCTTGAACTGGTGGGGCGGAATCGTGTCCGCAAGCGCCTTGCAGATCTGGATACCGCGCGCGCGCGCCTTGGAGCGGTGTACCATCGTCGCGAAGGCGTCCACCGTCTCGCCGTTCAGTAACACGTCCATGCGCACGATGTCGCTCTCCTGGTAGCCGTCCGGCTCGTAGTCCATCGAGGCGTAGCCGTGCGAGACGCTCTTGAGCGTGTCGTGGAAGTCGATGAGGATTTCGTTCAGCGGCAGACGGCAGTGGAGCATCACGCGCTTCGCGTCCATCGACTCCGTTCCCTCCACCGTGCCACGCCGGTCCATCACGATGCGCATCACGTCTCCGATCGATTCGTTGGGCGTGATGATGCGGGCCTTGAGGACCGGCTCCGAGATCGTCTCGAGCGTGGAGGGATCCGGCATCTGGAGCGGGTTGTCGAGGTCGCGCTCCTCGCCGCCCTTCATCCTGAGTTTGTAGACGACGCCCGGTGTGGTGGAGATGATGTCGAGACCGAACTCGCGGCGGAGGCGCTCCTGTACGATCTCCATGTGGAGGAGGCCGAGGAACCCGCACCGGAAGCCGAAGCCGAGGGCGATGGAGCTCTCGTGGTGGAAGGTGAAGGCGCTGTCGTTGAGGTGGAGCTTCTCAAGCCCCTGCTCCACTTTCGGGAACTCGTCCGTGGACATCGGGTAGATGCCGCAGAACACCGTGGGGTGGATGTCGTGGAAACCAGGCAGCGCCTCGTCCGCGCCGAACTTCGAGGTCGTCACGGTATCGCCGATCTTGATCTCGCTCGGGTCCTTCACCGTGCCCACGAGGTAGCCGACCTGTCCGGCGGAGAGACAGTCGACCGGCTTCTTGCCGGGCGAGAATATGCCGACTTCGTGGATCGTGGTTGAGACGTGCGAGCCCATGAACGTGACGCCCTGGCCAGCCTTCACGCTGCCGTCCACCACGCGCACGTAGGTGATCACGCCGCGAAACTCGTCGAACACGCTGTCGAACACGAGCGCGCGGAGCGGTGCGTCCGCGCCGCGCGTCTTCGGCGGCGGGATGCGCTTCACGATCGCCTCGAGCACCTCGGGACAGCCCACGCCCGTCTTTGCGCTCACGAGGAGCGGGTCGTCCATCGGGATCGCGAGGATGTCCTCGATCTCGCGGCTCACCTCCTTCACGTCGGCGCCGGGGAGGTCCACCTTGTTGAGGACGGGCACGATCTCGAGGTTCGCGTCCATCGCGAAGTAGGTGTTCGCCACGGTCTGGGCCTCCACGCCCTGCGCGGTGTCCACCACGAGGAGCGCGCCCTCGCAGGCGCCCATCGAGCGGCTCACCTCGTAGGCGAAGTCCACGTGGCCGGGCGTGTCGAGGAGGTTGAAGAGGTAGGTCTTGCCGTCCTGCGCCTTGTACTCCATCGACACGGGATGGCTCTTGATCGTGATGCCGCGCTCGCGCTCGAGGTCCATGGCGTCGAGGGTCTGCTCCTTCAGCTCGCGCGCGCTGATGGCGTGCGTGAGCTCGAGGATGCGGTCCGACAGCGTGGTCTTGCCGTGGTCCACATGCGCGATGATGCAGAAATTGCGGATGTTATCGAGTGTCTGTTCCATAGTTTGTGAGCGCACAGTATACCATATTTCCGCCCGTTTGCGTACAAGCGCGTATATGTATTCCATTTTTGAGGGTGCATCTGCGTAATTCACCGCCGAGCCTTCTGTTGAAACAACTTGCCTTTGGCGCACGGGCTAACTCGCCCGTGCCCATAGTCCACTCAAAAACGATACAATTATATCAAGATTCTTGCAAACATAGATGGGTAGATGCGCGGGCGAGTTGATGCGCCTGTCGCGAAGCGATCAGGTTGGGTGAGCGCGAAGCGCGAACTGCGAAGCAGCCGCAAGGCCCCGCGCCCGCGCGCCCCTCTCAAAGTTGTTTTTACCAGTTGTTCTGGTTGTTTCCAATCTCAAAACGCATGGTGAAAAACGCAGATGCGCCCCATTTTTGATATTTTGACATTTTTGAAATCCGTGCAGTACAACCGAACGAAACCTTTGGTATAATAGTCTCCGCCATGGACAAACTAGAAGAAGAGATCGCGGAGCTGAAAAAAGCCCGCAATGCCGTTATCCTCGCGCACAACTACGAACGCGACGAAGTGCAGGACATCGCCGACTTCACGGGCGACTCGCTCGAGCTCGCACGAAAGGCCGCGTCCGTCGAGGCGGACGTAATCGTGTTCTGCGGAGTCTACTTCATGGCCGAGACGGCCGCCATCCTCAACCCCGCGAAAAAGGTCCTCATCCCCGACCCCACGGCGGGTTGTCCGATGGCGGACATGATCACCGGCGAGCAGCTCCGCGCGCTCAAGGCACAGCATCCCGGCGCAGCAGCGGTCTGCTATGTGAACTCCACCGCCGAGGTGAAAGCCGAGTGCGATATCTGCGTCACGTCAGGCAACGCCGAGAAGGTTATGGCGCAGTTCCCGAAAGACCGCGAGATCCTTTTCGTGCCTGACCAGCACCTCGGCTCGCACATCGCGGACAAGCTCGGCGTGACCTACGTCCTCTGGCCCGGTTACTGCCCCACGCACGCGCGCCTCACCGCAAAGCAGATCGCCGCCGCCCGCGCCGCACACCCTGGCGCCACCGTGATGGTCCACCCTGAATGCCCTCGCGAAGTGCGCGACGCAGCCGACCAGCGACTCTCCACCGGCGGCATGTGCGCATACGCGCGCAACTCTTCCGACACGGAGTTCATAGTCGGCACCGAGCTCGGCATCCTCCACCGTCTGCGTAAGGAAAACCCCGGCAAGCAATTCTACCCCGCCGCCGAGCTAGTCTGCCCCAACATGAAGAAGACAACGCTCGACAAGGTGCGTGACTGCCTGCGTGACCTCTCGCCCATCGTCACCGTGCCAGAGGACATCGCCGTCCGCGCCAAGCGTGCAATCGACGCCATGCTCGCCGTAACCTGACCACCCGCCATGTCCTCTATTCCACCTACATCTGTGACTTTGCTTAAAGACCTCTCCGGCGACGCAACTAGCGTCCGCTGGACGGAGTTTCACAACAAATATGCCGGACCGATGCGAGCCTTCCTGCGGACGCACTACTCCACGGTTGAGGCTGACGACGTGATACAGGAAGTGCTCATCGCCCTCATGAAGTGCCTGCCGCATTACCAGTACGTGCCTGACGAACATGGCTACTTCCACAACTACTTGATGGGCATTGTGAAACACAAAGCCGAGGATGCCCTCCGCCACATGAAATTCCGAAAAATCTTGATTTCAGAGCTTGAAAAAGAGGCAAAGGAGCGGATGAAGCACTTGCGGCGACCGGATGACGAAGCAGCAGAAGCGGCCTGGCAGGAAAACACGAAGGAAGCAGCCTTGCAGCAACTGCTTGCAGATGGCTCTATTCTGCCTTCGACGCGCGAGATATTCCGCCACGTGGCGGTCATGCACGAAAAACCCGCCGTCGTTGCACGCAAGTTCGGCATAACGCGCAACAACGTGGACCAGATCAAGGCCCGCATGATCGCGCGCCTCAGGGACCTCATCGCCAGCATGGCCGCTGCGGCGAACTAGTACACCTGAAGGAGCATTTCCGCGCGCTTGTTGTTCTGTCGCGTCGCGCGGTAGAGCCAAGTCTCGCCGCGCTCCTGATCGCGCGCCACGCCGCGTCCCTCAAGAAAACATTCCCCAACGAGCGTTTGCGATGGCGCGTGGCCGCGCAACGCCGCCCTCATCGCAAGTTCAAATCCGCTCTTCTCGTCCTTATCAACCCCGATGCCGTTAAGACGGCAGAACGCCAGGCCGTTGATCGCGTTGAGATCGTCCTGTTCGGCCCCGCGGGCGTACCACTCGGCAGCCTCGTCCACGTTCTTTTCGCAACCCAGGCCATTTAGCAGGCAGTATGCGAGCGATGCCTGAGCGGAGGCATCTCCGGTATTTGCAGCTTTGCGGTACCACGCAACGGCGGCAACACGGTTCGTGGGAGTCCCTCTCCCGTAGAAACACGCCTCGGCCACGGCAAGCTGCGCAAGAACCTCCCCCTCCTCCGCCAACGGCGACATCCGCTCAAAATACGCCTCTTCCGACTCGTCCGGCCGCTGCAACACCTCCTCTGCGGGATCCACTGGGGCCGGAGGTTCTTCGTTTTCCGCATCCGGATTAGGTGCGACCGCCACCACCGGTTCCGGCGGCACAAGCAAGTCCACCAACTTTTTCTTTATCTCGGCACGGAACACTACGGCAAGAACAATGGCAGCCACGCCAAGCGCGGCCAGCAGCCACAGGACGACGGTATGCCTGTTCCTGCGGCGAACCGCCGCCGCAAACGCCTGCGCCGACTCGTAGCGTTCCGTCGGGATCTCGCGCGTCGCACGATGGATTATCGAGCGCATGGTCGAGGGCGGATTCTCCCCGTATAAATACCATGCTATCTTGCCAAGCGAGAAAACGTCGCCCTGCACAAGCGACATGCCCTCCAGAAGCTGCTCCGGCGCGGCGAAGTCAATCGTGCCGACGCCGACGGGCTTGCCGTCCACCATCGAGACCTTGCGCGGCTTCCAGCCAAGAGGGGTGTGTTCATTGCCGCGCTGCTTCACAAGGCCGAGGTCGATCAGGACAGGATCGCCGTTCCGCCGCAAGAGAATGTTCCCTGGCTTAAGGTCGCGGTGGACGTATCCCGCCTCGTGCAGCGTCTGGACCGCCTTCGCAACCTTGTTCATGAAGCCCGGCACGTCGCCGCGCGGCATCGGATCGGGCAACGGCAGGAGGTATTCCATCACGTAGTACGGCCTCCCGCCGAACTCGCCGGCACCAAAGAAGCGCGGCAGGGCCGGCAGCGACAGGAAACGGAGTGCGTCGATCTCAGCCAGAAACCGTGTCTTCAGGTTGCGCGCGTCATTGACCAGGAGCTTCAGCGCGCCCTCGTAACTGAGCCGCAGGTTCCGCACGCGGTACACTTCGGATGACAACCCTGCGCCGAGATATGCCTCGACGTGCCATTCCCCCACGCACGTGCCGCACCGGAGCCGGCCGTATCCGCCGCCTTCGCTCGGGCGCGATTCCAGCCACGCCTCTATGGAATCTGTCCCCGCGTCGTTCATTTACAGACGGCCTGCCAGCGCCGTGCTGCACACAAGGCCGTCATCGCGCGACTGGCCGATGCGCGCAAAGGCGTCTTTCGCCTCGCGCACGAGTTCTCCGGCGGAAATCTCGCCAACGCCGTGCATGCGCAGATACCTAAGGCCGCGCCGACGCGCCGCGCGTGCCTGCACCACCCCTGCGGACTCCGCCTGCGCGAGGGCGGCCACGTTCCGCGCGCTAAGTGCGGCGTTTCCCCAACCACCAGAGGCGTCCTGCGTGCGCACAAGCGCGTCCACCGCCTTGCCCAGCGCAGAGCGGTCGGCCGATGGATCCCTTGCAAGAACCGTTACGGCAAACGCCTGCACGTATTGCGCGGCGGATGAGTCGGAGAATGACCCGTCCCCGCGCTGGCAGGCGGCCAGGCGCGCAACGGACATCTCCGGCACAGGACGCAGCACCAGCGACACGAACGCGAATACGGCCAAGATGGAGGCCGCCGCCGCGAACAGCACGGGCGGCGACATCCACCGTGTGCGGAAACGGACAAAGCCCCCCTCGCGCGGCAGGTGCGCCAGCACGCGCGCGGCGAATCCCGCCTCCACGCGCGCCTGCGGAGCGCGCTTAAGCGCGGACACTACGTCACGGAGACCGTCTCCGGCCTCGCTTAGATCGCGTTCAAGATCTGCGTTCATTCATCAGCTCCTTCAGTTTTTTCAATGCGTTGAACATCCTTGACTTGACGGTTCCTTCCGGAATGCCCAATATCTCCGCAACGTCCGCGTACGGGAGATCCTGAAACACTCCCAGTTCCACGACGTCGCGCATCGCGGGCGGCAGGGACGCCACGGCGCGGCGAACGCGATCGCCCGACCCGTCGTCACCCGGATCGGCAGGCCGACACGCCGTCGCCGCCTCGCCGGCCGTCGACATCGTGCCCGCAGTCGCCTCCGTCTCCACCTGACGCTCAAGTTCCTCCTCAAGGCCATGCCGATGGCCCTCTGCGCGGAAGAAGTCGATTGTGACCTGCCCCGCAAGGAGGAAAAGAAACGTCGTCAGCTTCGCCGTGGGGGCGTACCGGTTCCGGTAGCGCCAAAGCCGCAACAGCGTTCGCTGGGCGAGATCCTGCCCGTCACAGTATGAAACGCCCTTGCGGAGGAAAAAGTTCAGCAAAACATCTTGATAGCGCACTACCAACTCGGCGAACGCGCGTTCATCTCCCCTGGCGGTCCGAGCCATAAGCTCGGCATCCGGCGAAACGCTCACCTGTCGTCTCCCGAATTCAGCTCCTCGTGTTCGGCACAGAAGGAATCGGCCCAAGTGGCGACCATGGCGACGATCTGCGAACGCACGGCTATCGGCCCCTGGGCATACGTGCCGGGACGCATGAAACCCACGCCCGCAAGCAGGAAAATGAGCACGGCGCTCTTGAAGGCGCCGCTCAACCCGCCCAACAGGGCGTTAGTGGGCTGCGGCACGAGAAAAGACACGCACTTGTTGACCATCATCCGCACAAAGCCGAACGCGACAAGCCCCAGTACGAAGTCAGCTACACCGGCTGCGGCCAGTTCCGTCATGTCCCCCTTGTTGAACCCGACTGAGCGCACGAACTCGTGCGCGCCGCCATAAAGGAAATACCCTACAGCGGCCGCCGCCACGAATCCGGCGAAGGAGGCGAGCTCCCCGGAGAGGCCCCTGACCAACCCGATGCCAACGATAAGGGCAACTACACCGAGCAGGGCTAGATCTAGCGGCGCGAGGTCCATCACTTACCTAAGTCTTTCCGGTATTCGGCCCAGGCATTCGCCAGCTTGACGCTACCCGCCTTGATCAGCGCGCCGATCAGCTGGTCGAGGGCTTCCTTGTTCTGGGGATCGTGGGCGACTGCGCGGTTCATGATTTCAACGGCCTGTACCCAAAGCTTGTTCTCGCGTGCCAGACGCGCCACCTCAAGGTAGTTCTTCTGCACTGCGGGTTTCTGGTCTATGGCGGCGCGATAGGCCCGAATCGCCTTTCTCACCCCTTCCGCAGTCTTGTCCGTGCTCCTAAGGATGCGCGCGTAACCCAATGCGGCGGCGTATGACATGGGATCGGCGGCGTAGGCGTCGGCATACTTCTTCTTCGCCGCCGTCAGCTTTTTCTTGGCCTCGAGCTCCTCGGCCTCGCGGATCAGCGCAGCCGCAACGCTGGGCTTGCCGCTGCTGGCTCCAGGACGCGCGGCGGCGATCCTGGCGAGCGTCTTGCGCAGTTCGGGGACAACCTCGTAGTTGACCTTCTCCGCGCGCGGGTCCCCCGGCTTCGACAGGCGGGCGAACATCCGGAAATGCTCCTCGGCGGCCTCATAGAAACGGTAGACGTCGCGGTAGATCAACCCCAGGTAGTACCAAGCCGCTTCGTTCTTCATATCGAGCCGACGCGCCTGCAGAAACATAATGCGCGCGACATCGGCGTTGTGCTGCAGGAATTCGACAGTGCCCAGGCCTGCGTACGCCTTCGCCCGCAAGGCAGGGGGAAGCGACTTCGTCTTGATGACGGAGGAGAAGCTCGAACGCGCCTGCTCGTAGTCCTGCCGGAGGCAGGCTGCCTGCCCGGCGACCAGACACGCCTCGGCAGACTCTGGCTGAAGCGCCTGCGCCTTTTCGGCCGCGTCTGTCGCCGCGGCAGCGTCCTTCTGGGCGATAGCCGCGACGCCGGCGTTCACGAGCGAGTTGAGGTCCGCCGCCTCCTCCGTCGCTGGAGCCGGAGCCTTGGCGGTGTCCGAAGATTCTTTGCCGCACCCCGCGACAAGCGTCGCGAAGAGCGCAATGGAGCATGCTTGCAAGGTCATTTTCATAAAGGGTCCTTTCAGGGATGTGCCTATATGATACCACGAATCCGCGCGCGCGGGAAGTCGAATAAATTCTTTTGCAAAAAAACGCCGCCGGCGAACCATCTCACGGAGAAGCGGTCGGCGGCGGCGGCTGAGGGGGACGAGCCCGTCCCCTTACTTCTTCTTGAAGCTCTCCTCAACGGCGACCGCGACTGCGACCGTCGCGCCAACCATCGGGTTGTTGCCCATGCCGATGAGGCCCATCATCTCCACGTGCGCGGGCACCGAGCTGGAGCCGGCGAACTGCGCGTCGGAGTGCATGCGGCCCATCGTGTCCGTCATGCCGTAGCTGGAGGGGCCGGCGGCCATGTTGTCCGGGTGGAGCGTGCGGCCCGTGCCGCCGCCCGAGGCCACGGAGAAGTACTTCTTGCCGTTCTCGATGCACCACTTCTTGTAGGTGCCGGCGACGGGATGCTGGAAGCGCGTCGGGTTCGTGGAGTTGCCCGTGATGGACACGCCCACGTTCTCGAGCTTCATGATCGCGACGCCCTCGGGGACGTTGTCCGCGCCGTAGCAGTTCACGGCCGCGCGCGGGCCCTTGGAGAAGGGCTTCTTCTCGACCACGCGCACCTTTTCGGTCTTGTTGTTGAAGGCCGTCTTCACGTAGGTGAAGCCGTTGATGCGGCTGATGATGTAGGCGGCGTCCTTGCCGAGGCCGTTCAGGATCACGCGGAGGTTCGTCTTGCGCACCTTGTTCGCGTTGAGGGCGATCTTGATCGCGCCCTCGGCGGCGGCGAACGACTCGTGTCCCGCGAGGAACGCGAAGCACTCGGTCGCGTCGTCAAGCAACATCGCGCCCAGGTTGCCGTGGCCGCGGCCGACCTGGCGGTTCTCCGCCACGGAGCCGGGGATGCAGAACGCCTGGAGCCCGACGCCGATCTCGGCGGCGGCGTCCTTCGCCTTCACGCAGCCCTTCTTGATCGCCATCGCGGCGCCCACCGTGTAGGCCCACTTTGCGTTCTCGAAGCAGATCGGCTGCGTCTCTTCAACGATCTTGTAGGGGTCGAAGCCGGCCTTGAGGCAGATGTCGCGGCACTCTTCGATGGTCTTGATGCCGTAGGGCTTCAGCGCGGCCAGGATCTTGGCCTCGCGGCGCTCGTAGCCTTCGAACAGCTTCTCGGAGGAAGCCTTATTCGTTGTTTTCTTCGTTGCCATTTGAAAGTCCTCCTGTTAGTCCTTGCGGGGATCGATGTACTTGGCGGCGCCCTCGAACTGTCCGTAGTGGCCCTTGGCCTTCTCCCACGCCTCGTTCGGGGTCATGCCCTTCTTGATGAAGTCGGTCATCTTGCCAAGCGAGACGAACTCGTAGCCGATCACCTCGTTGTCCTTGTTGAGAGCCATGCGCGTGCAGTAGCCCTCGGTCATCTCCAGGTAGCGGGGACCCTTCGCCTTGGTGGCGTACATCGTGCCGACCATCGAGCGGAGACCCTTGCCGAGGTCCTCAAGTCCGGCGCCGATCACGAGGCCGCCGTCCGAGAACGCGCTCTGGGTGCGTCCGTAGACGATCTGCAGGAAGAGCTCGCGCATCGCGGTGTTGATCGCGTCGCACACGAGGTCCGTGTTCAGGGCCTCGAGGATCGTCTTGCCCACGAGGATCTCGCTCGCCATCGCCGCGGAGTGCGTCATGCCCGAGCAGCCGATCGTCTCCACGAGCGCCTCCTCGATCACTCCGTTCTTCACGTTGAGCGACAGTTTGCACGCGCCCTGCTGCGGCGCGCACCAGCCCACGCCGTGCGTGTAGCCGCTGATGTCCTTGATTTGCTTTGCCTGCACCCACTTGCCCTCCTCGGGGATGGGCGCGGGACCGTGGTTGCACCCCTTCATCAGGGGGCACTGGTGCTGTACCTCAGTCGAATAGACCATTTTTGACTCCAATTGGTTTTTGTGTTAGAGGGCGTATATGATACCAAATCGCCGCCCCGCGTTCAAGTGAGCGTTTGTGATTTGCGATTTGGCGCGAAGGCGTGAAGCCAAAGGCTAAGCCAATGCAATGCCTTTGGCGGGAGGGCCGCGCTTGTCGCGGCCGATCTCGGCTTCGCGCTCTCCACCCACGGTTCTGCGACGAATGGCAAAGCAATCGTTTTGCCATTGGCTCAACGCGGAGCAGTTTGGCAGGGCGCGCCCCGTGCGCGCCCCCAAGGCAGAGCATTGGCTAAGTGCTTGGCCAAGCGCTTCCAAAAACGTCGCGGCCACAGCACGGGGCGCGAAAGGTGAGCGCTTCCACGAACCTTTCACAAGCGATTGCTTCGCCTTTGACGATGAAAGGCTCGGCGATTCTCGCAAAACTTTCTCTCATCGTGCCCGTGGCCGGCAGCCTTTGTGGAAGCGCTTGGCCAGTTGATCGGCAATTCACCAACGTTGGTGCGCGCACAGGGCGCGCACGGCAAAACTGCTGCGCACAAGCCAAAGACCAAGCCAATTCACTACATTGGAAATTGGGATTGGTAACTGGCAACACTTCCACATTGGCAACATTCCCCAAACTTTTGCTATACTATTCCCGACCTCAAAAAGGAGCAACGAATGAAAACGAGAATCTTTCGCTCAACCTTCGCCTCGATGATCGCCGTCGCAGGCCTCGTCTTGTGCCACTCCGCGCACGCCTCCACGTTCAGCGTGACGAGAGCCAGCACGAACACCAACACCACGTTCACTATCACGCGTTCGGGCGCGGGCATCGACTCTGCCGAGACAGTAATCTACCGTACCGTGAGTCTCAGCGCCTACGCGAATCAGCACTTTGTCGCCATTTCTAACTCGTTCACGTTTGCAGCCGGCGAGACCTCCAAACAGGTCGTTGTCGCTTATAAATCCCCTAACAGCATTGATGTAGTAAGTCGTTACCAAACTTCTAATTCGCGTGCCTTTCGTCTTGAGGTTATCGATGCCGGAGGGTTCAAACTCGCTTCAGGAGACAGCGAGATAGTTTTCGGTAGCGCCTTCAAGCTCCAGACCAACTGTGTAGTTCAAAGCGCTGCCGACATTGATCTCGTTTACTTTAACGGGACGAGCTACGCCTCGGGGATCAACAGTAGCAAGTATGTTGATGTTCCATACACGCCGCCGTCTAGCGACGTACAGTCAAGTGGAACTTACCAGGGGTATGTCCTGATCGACGACAGCTATGACTACTCCAAGAAGGCTGCCACCGTATCTACGGCACCACTCTTCAATCGCCTTGGCGGTAGTGGGCAGTACTACGATGCCATTGGCAACAAGATGTATGTGACGGTCTGTTTTACCGAAAAAGAGAAAGACGACGGCTACGCCTACGTTCAGATTGTCGGTGGGAACGGTAGCGCCCCCTACGACACTGGAGCCGACCCCGACGGTGCCGTAAACGAGCCCGTCAATTCGCTCTACAAGGCCTGCTTCGAACTCAAAAAGGGTTCTGGGGTATATAGTGGCGAGGGCAAGCAGTTCTTCCCCCATCGTTATGACTATACCGATCGTTCCTCCGGTGGCCAGTCCGCCTCGCACACCGAGTTCTTTCTCGAAGACAGTTATCTCTGGCAGCAGGATTTCTGTTACTTAAGATACCACGCTTCCAATTCCGGGTCGCTCTCAATCTCCCCCACAAATTCCTACATCACCACGCGCTTCGACTGCGGCGGCAAAAACGACGATACTTATGGCTACAAGGACCTCTTCGTGCGGCTCGCGATGGTGGACGATGACGGACCGACTCTGAAAAGAGCAATCGTTTCGCCCGGTCCCTATCACCGCGGCAATCCAGTTACAATTTCTTTAATATTCAACGAGGCCGTCATTCCGACCTACGCAGGTAGGGGCGGAATTTTAACATCGTGGGGAGAATTCACAAACGTCGGAAACACCGGTGTAAACGTACTCACCTTCACGGGCAACATTCCAGACTATGTCGCAGACGGCACAGAGTTGTCTATGTCCGGCACCATCGGCCTCTCAGTTTCTGACTTTGCAGGCAATCCGTGGCATGGGTTTTACATCTACGACTTCAGTGTCAGGGTTTCTCCCAGCTACGACTACCCCATATTCTACGATCTCGGCGGCGGCGTCCTTCCCGGCGACGCCTCCAATCCCGCGTCCTACAGCTACGACACGCCGCGCTTCACCCTCGTGAACCCCGTCCGCGCCGGCTACGTCTTCGACGGTTGGACCGGCACGGGCATCGGCGGCCTCACGAACTCCGTCTCCGTCGCTCTCCGCAGCCACGGCAACCGCGCCTACACCGCACACTGGACACCCATCGAGTACACTGTCCATTTTGATGCCAACGGCGGCTCCGGCACAATGACAGATCAGTCATTCACCTACGACGTGCCGCAAAGCCTCACCTCCAACGTCTTTGCGCGCACGGGCTACATCTTTGCCGGCTGGGCCTACGCGGGCACGATATTCGCCGACGGCGCGACCGCCTGCAACCTCACGAACGAAACCGTCGCCGTGACGCTCGCCGCCCAATGGACGCCCGACTTGGCTACATACTGGCACGCCGACTCCGACCACGACGGCACATCTGCCGAGCGTTCCTACGTCATCAACACCACCACTGGTTTCAATCTGCTTGCCGACCTTGTGGACGAATTCGAAGGAAAATACTTCGTCCTCTGCTTGACGGATCCATTCGATAACGTCATCATCGGCAACTACGGCAACAACTATTTCGACGATGTTACAATCTCCGTTAATCCTGGCCAGTACCTAACTGACGGCGCTACCACCTATAGCGGCGAGCTCACGGGCGAACAGATCGCCGACCTCGCGGGCAAGACCATCCGACCCGCCATTCCCTACATCGACGCCGATGGTGCCGTGCAATACTGCCTCAATTACAACGTCCTCACGAACACCGCCTATAATTATAATGTTGTTTACGGCGCATACGGCGCGACATCTTGGTACGTCGCGAACGGCGACGTCACGATCGACGGGCAGCTCGCCTTCCAAGACTCCACCGTCCACCTGGTCCTCTGCGACGGTGCAACGCTCGATGCCAGCACAATTTCCGCCAGCGACCTTATCATTTATGGCCAAACAAACGGTACTGGCAACATTGCCGTGACATCCAATTATGGCGTCCGAGCCGGTAACATCACCCTCAACGGCGGTAATGTTGTTGCCAGCAACTGTACGTACGGCGTCTACGCCAATTGCTTTACGATCAACGATGGTAATGTTGCTACCAGCAACTGCTTGGACGGCATCTACGTCAATTACTTTACGATCAACGACGGTAACGTCTCTGCCAGCGGCGACAGGGGTATCTATGCCGATTACGTTACAATCAACGACGGAAACGTCTCTTCCAGCGGCGACATGAGGGGCATCTACGTAACAAGTAGTTTCACGATCAACGACGGTAGCGTCTCTGCCACCGGCGACGAGAGTAGTATCTACGCCGATTGCGTTACAATCAACAACGGTAACGTCTCTGCCAGCGGCGGCATGAAGGGCATATACGCAACAAGTAGTTTCACGATCAACGACGGCAATGTCACAGCCACCAGTGACGCCCTCTATGGCATCTACGCTGCTAACGTCACAATCAACGACGGCAATGTCACAGCCAGTGGTGACATCCGCGGTATCACCGCTGTTAACGTCACAATCAATGGTGGCAGCGTGACTGCTAACTGCGACAACTACGGTTACGGTATTGACGCCACCGACTTTGTTACCATCAATGGCGGTACTGTCATCGTCAATGGCACTGCCTTAGGTGTCCGTGCCCAAAACACTATCACTCTCGGCTGGACGAAACCCACCGACAGCATTACCGTCAGCGGCACCACTAATTTCTACGCAGCCGTCGTCTCCGTCATGTCCAATCAGTATTTCACAGACGGGATTAACACCTACGGTGGGGCGATTACGTGTGAACAGATCGCCGCCCTCGCGGGCAAGACACTGCGTCCGGCCATTCCATATATCGATGCCAACGGCGACACGCAATACTGCTCCGACTTCATCATTCTCACGAACGCCACGGCCGATGTCGAATACGGCATAAGCGGTACGGACACCTGGTATGTTGTGTGCAGCAACGTCATGATCGAAGGCTCGCTTCGCTTCAATGATGACCATTCCAATCTAATACTCTGCGACGGTGCCACCCTTGCTGTCACCAACTCCAACTCTAGTATCGCCGCCGTCCGTCCCTACGGTCGCCTTACCATCTACGGCCAGGCTGGTGGCACCGGAGCCGTCATTGCCAAAGGCTCCAGCTCTGGCATTGAGGCAGAAGGTTCCATTACCGTCAACGGCGGCGCCGTCACTGCCACCGGCGAATCCGACGACGGCATCTACGTAACTAACGGCGATGTCACGATCAACGACGGTACAGTCATTGTCACGGGCGAATACGACGGCATCTACGTCCATAACGGCGATGTCACAATCAACAGCGGCACCGTCACCGCCGAGGGCGACTACGGCATCTACGTCAAGAACGGCAACATCACCCTCGGCTGGACGGATCCCGGCGACAGCATCTACGCCAGCCGCTACAGGGGCAGCGTCACCGTCAAGACCGGCCAGAAGTTCACCGACGGCAGTCTAGCTTATCAGGGCGAAATCAGCGATCTTTCCGCAATCGCAGGCAAGACGCTGCGGCCGTGCTTGTCGTGGAAACAGCTACAAACGCAACTCGACGCGGGCGGTACCGTGACGCTATATAACGATGTGGCCGCGATGTCCGACGATGTGTCACTTACGGTCACGAACGCCATCACGCTCGACCTGAACGGCCACACACTTACGCACAACGGCAACGCCCAGGTCCTCAGTGTCGGAACCGGCGGCGACTTCACGCTCACCAATAGCCTTGCTACAGGTGCCGTGACAGGTGGCGGCGATCACGGCGTGTACGTGGGGAGCAATGCCGTGTTCCGCCTCCAGGGTGGCGCGATCGCCGGGAACGTGTCTGGCTACGCCGGCGGCGGCGTGTTCGTGGATGAGGATGGCACGTTCGAGATGTCGGGCGGTTCGATTACGAACAATGTCGTTCAGGATGGCATCTACTCCGGTGGCGGTGTGTACGTGGCCAACGATGGCACGTTCACGATGACCGGCGGCGAAATCTCCGGCAACACGACCGATGACTTCGGCGGTGGAGTGTACATGGTCTCGGACAGCACGTTCACGATGACCGGCGGCGAAATCTCCGGCAACACGGCCACTTATGGTGGCGGTGTGTATCAGGACCGCGGCACGTTCACGATGTCTGGCGGTATGATCATTGGTAACACGGCCAATTACGGCGGCGGTATGTGTCATGTAGGCGGCACGTTCACGATGACCGGCGGCGAAATCTCCAGCAACATGGCTGCTGACGGCGGCGGCGTGTATATGCACAGTACTTTGTACGGCACTTTCACGGCTTCAGGCAGCCCTGTTGTTTCCGACAACACCAACTCCGTCGGCGTGGCGAACAACGTCTATCTGTCCTCTGGGTGCATGATCGCCGTGAATGGCCTTTCGTCTGGCGCGTCCATTGGCGTGACCACCGCGACCGCGCCGGCCAAGTCCACACCCGTCACCATCGCCACCGGCGCGTTGGATGGCGATGAAAAGTATTTCTTCAGCGACGATTCCGGTTGCCATGTGGAGCGGGATGGCAGCAATCTACTGCTCGTTCAGGGGGCAATTCCCGATGGCTTCAAGGATCCCGAAGGTGCCGTTATCGAGGATTCCGGCGTCATCGACTGGCTCTCGGACAATGGCTTTACGCAGACCGACATCAACAACCTTGGTAACGACTCCGACGCCACGGACAAGCTGTATGAGTGCTTCCTGCTCAACTGCGACTTCAGGGTACAGGATGCGGGCGGTGCGCTCAGCATCACCGCCTTTGCGGTCAGCAACGGCGTCGTCTCCGTCACGGTGCAACTCGAGCGCAAAGCGCCACTGGGCTTCATTAACGGTCATCTCTATCTTTACGGCGCGAATGACCTCGCCGCCGGCTTCGGCAGTTCCCCGATTGACGACGTGTCCATCGACTTCGGCACGGACGATCCGACCTTCGCCACCGCCAAGTCCGACGATTTGGTCACGCAGACCGCGACTGCCACCTTCGACGTTAGCGTTGTCACGCATAAGTTCTTCTATGCCGCCATTGAGCCCATTATCCCTAACGAGCCCGAACCGGAGCCTGAGCCAGAACCAGAGCCTGAGCCAGAACCAGAGCCTGAGCCAGAGCCTGATCCGGAAGAGTGAAAGGCCCGGCGATTCTCGCAAACCTTTCGCTCACCGCGCCTGTGGCCGGAAGCGCTTGTGGAAGAGCTCGGCCATGTGCGAAGCAATTCACCAACTTGGGTGCGCGCACGGGGCGCTCACGTCAAAACTGCTGCGCACAAGCCAAAGACTAAGCCAATGCAATGCCTTTGGCGGGAGGGAGAGGACAAAAGACAGAGGACAGAATACAAAGGATAAGTGGCTGTGAAGCGCAAAGCGCCATCCAGCCCGAGCCTCTGCCCTTTCTCCTCAATCCTCAGTCCTCCGTCCTTTCTCCTCAATCCTCAGTCCTCCGTCCTTTCTCCTCAATCCTCAGTCCTCCGTTCTTCGTCCTTTGTCTTCTGTCCTCCTCATTCATCCAATTTTGCTATACTATTGCCGACCTCAAAAAGGAGCCGACAAATGAAAACGAAGATATTTCGCTCAACTGCCGCCACGATGATCGCCGTCGCGGCCTTCTTCTTGTGCCACTCCGCGCACGCCTCCACGAGGTCCACCGCGGGTACGCCGTGGGAGGCGCTGCAGGCGCAGTTGGACGAAGGCGGCGTGGTCACGCTCACGAACGACGTGACCGCGGCGGACGGCGACGCGATGCTGACGGTCACGAACGCCGTCACGCTCGACCTCAACGGCCATACGATTGCCTTCAACGGCAGCAAGGAGGTCTTCCACATCGGCACTGGTGGCGACCTCACGCTCACGAACGGCCTCGCCGCAGGCGCCGTGACTGGCGGCGGAGACCATGGCGTGTACATTGGAAGCAATGCCGTGTTCCGCCTCCAGGGCGGCGCGATCGCCGGGAACGTCTCCGGCTACGGCGGCGGCGGCGTGTTCGTGAACGCATTCGGCACGTTTGAGATGTTGGGCGGCTCGATCACGAACAACGCCGTTTACGACGGAGACAATGCCGGCGGCGGCGTGTTCGTGGTCGAGGACGGCACGTTCACGATGACCGGCGGCACCATCTCCGGCAACGCCGCTCTCCGGGCCGGTGGCGTGGAAGTGCGCGGCACGTTCGCGATGTCCGGCGGCGAAATCTCCTCGAACACGGCCCGCGCGGGCGGCGGCGTGAGCGTGGACTGGGACGGCGCGTTCACGATGTCCGGCGGCGAAATCTCAAGCAACACGGCGACCAATTACGGCGGCGGCGTGCTTGTGGACATGAGCGAGTCGTTCACGGTTTCGGGCAGCGCCTTCGTTTCCGGCAACGCCCGCCCCGACGGCTCGGCGGACAACGTCTATACCTACTGTGCCACGATCACCGTGAGCAACCTGACGGCGGACGCATCCATCGGCGTGACGACCGGTACCGAGCCGACCGCGTCCGAGCCTGTCACGTTCGCCACCGGCGCGACGGCGGCCGACGCCGCGCGTTTCACGAGCGACAATCCCGCTTTCGCCGTTGACGCCGTGAACGGCGAACTGCGCTTGATAAAACGGACGACGGCGTGGGATCGGCTGCAGGCGCAGCTCGACGCGGGCGGCATCGTGACGCTCACGAACGACGTGACGGCGACGCCTGTCGACTGGACGCTGACGGTCACGAACACCGTCACGCTCGACCTGAATGGTCATGTGATCGACGCCGCCGGATATTTTGGTGTCATCCAGATCCTTGACGGCGGCAACCTCACGCTCACCAACGGCACCGAAACTGCGGGGACCATCACCGGCGGCGCCACCGACCTCGGCGGCGGCGTGGAAGTGTACGGCACGTTCACGATGGCCGGCGGCGAAATCTCCGGCAACACGGCCAGTGTGGGCGGCGGCGTGGGCGTGGGATGGGGCGGCGTGTTCACGATGTCCGGCGGCGCAATCTTGGACAACTCCGCCAACTGGGCCGGCGGCGTGGAAGCGTACGGCACGTTTACGATGTCCGGCGGCACCATCTCGGGCAACGTGACGGACAACGACGGCGGGGGCGTGTACGTGGACGGTGCGTTCACGGTCTCGGGCAGTCCGGTCGTTTACGGCAACACCAACTCCGTCGGCACGGCGAACAACGTCTATCTGCCAAACGGATGCTCGATCGCCGTGGACGGCCTTTCGGCGGATGCGTCCATCGGCGTGACGACAGAGGACGCGCCGGCCGTGTACTCGCCCATCGCGTTCGCCACGGGCGCGGCCGCGGGCGACGAGACGCGTTTCTTCGGCGACGATCCCGCGCTTGTCGTGGACAACGCGGACGGCGAGCTTCGCCTTCGTCCGCTCATGACGTGGGAACTGCTGCAGGCGCTGCTCCACGCGGGCGGCACGGTGACGCTCACGGACGACATGGTCGCGACGAACGGCAACGCGTCCCTGTCGGTCACGAACGCCGTCACGCTCGACCTGAACGGACACTCGATCACGCACAACGGCAGCGGCTGCGTCATCAATGTCCGTTCCGGCGGCGACCTCACGCTCACAAACAGCCTCGCCGCGGGCGTCGTGACCGGCGGCAGCGGCGGCGTGTACATATACGGCGGCGGCACGTTCACGATGACCGGCGGCACCATCTCCGGCAATACGACCAAGGACGGCGGCGGCGTGTACGTGGATAGCCACGGCGCGTTCACGATGTCTGGCGGCGAAATCTCCGGCAACACGGCTACTTCTCGAGGCGGCGGCGTGTACGTGCGCTTCTACAGCTCGTTCACGATGTCCGGCGGAACCATCTCCGGCAACTCGGCTTCCAGGAGTGGCGGCGGCGTGTACGTGTGCGAAGACGTGACGTTCACGATGTCCGGCGGCGAAATCACCGGCAACGCGGCCCCCGAAGGCGGCGGCGCGAGCATGTACTGTCGCTCGATCGCGATCTCGGGCAGCCCCGTCGTTTTCGGCAACACCAACTCCTTCGGCTCGGCGAACAACGTCTATCTTTGGGCGCGCACGTTCCACTCGAGCGGCCTTTCCGCAGGCACGCGCATCGGCGTGAACACGTATGACACGCCGACCCTGTCCTCGCGCGTCACGATCGCCTCGGGCACGTCGGCGGACGACGGGGCGTATTTCTTCAGCGACAATCCCGCCTTCGCCGTCAGCGCCACAACCGGCGTCATGTACCTCGTGAGAGTCCCGACGGCGTGGGATCTGCTGCAGGCGCAGCTGAACGAGGGCGGCACTGTGACGCTCGCCAGCAACGTGACGGCGACGGCCCGCGACGCGACGCTGAAGGTCTCGAACGCCGTCACGCTCGACCTGAACGGCCATACGATCGACGCCGCCGGACATTTCGGGGTCATCGAGGTCTGCGCCGGCGGCGACCTCACGCTCACCAACAGCGTCGAGGGCGCGGGCGCCATCACCGGCGGCGGCAACGCATACGAAGGCGCCGGCGTGGAAGTGAGGGCGGGCGGCGTATTCACGATGACCGGCGGCACGATCTCGGGGAACTCCTCGACATACGCCTCCGGCGTGGACGTGAACGGCACGTTCACGATGACCGGCGGCACCATCTCCAACAACACGACCACAGAGGCTGGCGGCGGCGTGTACGTGTACGACGGCACGTTCACGATGTCCGGCGGCTCCATCACCGGCAACACGGCTTCCCGGGACGTCGGCAACGCCCCCGCCGCGGCCACCCGGGACGGCGGCGGCGTGTACATATACGGCGACGGTACGTTCACGATGACCGGCGGCACCATCTCCGGCAACATGGCCGACAGCGGCGGCGGCGGCGTGTACGTGTGCTGGGGCTACTTCACGATGACCGGCGGCACCATCTCCGGCAATACGGCCGGCGACGAAGGCGGCGGCGTGTACATGTACGACGGCACGTTCACGGTTTCGGGCAGCCCTGTCGTTTCCGATAACACCAACTCCGTCGGCGCGGCGAAGAACGTCTATCTCGAAGATGGGTGCGCGATCACCGTGAGCAACCTGACGGCGGGCGCGCACATCGGCGTGAAGTCCGAGACCGCGCCGACCCTGTCCAATCCCGTTACGTTCGCCACGGACGCGTCGGCGGGCGACGCGGCGTATTTCTTCAGCGACGTCTACGGCTACGATGTGAAACTGGACGGCAGCGATCTGCAGCTCGTCGGGGAATTGCCCCAGGGCTTCAAGGATCCAGAAGGTCGGGAGATCGAAGATTACGGCGTTATCGAATGGCTCTCGAACAACGGCTTCACGCAACAGGGTCTCCATGACGGTGCAGCTCGTCCGCAAGGCTCCGCTGGCGGGTTGGATCAACGGTACGCTCCTTATCTACGGCGCGAATGATCTCGCCGCCAGCTTCGGCAGAGACCCGATTCCGGACGAGAGCGTCGAATACTTCACGGGCGATCCGAGCTTCAACCTCGTCACCGCAAGCAACGATACCATCACGCAGACTGCGGTCGCCACCATGAACAGCAGCGTCACGGCCAAGTTCTTCAAGGCCGAAATTGGGATTTTCATCCCCTACGAACCGTGGGATGAGCCGTGGGAGCCGGAGCCTGAGCCGGAACCTGATCCGGAAGAGTGAGAATGTTGCCAATGTGAAAGTGTTGCCAATGACCAATGCCAATACCAATTGGGGAATCCTCCTCGCCGCGGTCGCGACGATCGCAGCCGTGCTGCCGACGGGCGCGATGGCCGAGACCACCGTCACTGTCACGAAGTTTCACCAGTCGTATCCCTATTCGGGCAGGGCGACGGTCGAATACACGGTTGGCGGGACGCTTCCCGCGAACGCCGTCGCGGAAATCACGCTCAGGGCCGATGGCGCGAGCGCGACTTTCACCCAAAACAACGTTGTCGTGGGCGCGAACACGAACGTGATCGACTTCGCCTCGTCCTTCGGCGGCGTGCGCGTTCTAACCGACGCCTCTTTCGTGATGGCAATCAACCTCAACCCCGGCGGCAATAACCTCGGCGGCGTCCAGCTCTGGACGGGCGGGCCGTATTGGGCGGAGTGCAACGTGGGCGCCTCGGAGCCGGAGGAGTGCGGCTACTACTTCTGGTGGGGCGACACGGTGGGGTATACCCGAAGCGGAGGAACGTGGGATGAACGCAACAGCCGCTTTTACGACGTGACATGGGTGTCGAGCACGGGCGTGCAAATGAGCAACAGTCCGTTTCCAGATTCGGATTCGTCGCCGATAACGTGTCCGACAATGAACAAGGACAATTCGACGCTTCAGTCGGAGGGCTGGATCGACGCGACCACCAATCTCGTGGCGGCGCATGACGCGGCAACGGCGCACCTTGGTGCCCCATGGCGTATGCCGACGAGCGATGAGTTTCAAGCACTCATCAACAATTGCACCACCACGTGGATCACCAACGGCACTGGTCCTCTACGCCGCATCCGGGCCGTTTAAGCTACGCGTGGAGACTCCACTTCACTTCGAAGAGCTTCTCCCAGCAATACTCCAACTACCGCTACTGCGGGCAGCCTGTCCGTCCTGTTCGAGGATTTGCCGGATGCAGCGCGTCCGGCAGCGTCACCTACGATCCCTCACCCTACGAGAGCTGGGCCGCCGCGAACGGCGTCGAAGGCGCGTGGGACGAAACGGACGCCAGCGGCATCCACAACGTGTTCCGTTACCTCTTTGACGTCCCGACGGGCGACTTCGCGCTGCTCGGGATCACGTTCAACGCCGAAGGCAAGGCGGTGATCCTCACCCCGCCGCTCGTGAACACCTCCGACTTCACCTTCTCGGTGGTCGTATCGGACAACGTAAACTGCACGGGCAATTCCGCCACCTACTCGCTTAATCCCTCCGGCGAGACGGTGATCAACGAAACCGACAAAAACCGCCGATTCTTCCGCCTCCGCGCGGTGGAGCAGTGAGGGGGGAGAACGGACAAAAGACAGAGGACGAAAGACAAAGGATGGATAGAGGACAGAGGACAAAAGACAGAAGACAAAGGATAGGTGGCTGTGAAGTGCAAAGCACCATCCAGTCCAATACTCTGTCTTCTGTCCTTTGTCCTAAATCCTCTGTCCTTTGTCTTCTGTCCTTTTGCTCAAATAGGAGCCGACGAATGAAAACGAGAATCTTTCGCTCAACTGCCGCCGCGATGATCGCGGTTGCGGCCGTTCTCGCGACCTGCGCCGCCGCCGGAGAAACCGTCACCGCCGAGCCGGACGCCTTGCTCGACTACATTGAGGCGACGGGGGAGCAGTACATCGACACGGGCGTCAACGCCGAGATCGGTCTCAAGGCCAGCATCGACTTCGCGTGGGCGACCTTTTCTGGCAATCCCGACTGGTCGCTCCTTGATGCGGCCACGGTCTCCGCCAAATCGGATAATCGTTCCCGCATCTTCTTGTGCCACATGTACAATGGCAAGCCGTTTTTTGCCTACGGACTCAAGCAGCGCCGGAATCCCGCTAACTCTGTCTCCTTCGTCGGCGGGCAACGGTGCGAGATCATCACGGACATGTCGAGCACCAACTCCTTTGAGCTGATACAGAACGGCATGAACACCTTCGATGCCACCGACCGCGAGACTTTCGCGACGAACGGAATTGTCAACTTGCACCTCAACCTCTTCGTGTTCGCCACCAACTACGGCGGGAGGCCAGATTGGAAGGGCCAGGGCAAGCTCTACGAAATGAAGATATTCAAGAAGAACGACACGACCGGCGAGTTCGATCTGCTGCGCCACTACCTTCCCTGCATCAAGGACAATCGCGCCGGACTCTACGACGAGGTGAACGGCACGATTTCCTTCTCCGCCGGGAGCACTAATTTCATTGCCGGCTCGGTCACCAACATGTTCAATGCCGTCAAGCCCGCGTGGGCCGGACAGGCTGACGACGTGAAGTTCTGGAAGTGGGTTTATGAAAAAAGCGTGAGCGACTATGCCTCTATGGACTATACGGAGCAGTATCTCCTGAACGTGGCGCCGTCGGCGACGCCCGCCGAGCTCCGCATCGACGGCATCGAGATGGCGGAAGGCGGCGCGACAATCCGCGTGGTCGCGGCGGCGGGCGGTACGGCGGTTGACCTTTCGCAGATCAACGGCGTGATCTGCGTCGAGGCGGGCGACGCGCTGGACGCCCTCACGCCGATGGCGATTCCGGCGGCGAACGTCACATACTCCGCCGGCGCCGCGACGATCGCCGTTCCGTCGTCATGCGGCTCCTTCATCAAGGCCTGTATCGCCGTCGCCGCCCCGGTGCCGTCTGACGTCGTCACGCCGTCCATCAACTACGCCCTCACCTGGAACGGCGGCAGCACCCAGTGGAAAGCGTATGACGGAAAACGTAACTGGCTGGTTGACGCCGACGGCACCACTGCCGACTTCCACAATGGCGACAGCGTGACGTTCACTGCGAAAAACGCGGGAACTGTCACATTGGCTGGCGCCCTCCAGGCGTCCTCGATGACCGTGAACGGCAGTGAGTACACATTTGAAGGCGACGGCAGTCTGTATGTGACCAACCTGACCGTGAACGGCGGCGACGTCCGTTTTGCGCGCGAGATCAGTACGTACAGAAGCGTCCTGTCCGGCACGGGAACGAAACTGACGCTTGAACAGACCCTGCGACACACCGGCGCGTTCGTGCAGAGCGGCGGCACCCTGATCGTCGATCTTGGCAGGCTGAACGGTGCGGCCGCGCTGTCCGGCGAAGGCAGGGCCGAGCTGAAGATCAATGGCGGCAGCCTTAAGCTGATTGGCGACACCGCGACGCCCGAAGGCAACACGTACACGATCGCCAGCGGATTCGGCACGATCACCAGCGCATGGACTAACACCTGCGTGAGTGGCCAGGCCGAAGGCACAAACGTGAGGTACGAAGTGCTGTACGACGACACCAGCGTGCGCGTGAGCGTCATCTGCGACGAGGAGCCGCACCCAGAGCCCAATCCCACCCCTGATCCCGGCCCGGTGGTTCCCGTCCCGTAGTGATGGCAGGACTCGCCCCACATCGGGTCATCGGAATACGACGCTTCGGGCCTTGAGCGTGAGGCGGCCGTTGGAAAGATCGACGATGTGGCAGCAGCAGTTGGGCTGCGTCCCCTTCCAGAAGTCCTGCAGG
The DNA here is from genome assembly GCA_902779075.1 of uncultured bacterium. The sequence goes on along the minus strand of CACZAK010000074.1, from coordinate 12,140 downwards.
GGGATTCCCGCCGCAAGGCGCAGAACCGTGCGCAGGATGCCGCCGTGGGCGACGGCAAGCACGCGCGCGAAGCGCCCGGATAGCGGTGCAAGCTCGTCGTCGAGGAATTTTCTCACGCGCGCCGCGACGGCATCGAACGACTCGGCACCTTCCGGTGCGACGTAGCGGGGCGGATCCTGGAAGCAACAACGAATGTTGTCATCCGCGAAACGCCCTTCGCCGTAGTGCGTCCCCTCGTAGGGGCCGAATGAGATTTCGCGCAACCTAACGTCCACGACAGGCTCCAGACCCAACCCCGCGCCGATGACCTGCGCGGTGTGCAGGGCTCGGCGGTAGGGGCTGGAGTAGAGCCGGTCGAAAGCAAGGCCCCGAGACAGCATTCCGTCGCGGGTGGACTCCGCAACGCGAATCCCATCGTCGGTGAGGTCAGTCCATTCCGTGGCACCCTGGATCCGCTTGTCGCGGTTCCACTCCGTTTCGCCATGTCTCAGGAAAAACACTTCCACGGCTGGTCATCACTCCGACGGCATCAGGGCCTTACCCGCAGCGCCTTACTTGAAGTAGCGCTTAAGCAGACCTTCAAAGCCTGCGCCGTGGCGAGCCTCGTCCTTGGCCATCTCATGGACCGTGTCGTGGACTGCGTCGTAGTTCAGCTCTTTCGCACGCTTGGCGAGCTGGAGCTTGCCTTCGCAAGCGCCCTGCTCGGCCGCCGCGCGGAGCTCGAGGTTCTTCTTGGTGGACTTCGTCAGCACGTCGCCCAGCAGCTCGGCAAACTTCGCCGCATGCTCGGCCTCCTCGAACGCATAGCGCTTGAACGCGTCGGCGATCTCAGGATAGCCCTCGCGCTCGGCCTGACGGCTCATCGCGAGGTACATGCCCACTTCCGTACACTCGCCCGTGAAGTTCATCTCGAGGCCCTTCACGACCTCGGCGTCAAGGCTCTTGGCCACGCCGATCTCGTGTTCGCAGGCCCACGTCATCTTGTCCGTAGCCTCCTTCACGAGGAATTTGGCGCCGGCGCAGCCGCACTGCGGACACTTCTCCGGCGGTTCGTTGCCTTCATGCACGTAACCGCAGATCGGACACACGTACTTCGTCATCTTTTTTTGCTCCTTCTCTTTCAAGGTTGCCGACAAGACCCATTCCCGCCGACGCCGCCATTATAGCATAACACGGCCCTGCACACCAATGCAAAATCTTATGCCGCGCTGAAGCCGACGGGGGCGGAGACGCGGCCCTGGCGCTTGACGGACGACTCCTTCTCAAGCTCGCCGAGGCGGATGGCGTTGTCGGCGACACCATCCAGGTAGAACATCGCCTGGCGGACGGTGCGGAAATCGCCGGGGGCGAGATCGGGGATGGCGTCGAGGCGCGCCGCCTCGGAAGAGGTGAGGCGGCTCGCAAACATGCGCTCGAAGAAGAGGCGCTTTCCTTCCGTATCGAGGTAACCGAACTCGAGCTTGAAGGTGAAGCGGCGGAGTATGGCCTGGTCGAGGTTCGCGAAGAAGTTGGTCGCCCCCACCATCACGCCGTCGAAGTTTTCCATCTGGTGGAGAAGCTCGTTCACCTGCGTGACCTCCCAGGAATGGGACGCGCGTTCGCGCCCCTGCACGAGGCCGTCTATTTCGTCGAGGAAGAGGACGGCCTTCTCCGCAGCCGCCTCCTGAAAGGCGTCGCGGATGCGCGCCTCCGTGCCGCCCACGTACATGTCGAGGAGGTCGGAGCCCATCTTCACCACGACCTTCGTCTTGAGTTCAGAACCGAGGTACTTGACGAATTCCGTCTTGCCCGTGCCGGGCGGTCCCCAGAGGAGGAGGTTCATGCGCGGACGGTCGGGGCCGCCCTTCCCGCCGCCGGCGGCCTGACGGGCCTGGAAGTTGCGCACGGCCTGCACCACCTTGTCAAGCCCAAGGTCGCCCCGGATGTTGAGGCCCTCGAGCGAGTAGTCGGACGCCGGCTGGAGCTTGCCGTCCTGCACGGGACGGCGCATGAGTTCGCAGTGCGGCTTCATAATGCGGTCCACGAGCTCCTCGACCCGCCCGGCCTCGGGATTGAGACGCCGGACGTTCTCCAGCACCATCGTGATGCCGCCGGCGCTCGTCTCGTAGAGGTCCGCGAAGCGCTCGGCGGACTGGTCGCCGATGATGTCCCCCATGCCGAACTTCTGGACGTTGTTGCGCCAGATGGCCTGACGCTGCGCCGGCGTGAGCGCCTTGAAGCAGATAGAGTAGTCAAAGCGGCGGCGGACGGACTCGTCCATCACCTCGGCGGGTGCGTTTGAAATCCAGATGACGGGCGCGCGCATGCCGTCGAGGATGGTGTTCATCACGCCCTTCTCGGTGTGCCCATTTCCCGTACCGCCGCCGTACACCTCCGCGTTCGTGCGCAGAAGCTCGTCCGCCTCGTCCACGATAAGCAGCGTGTGCGCGCCCGCGACACGCTCGTTGAAAATCTGGATGCCCGCCATGCGCGACTCGGTGGAGATGTTCTTTCCGTCGCGTTCCCCCTGCAAGAGTTCGTAGGCCGTGCCGCCGACAGCCTTAGCGAGCGCGCACGCGAAGCTCGTCTTGCCCGTGCCGGGAGCGCCGTAGAAGAGGACGTTGAGCCGGCCGCCGGCCGCGCGGGCGGCGAGCATCTCCTTGAGAAGAGCGCCGTCCTTCTCCGAGAGGTCGCCGAAGAACTCCCACGGCAGAGGCTCGGCCCGCGCCACCTTGTAGTAGCGCTCGTCAAGCGGGGACTCATCCGTACCCGTGAAATAGGCGTCGAACTCATTGTAGTTGAACCAGTATTCGTCGTCCATGCACCCGTAACGCGCGAGCTTGCCCTTTTTGCTCAGGGCCTTGAGCACCTCGGAGTAGGAGCGGTCAATGGCCATCGCGTAGTACAGCGGACGCTCCATGATTTTCTCGTTCTCGGGGAAGTCGTCGAAGATCGTATCCCGGCGCACGAACATCAGCATGAACAAATCCGCCTCCACCTCGTTGAGGTTCATGAACGAGCAGAGATTCGCAAAACGCGCGTCGAACGCGGCATCGTCCTCCCCGACATCGAGGTGGGCGAGGATGCGGTTCTTCATGAGCTCAAGGAGACGGCGCAGCATCTTGCGGAGAGGTTTCTCGTTCCAGATGCGTGCGAGCATCTCGTTGACCCCGTCGACCTCAAGGTCAAGAGGGTCGCGTCCGCATTCAGTGAGCGGACTCAGCTCCGCCTTGGTGTAATGGATGCGAAGCATCTCCGCCACTTCTTCGCGGCGCATGTACCGCCAGATGAGGTCGAAGAAATCCCATTCCCTCATCAATCCGTCATAATTGCGTACCACGTTCGCCCAGTACCCAAAAGCCCTGCGAAGCACCGCATTATGCGATATGTTCTTAAAAGTAGCCATAGCGCGATGTCAAGAGCAGATTTCATGCCAAGCCTGAAAAACGGAACCGCCGCGCCTACAGATGGTGGTTTATGCTATCCAATTTTATAGAAACTATCTCAAATTATCTAACTAGATGCCGCGCATAATGCGCTCCAGCGCCGCCACGCGGTCGTCGATGGACGGATGCGTGGCGAAGAGCGACGCCTTCCGTCCGTTAATCCCCATCGCCCTGAGCGAATCTGGCAGAATCCCCGGCCGCAGGTTGTCCAGACGGCGCAGAGCCGCGATCATGGGCGAAGGCGACCCCAGCAGATTGGCGCTCCCGGCGTCCGCCGCGTATTCGCGCCGACGCGAGTGCCAGCACACCACGAGCGACGCGGCGATGCCGAGCACCATCTGCAGCACGTAATACACGAGGTAGTAGATGCCGCGCGAAGCTCCCCTGCGGCTGTTTCTGTCCTTCGCAAGCGCGCCCGCCGCCACGGCCGCCACGAAGCGCGACAGGAAGATGACAAAGGCGTTCAACACGCCCTGCACGAGTGTCGTCGTCACCATGTCGCCGTTCGCCACATGGCTCATTTCGTGTCCTAACACCGCACGCAGCTCCTCGCGCGTCATCTGCTCCATGATCTTCGTGGATACCGCCACAAGCGCGTGGTTCCGGAACGCGCCCGTCGCGAAGGCGTTGGCCTCGCCCTCGTAGATCGCCACCTCAGGCATCTGCACGTTCGCGCGCTCCGCGAGCGAACGCACAGTCTCGACGAGCCACCGCTCCGCCTCGCCCTCGGTGCCGTTGACCACCCGCGCGCCGACGCTGAGCTTCGCAATCGTCTTCGAAAGCAGCAGCGATATGACGGCCCCGCCCATGCCGAAGATGAGCGAGAAGACGGCAAGCGACGTCATGTCCAGACCCGTGCCGCCGAACGCCGCAATCGGATCCACGCCCAGGAACGCGCACACTACGTGAAACGCCACCATCAAGACGAGCATGACGGCAATGTTAGTTACAACTAAGAGTATTATTCTTTTCATGGTGCGGATTAGTATATCACATTCTCGGCCGTCCTCCTGGCGGTTCACTGGGAAAACTGGGAAAAGTAGGGACACCCGCCGGGCATTGGGGTGCCGTCTCGACATCCCTACCCCTACCCCCTAGTACCTAATACCTATATAATAGGTATTATGAGGTAGTACCCCCCGGGTAGAGGACGGGGGTAGGGGCGGGGATGTCGTCGGCCTTGTGGCTGACGCCGCCGCACGCCGGCACCCCGAATGCCCTTTTAGCGCATAAGGAGGTCTCTCATGGCTCTCCCATGAGATACATTTGATACCCCCTATCTGCGATATTTGCCGGAGTTCGCCGCGCTGAAGCCGACCGCGTCTCTCCCTACGACGGGGGGATTTTTGAGACCCTACGGAGGTTCGATCTCCCTACACGGAGGGGATTTTTGAGACCCTACGAAGGTTCGACCTCCCTACATGGAGGTTTTGACTTCCCTACATGGAGGGTTCGACTTCCCTACGTGGGATTTGGGCCTTCTATTCTATTGTCCTACCGGTAGGGTCACGCGTCCCGCATGACCGCGTGGTGGGGCGAGGCGTCCCGCCGAGCCGCCGCATGGGGAGCCGTCCCAAACCCGCGTGCGATTACGGTGCGGAACAATCGAACCCCTCGGGCCGATCACGCGCTACTTCACTTATCGCGATATGTGACGTACCGCGCAAAGAACATCTGCTTCGCCGTATAAGAACTCCAAACTCTCCGTGTAGGGAGAACGCCCACTGGGTAGGGCGCGGACTCCGGCCGCGCCGCCACGGGAGGGGCCGCGCTTGTCGCGGCCCAACTGGGAACGCCGCCATCTTGGCGGCGCAAAAGACAGCTCACCCCTCCACCTCCACCACCCGCCAGAGGTGACAGGGCATGCTCGGGAACCGCACCGCCGCGAACGCATTGCCGACAACATCTTTCGTACCACCAATTTTTTTGGTATAATGACACTGTTTTCCGTCGTTCTTTGACAATCCTAACTCACAGCCATTGACTCAGAACACAATTCTGTGTAAAGGATGTTGGCAAGGGTTCAGTCCTCCTATCTATCCGTCTGCACAGCGTTGTGATTTGATGCTCTTTGACTATCGCTTTCAGTTTTCCGCTATCGCCCATGCGACGGCTGCGGTTGTGATTTGATGCTCTTTGACTATCGCTTTCAGTAGTGTCCCCACCATGCGCACGTTGCCATGTGTTGTGATTTGATGCTCTTTGACTATCGCTTTCAGTGTGGGTGCGGCGGGGTTTACAACAGAACAAGTTGTGATTTGATGCTCCTTGACTATCGCTTTCAGTTTTGTCTTCCAACCTCCTTTACAGCCGGTGGTTGTGATTTGATGCTCTTTGACTATCGCTTTCAGTGCATCTCCCCCAGTTGTGCGGAGAGCGCAGGTTGTGATTTGATGCTCTTTGACTATCGCTTTCAGTATCGAAAAAGGGTTAAACAACCCCATTGAGTTGTGATTTGATGCTCTTTGACTATCGCTTTCAGTAAGCCGAGGGGATGCCCGTGTACGTCCACGGTTGTGATTTGATGCTCTTTGACTATCGCTTTCAGTTCACCGTTGGCGGGGACGTGACGTGGACGGTTGTGATTTGATGCTCTTTGACTATCGCTTTCAGTGCATGGAATGTTGCGCTATTGCGGAAGAGGGTTGTGATTTGATGCTCTTTGACTATCGCTTTCAGTTATCAGTACCGAAACCAAGGCTCCAGCCACGTTGTGATTTGATGCTCTTTGACTATCGCTTTCAGTCGAGGCGATGGCGGCATACGACCTCACCGGTTGTGATTTGATGCTCTTTGACTATCGCTTTCAGTCAACGCCATGCTCACGGCGGAGATCGACACGTTGTGATTTGATGCTCTTTGACTATCGCTTTCAGTCGGAGGAAATCGCGGACGACATCCGCACGGTTGTGATTTGATGCTCTTTGACTATCGCTTTCAGTATTGGACCATGTTCGGCCTTTATTGACAGCACATAACCAAAGGTTACACTGCGAGAAAAAAGAGAATGCGCAGTGCCTTTTTCGGCGCTGCGCCTTTTTTTTCAGAAAAATTCAAGCTGAACCGGCATGGGCGGTCGGGGCTTGCACTTTCGCCCCAGAATGTTGATCGTGTCGCCGAATTGCTTGTCCGTCACTTTGAGAATCGATACGAAACCTTCGTCTGGAATAAGGCGCTTGATTCGCCCGATATGGACGCTCGCAGACTCCAACGACGCGCAGTGCCGAATGTAAACCGAATACTGGTGCATGGAAAAGCCGTCTTCCAACAAATCCTTGCGGAACTTTGCCGCGTCATGCCGTTGCCGCTTCGTCTCAGTGGGCAAGTCAAACATGACATAAAGCCACATGATGGCGTATCCGTTCAGTGCCGTTTGCGAACAAAGCGTCATGCGAATGATGGCAAGGCAAGATCCCTCGTCTTACCAAGGTAGTATTTGGCAAGCGATGCGGTGGTGGAAGTCACGCCCAACATCAGCGGACGTTTCACCGACCCAATCTGGACGTCACAGGTCAACATCTGAAGCAAGCGTGCCTTCATAGTGCGAGTCAGGCCATCGTCCATATTTTCAAACGCGCCATCGGCATCGCCAAAGACATATTGGTCGACAAGCGGACGATATGGTTCCATCACGTCATCCGCCAAGCAGAACGGGTTGTAGCGGTTGTGGTGATGCACGCCCCTGAAGCAAACGAGTCCCGATCCAACCAGCGCTCGCGCGACCGCCGCGCGCAGAACGGCATATCCGTAATTGAGCGCGGCATTCAATCCGCCGCCATCCTGGTCTCTCAGAAACTCCCCTTCTGTCTTGATGGATTGGAAATAGAGGCGCGCACCTTGCGCTTCGCAGTTTGACGGATCGCCGTTCTTCACTTCGTCCGCCAAAGTCTTTAACCGAAGCGCATTGGGACGGCCTAGCCGAACAAGCAACTCTGACTGGTTGATGAGCTTCGCCCGGACGATCTGCCGCCACAGCCTGCCCCGTACCGCTGGCGTGGCACCAAGTTGCGCCTCAACGGTTTCCTGCGCCGTCGAATGGGCGGCGAACGGCAGCAACTGGGCGGACGGCACATGCTTGTCGTCGCAAATGATAACAGCCACGTTCTGCTCCGCCAACGCCTGCAGGCACGACGTCGTGACAACCATCTGCCCGGTTTCGATGATGACAAATCCGATGTCCTCCACAGGAAACGTCCGGTGCACCCCTCCTTCGCCATCATAGACAAGCTGGCTGTGACAAATGGCGAGTTTGCCGGGCGAACCAAATGCTAGCGTTCGAGCAATCATCGGATGTCATTTCTTGATGAATTGGATAGAACCGTCCAGCATCATGCGGAAATGGATTCCCTCGAACAACATCTGCTTCGTATATGTACCTGGACTCAGCAAGAGAAGCCGATGCGGAGCATCATAGGAAATTCTCGATTCGCCTTTTTTATTATATCCGGCGGCGGTAAGTTCGCTCTCAAGTACCGTACTGGCACGAGCCTCAATATGCAGGCGAAAAGTAATGCGCCCATTGCTTTCAAACTTCACAACCTTGTATAGGCGCTTACGCAATTCAGCACTCGGCATCGTTTCTAACTCTTCCTCGTGCCCTTCATGATACGCCAGTGCCATGGTACCTGGCCTAACATATCCAACAAAACCTTCGCGCTTGTCCAGAGGAAGAAAGTCTGCGCGCTTGTGGTTCTGCGCCCAAGCAAGCGAATTGTCCGGCACGGCAAACACGCGTCCAGCCTCGTCAAACAACCCCAAACGGAAATTGCTTCCTTCGGCGGATGTCACATAATAGGGCGTCTTGTAGGTCTGATTGGATGGCATCGCATGATCGCGCAAGGCGGATGGGTTGGTCGTCTTTGCTACAATCCTGACCTTATTGATCGGCACGCCGGACGACATCCGGATGTCTCCGGCGGCAACATTCTTCGCGCCACTCGCCAGCAGTTCCTTGAGTCGTTTGTCTACGATGTCGCGGATGGCAGGATCGACAATCTTGCCGACGATGGTCTGTGCGTCCTTGATCGGCCCTACGAGCGACTTTCTGACGACGAACTTCCTGTCGTTCTGGCCTGGCGTCTGGATACACCCGTAAAACGTTTCCTTGTGCAACGCGCCGCGTACAGTGTCGCCTCGTGAGAGAACGGCCTTGACGAGAGGCCCCTCGGGATTTCCCTTGGGGGGATGCGCTTTTGCCAGTACGTTTCGCTTGGAACTCTGGCGAAGGGTCGTCTGCCGCATGACGTGCTTGACAAGAATCTCTTCGCATGCGTGACGCACTTTTTCCGCGAAACCTTCGTACGGAGGCGGGCTGACGTCGCATTCGCGGTGAGATTCCGCTCCGTCGTCCTTGAGCGCCGTACAAATGGCCGTGAAGCGCGCGGGGGTGAGCGCCGCAATGACCATGGCGTCTTTTGCATGGTGCGTATGTTCCGTGCGGTCCTTCGCCTCGTCGTCCTGTATGCCCCACGCCTTGCGGGCGAATGCCGTGGCGGCACCGTTGACCGAGAACGTGGCGGGATAGACGCAACGGAGCAGCTCGACGGCATGCGAACACATGATGCCCGTATCCACGAGCTGACGCTTCTTGAACCCGCCCAACCCCGATTCCGGCGACTGCAGTTTGTCAGAGGTGATCTCGAACCGCCTGAGCTTGTCGCGCCAGTAGGAGAGTTCGAACTTCGTCGTAAGCGCCTTCACTCGCGCCAGGCTGCGCTGGGCGGGATCCGTTTTCGCGCGCGCGCTTCGCGTTTGGCTTCGGTAGGTCTTCTCTAGTTGTTCCACCTTCTCGCGCCACGGGCGAAGCATCGTATCGATCTCTTCCCAATTGGGACATTCGCGCGGAATGCGACCCTGCTTCGTCTGGCGGTTGTAGGCGGCCTCGCAGATAGTCTTGTTGGCGAGGGAGTCGTCGCCGGAAAGTGAGCGAGGAATCGTGTGCTCAATGTCGAACTTGTTGCCGGCAAAAAGATCGGCCACGTTGATCGTCCTATGGGTGTAGATGCAGATACCGTCCTGCTCCTTCCAGAGGATATAGCGGTCAACAGCGTCCTCCGTGACGGCGACGCCCAACTTTGCGATCTCTGTGGCGGCCTCAGCGCGCAGACGTTGACGTGCCTTTTGCCAATCCTGCCACGCCTTGCGGGTGGCAAAGTCGTTGACTGAGCGGGCTAGTTCGATCCTGACCGTATCCGACGGCTCGAGCTTGCCATGATCTCCCAGATAGTTGACGAGGCGGCGGAGAGTGGTCATCGAGCGCTGGACAAGGGGATTGCGGATCATTCCCAGCTGCACGGGGGGAAGACGGGGATGGGCAAGACGAACTTTCTTGCCCTTGCAGTCGTATTCCGTTTCCGCGACATACGTGCCTTCTCCGTGGAGATAGAGTTGGTTCCACTTCTCTTCCGTCACGTTCCAGTTGTTAAGCAGGTACTCCCGATAGAAGTCAAACAGCACCGGTGACTTGGATTGCCTGCGATCTGCGGAATCCATCTCGCCGTACCTACGTCGCGCCTCACGGAATGCCCAGCGCGCCTCCTCCAGACCCTGCAGGATCGATTGCTCATTTGTGGCGAAATCCGGAATGACATCAGGGAGTTTCGCCAGAAAGCGAGCCTGCGAAAGTTCGAATCCCTTTCGAAGGAATGGAAGCATCTTGTTGATGGCCTTCAGCGAATAGCTGGCGTTGCCCTCTTTTGGATGGATGGAAACGAGTTTCTTTACGGCTGCCTCGTCGAGGGTCGGGAAGTGCTTGCGGAACCAAGCACCGAGCATGTCGTTGTCGTCGAAGAACGTGAGCGCGTCAAACACCTTCTGCTCGTCGTAGGGCGTACTTCCGAACGCAGACATAATCTTGTGGCGCGTCTGGCATGTCGCCACTGAATCGTCCGGACGATAGTAATGGAACTTGAGCCCCTGCGACTTGAAGCGGGGATCTTTCTTGAACAGCTTCACGACGTCGCCAAACTTGATGGACGGCGCGGCCTTCATAAACACCGAGCAAATGGTTTCGCGGTCTTTCGCTGAAAGCGGGTAGAGAAGATTGCCCTGCTCGTCCCGACAATTCCCGTCGCCATCCTCAAGGGAAAGGTTGTTGACGAATGCCAGCATGCGGAACTCCTCGAACGCCGGATGGCCGATCTGGACGCGGGGATTGTGCGGCTCAAGCGGACACGGGCCAACCAAATGGGCCTGAGATCGCAGCGGGCGCTGGCTGAATATGGCTTTGTATAATTTCGTCCGTAATTCGTCACCGGAAGAGTACCCCTGAACATCCATTATGACGGCAAACTCTTTCTCGTAGTGCTCAATCCGTCCGGTGTATCTACAGCGGATGCGCGTCTTGTCGAGTTTCCCCTTTTCGTCCTGGAGCCTTTTGAAGAAATACTGCCCAAGCGTCTTGCATCCCGCCGCCTCAATCTCTTTCGTCAAGGTCTCGATGTCCGTCTTGACCGCGCCCAGTTCCTTGTCGAGTTGCTTCTCCTGCCCTGCTGTTTCGTCCGCAAGGTCGGCCTCGTCTTTTCGCGAGCCCTTGAACCCGCGCCTCTGGGCGATGTGGTAAAGCGCCCTTCCCAATGTCAGGGGTGGCACTTTCCCCGATGCTGCTGTGGCGCGATCACAGTATGGATTGGAGGCGTCAGTAGCCTTAAGCCATTCAAGAAAAGCCTTGTTTCCCACAGGATACTTGCCATGCGTCTTCCATTCATCCAACTCCTGTAGTGTCAGAGGACACATTTTTGTGCCGATGAGTTTCTCGGCATCATCAATGAGGGTCTTAAGGAGATACCACTTACGAAGTTTCCTTCTGAACTTCATGCGACGCGCCATCCGTGCCGCACGGCGAATGGCTGCAGGGGTATCTGTCGAAGATTTCGCGTCAAGGTCAACCCCCTCAGGGAACACAATCACCCCCTTGTCCAGGATATCGCCCGTAATGTCATCGAGAATCGCCCATCCGAGCGAGTTCGAACCGAGATCTAGACCTAGTGTTTTTTTCATCATGTTCCCTCTTGACTGTTGCCACGTTTTAGGGTAAGATAATGCCGCATCTTATCACAACAAGGCTATATGCCGAAGTCGTTTTGAGACTGCGGCCCGGTTCGCCGGGCTTTTTTTCTACCCTCATTCCTCGAAAGATAGAAGACAATCTGATTTTCGCCAGTACTCATGGTTGATTTCTCTGTTGCGTACGACGTCTGGAAACGTGAGGCGTCGTTCAGCAGTTTGCTAAATTGTCTCCTTTGGTTCGAGGAACGGGGATAGTATAGCAAAAATCGGTAGCTATGCGCCTGCGTGCTTTTCCAGCAATTCCGTTGGAGTATACACGAGGATGCCAGGAACAATCTCATGGCAGCGCCTCGTAGCGATCCATCATTTCGTCATGGAGCTCATCACCGATTCTGTCGCCAGGGGACATTTTTATCAACCCGCGCAACGAGCGTACGCGCGGGTCGATCTCATCGTCCGCACGAGCCATTCCACGATTCTCTTCGGGAACAATCGGAACTAGCACGACTCTGAAAGCGTACGCGCGATACCGTTTGGGTATTTCAACGCTTATCTTGTTTCGGACGGGTCTTGCTATGGTTTCTATTGGTGGCATGTCGATTGCTCCTTGCGTCGTTCAGCAGTTCGCTAAATTGTCTTGTTTATGGTTTTAAATCGATTCCTTGTTTCTCCTTTGGTTCGAGGAACGGGGATAGTATAGCAAAAATC
>CACZAK010000073.1 GCA_902779075.1 uncultured bacterium | reverse complement strand
ACTCGTCCGGCGTCGTTCTTCAGAAGATATGGAATGCGGAGGGTTTCCGCAAGCGCGCCCGCGTCCTTCTGCTGAAGATATGCGATGCGATGATGGAGATGTATTCTCCGCCCGGAGATCATGCCGCCGACGAGCTTGAGGAGCGCTTCAATACGCAGGTGCGTTTTCTGGCGTTGTCAAAGCTCGAAGCCGAGGTGCTGATGTTTGCATACGTCAGGCACGCGACGGTGTTTTCAGCATTGCCGGAGCGCGTTTGCTCAAACGAGATTCGGATATTCTTCGCGATGGCGACAGATCGCGCCTACGACGAGGTCGTGCGCGTGATGGGCAAAGGCGGGAAGCTGTACAAGTACGAATGCCTTGATTCGTGCCATGAGTTCATGGCCGACGAGCTCGGCGGGTATCTGGCGGGAAACGACCATGCGAGCCTGGCCGAGCATTTCTACCTCGAGTCGAAGACCGATACTCTGCCGTGGGATTTCTTCGGGAAGCTGGCCGCCAACGAGGGGAAGACGCTCAAGGAGCTTCTGAAGGCGAACGGGGCTGGGCGGATGAACATACTGCTGTATGGCTCGGCCGGGACGGGAAAGACGAGCTTCGCCAGGTCGCTGCTGTCGGAGCTGGGGGTGAGCGCATACGAGATACCGCTCTTCAGTCGCGAAGACAGCAGGGCCAGGACGCTCGAGAACCGGCTGGCCTGCATCCGGGTCTGCAACGATAACGTGGTCGGCAAGAAAGGTGTCATCATCGTGGACGAGGCCGATGCGATCCTGCGGACCAGCTCCGAGGGCCTGATGATCTTCTCCGACGAGCGTATGTCGACGGAGAAAGGCGCGGTCAACTCCCTCCTCGACGAGTTGAAGATGCCGGTGATATGGATCAGCAACATCCATCCGCATGAAATGGCTGAAAGCGTCAGGAGACGCTTTGACTTTGCCGTATCCTTCAAGTCGCTGTCCCGGACTCAGCGCGAGATGATCTGGCGCAACAACATAAAGCGGCTGGACCTCGGATCGCTTGTCGACGACGAGCTGCTGACCCGCTGCGCGGCGAGGTACGAAACCAACGCCGGTGGCATTACAATGGTTCTTGAAAGCGTGCGCAAGATGAACCCGCCGAAGGACAAGGTCGAGGCGCTCATAGAGAAGTTGATGAAGCCCCACTGCGAGTTGATGCTCAAGCGGATCGACGACGGCCGTTCGGAGCCTGCGAAGGACTATTCGCTCGACGGTCTCAACATCAAGGGCGACATCCCCTTGGAAAGCCTTGTCAAGGCGGCGCGCAATTTCCTTTCAAGGGAGGATCGGGGCGTTGACTTCCCCCGCATGAACATCCTCCTGTGGGGACCTCCCGGAACAGGGAAGAGCGAGTTCGTGAAGTTCCTGTCCCGCGAACTCGGCCGCCGCCATGTCGTCAAGATGGGCGGTGACCTTCTGTCGAAGTGGGTCGGAGGCAGCGAAGAGAACATTAAGGCGGCGTTCGAGGAGGCGGAATACGACAACACGATCCTGTTCTTCGACGAAATAGACGGGCTTCTCCGTGATCGTGCCGGGGCGGAGCGCTCCTGGGAGGTGACGCAGGTCAACGAGCTCCTTTACAGGATGGAGAACTTCAACGGAATCTTCATCGGGGCCACCAACAGGAACGACAGCCTTGACCCGGCCGTGCTCAGGCGGTTCACCTTCAAGGTCGAGTTCGACGCGCTGGACACCGTCGGCAAGCAGAAGTTCTTTGAGCGCACGTTCGGGACGGAGCTGACGGCGGGCGAGCGGACTCGGCTCCATGAGATAGAAAACGTCACCCCCGGCGACTTCAGGACGGTTCGGCAGCGCCTGTTCTATCTCGGCGGAGATGTTGACAACGAGATGCGGATCAAGGCAATCGAACAGGAGTGCGCAAACAAGCGGGCCTTCCACCGGGGAAGAATCGGCTTCTGAGCAAGGGTGAACGTCCATGCGCTTTCGAGATACAGACGAGATCAAGAGACGGATCAAGCACCGCGAGGACATGTTCTTGCGGCGTCTGTTTGGCATGTTGGCGAAAATGGCGAAGGCGGACCAAAAGGTCGACGCCTGGGAGGTACATGCCGCCGAGAAGGCGTTTGAGAAGTTCCCACGCGCTGCTGCACGGCGCAAGTTCTGCGTCCGCGTATTCAATGAAGCGAGGAACAACAGTATCTCGCTCGCGAAAATGGCGTGGGACTTCGCCAACAAGTGGGCGACGCCCGAAGAATGCCTCGCAGCTTATGAACTGTTGTGGGACATAGCATGTGCAAGGGGAGTTCTTAAGCGCACGCACAAAAACTTCTTGGATGTTATATGCCGGGCCGACGCACCGGACGAGGCGGCTAGAAACGCCTACAGGATGGCGGCAAAAAAATACCATCCCGACATCTTGCGTGCTGGCGGCATGCCCGGACGAATGGGGCAAATTGATGGCGATTTTGGGATCAAATTGACGTGCTTTGTCCGTGCTTGACAAAATGACCCCGAAAATGGTATCATATTGACATGAGCAATTTTGAGAAAGTCTATGAGACCGCCGCAGATCGGTATGGACTCGTTACAGTTGAGGATGCTGAAAAGCTTGGCATCCATCGCAAGCAATTGCTTGCATGGGAGACAATGGGGCGGCTGGAACGATGTGGTCGCGGCGTCTATCGCCTCAACCACCACGTTCCAACGCCCTACGATCATTTCGCCGAGGCTATTGCGCTTGTCGGACATGGAGCCATCATATATGGTGATGGTGTACTTGCAATGCATAATCTTGCCCTAGTCAATCCCGCGCAGATTCAGGTGGCTGTAGAAAAAAGGGTGCGTAAGACCTTGCCAGATTGGATACGCCTTGTCAAAAAGGCCGATGGCATACGAGAAGAGACGTTTGAGGGGATCGCTTGCCAAAATCTAGCGGATGCGATTCGTACTTGCCGAGGCACTGTCATGAAGGAACGGCTTGCCGACGCAATCGAACAGGCGGAGCGTCAGGGGCTTGTAGGTCGGCAGGAATATCAAGAACTCAAGAGAGAGTTTGCGCAATGAATCGCCCAAACACGTGTACAAATCTCATCAAGGCCATAAACAGGATGGCGGGTCTTGAACGCGATGCCCTCCGCCTCAGTCGGGCGCTTGCCAATGTCGTTGTCGCGCAAATGCTTCCCGATGGCGTGGTCAAGGGAGGAAGTTCTCTTATGTTCCGTTACGGGGGTAGTGCTACACGTTATACGCGGGACATGGACACGGCGCGAGTCATGCCGCTTGATGCCTATCTTGACAAGCTTGAAGCCGCCCTCCGTGTCGGCTGGAACGGATTTACGGGAAGGTTGCAACGAGTTGAACCGCCGCATCCCGCTGGCGTCCCCCAGGGATATGTCATGGCCCCCTACGACATCAAGCTTGCCTACAACGACCGCTCGTGGCAGACCGTAAGAATCGAAATCGGCCATAATGAGATCGGCGATGCGGACGAGGCGGAGATGGAGGATGCGGCAGACTTGGCAAGCATGATGGAGCGGCTTGGCTTCCCGCGACCGAACCCAGTTCCGGTGATGAAGTTGCCGTACCAGATAGCGCAGAAGCTCCATGCCGTTACGACGGCGGGGGCGGACAGACCGCACGACCTTGTAGATCTACAGCTTATTTGCGGACATTCTGAAGTGGACTTTGCCGCATCCAAGGAAATCTGCATCAGATTGTTCGACTATCGCCGCCGTCAACCGTGGCCGCCAACTGTGGCCAAGGGAGACGGATGGGATTCGCTGTATGAAGATGCCGGACGTGGCCTTGGTGTGCTTCCGACGTGCGATGAAGCCGTCGTGTGGGCAAATCATTTGATAGAACGAATCAGCAAAGCATAGCGGAGGATAATGATCATGCGTATCATGGCGACATCGGATTTGCATGGGAACCTTGACGGACTTGACCCGACGGGGGCGGACGTCGTCGTCCTTGCGGGCGACGTCGCGCCGTTGCGGGGACGCGGCCCCTGGCACGTCAACGACCAGAAGAAGTGGATCAACAAGCGCTT
Source organism: uncultured bacterium (assembly GCA_902779075.1). The sequence continues at coordinate 16,436 of CACZAK010000073.1, read as the reverse complement.
CCGCGAATGGACGGCGTCGTATCCCGACATCCAGTTTGTCGTCATTCCCGGCAACCACGACTTCTATCCGATTGCGCACATCCTCTTCAAGGGGCACGACATCGACTGGACGTTCGGCTTCTCGCCCAACGTCCATTTCCTCGGCGACTGCGCGGCCGAAATCAACGGCATCCGCTTCTACGGTACGCCGTGGGTGCCGATCATCTCCTACTCGTGGGCGTTCGAAGGCGAGCCTGACACGCTGAGGCAATGGTTCTCGAAGATACCATCAGGCCTCGATGTCCTTGTCACGCACTCACCGCCACGCATCCCCGGCAGCGATGTGGATCGTTCGCTCCAGACGGACTCCGAACATTTCGGCTCGTCCGAGTTGGCGGAGGTGATTGCGGAGAAATGTCCCCGCTTCGTCTTCTGCGGACACATCCACACGGGTCAGCACGGAGGCGTCGATTTTGAATCCAGCCGAATCTACAACGTCTCGCGTCTCGACGAGCGATACGAAATCGCTTACGAGCCGACGTGGTTGGATGTGTGATGATAGGTTATGGAAATCAGTGAGCATTGCTGAGATTCGCACACGATGAGGTGTTTCACGTTCAACAGGAAAGGGAAATGAAATGAAAAGCCCCAAGGCCGTATTCATCGTCGCCGCGTGTGCGGCACTCGCCTCATGCACGGCGTGGGGGATCATGAATGAAGTCCGGTGCTTCCGCGCGCCGGTGGGCGGCGCGAAGGAGGTCGTGGAAGGATTCCTCTGGCTTGAGGCGGAAAGCTTCGCCGACTACGGCGAGTGGCGCCTCGACACGCAGTTCACCCACAAGATGGGCAGCGCCTACCTGCTGGCCGCCGGCGTGCTGAAGCCAATCAAGCCCGCGACGACGTCCGTGAGCTTTCCCAAGGCCGGCGTGTGGCGCGCGTGGGCACGCACGAAGGACTGGCTTCCCGAATACCATCCGGGGCGGTTCAGGCTGTCCGTCGCGGGCAAGCCCGGGCGCGAACTCGGCGCGAGCGGCAAGGAAGGATGGCGCTGGGAACTTGCGGGCGAATGGGAGCTCCCCGCAGGCGAGGCGAAGGTCGCGCTTGAGGATCTCACAGGCGCGTTCGCCCGGTGCGATGCGCTCTTGTTCACGCAGGACGCCGCCTACGTCCCGCCGGACGACGCGGCGGCGTGTGCGGCGGCGCGTGGGCGCTTCACAGGCGCGGACGCCGAACCGGTCGCCGACGCCGGGAGTTACGACCTTGTCGTCGTTGGCGCGGGGCCGGGCGGACTCGGCGCCGCCATCGCCGCCGCTCGTCACGGAGCGCGTGTCGCACTCGTCCACGACCGTCCCGTTCTTGGAGGGAACGCCAGCAGCGAGATCGGCGTGCCGACCGACGGCGCGGCGGTGTCGCATCCCGACGCGCGCGAGGGCGGCATCTGCGAAGAGGCGAACCTCCGGCGGATGGTCATTCCGGGCTATTCGATTTCATGCGCGTTCAGGGAGATGGCCGATGCGCTGCCGAACCTCACGGTGTTCGACAACCAACGCGTCGTCGCCGTCCGCATGGACGGCGCGCGCATCGCGTCCGTGGAGGCCCGCTGTACGCTCGACGGCACGCGCCGCCGTTGGGGCGGACGCATCTTTGTCGATTGCACGGGCGACGGCTGGGTGGGCGTCTTCGCCGGCGCGAAGAGGATGTACGGACGCGAGGCCGCCGCAGAGTACAACGAGCGCCAGGCGCCTGATGTACGCGATGACCTCACGATGAGCGGCTGCCTTGCGAGCGCCACGTCGGAGTTTTACCGCTATGGGCACATGTACATCGGGTACAAGCAGGCCCGCGTCGGCGACAAGCCCGTTCCCTACGAGACGCCCGTGTGGGCGCGGATCCTCCCGAAGGGGTTCACGCGCCGGACCAGGCACCCGGAAGGTGAGTGGTGGCTGGAGCACGGCGGCAGGTTCGACGACCTCGCGGACCCTGAGCGCGCGCGCGACGAGCTCGTGCGCATCAATTTCTCCTACTGGGGATGGCTCAAGAACGAATGGGCCAACAAGGACAGCATCCACTGCAACGCGCTCGTCGAAATGTCGCACATGAACGGACGCCGCGAGGGATACCGTCTCGTGGGCGACTACATCCTGACGGCGAACGACTGCCTCCAGGGCAAGGTGTTCGAGGATCGCGTCTCGTACGGCGGATGGCCGCTCGACACACACGATCCGCTCGGCATCGACAACCCCACAGGCAACGGATACTGGAAGCACCATCCCCGCGTGCCAATCTACACGATTCCGTTCCGCTGCCTCTATTCGGTGAACGTTCCCAACCTCATGATGGCGGGACGCAACATCAGCGTGACGCACATCGCCCTTGGCTCCACGCGGGTGGAGTCCACGATCCTGACCCTCGGCCAGGCCGTCGGCACGGCGGCGGCGGAGATTCTGAAGGCGGGGCTGATGCCGCGCGAATACGGTGCGGACCAGACGCGCATCCACCGCCTCCAGCAGCTTCTCCTGAAGGACGATTTGTACATTCCGGAGGTCGTGAACGAGGATTCCGCCGACCTCGCCCGCACGGCAAAGGTGTCCGCGACAAGCACGTTCACGAAGGGCGTCACGACCAAGTCGAACATCAGGCCGCCGCGCAAGGGCCGCAAGGTGCATCCGCTCGACATGGCGCGCGCGACGGGCTATCTGCACGACGCCGCGCGCGGGGCGAAATACTTCGAGTGTCTTCTCGAATCGACCCTCTCCGCGCCGACGCAGATCACCGCGCGCGTTTACGCGGCGGCGGTCCCGACGGAGAGGGGCATGGTGCCGGGGGACACGTCGAGCTTCAAGTTCCTCGGAGAGACGAAGGGCACGGTTGTCCCCGGCGACGCGAAGTGGACGCGCTTCGACTTCCCCGCGATGCCGCCGGACGACGCGAAGTTCATCTGGATCCAGCTGCCGCGCATGGCTGGCGTCTCGTGGCGCCTCGCGGACAAGTCGCGCGGCGCGGTTTCCTACCGGGCGTGGTGCGGCAAAGAGTGGACCTTTGTCTCGGACGAGGCGTACGCGCTCGTGCCGGAGGGCGGATTCCGTTTCGCCGTGGCTGACGTGCCGGAGCCTGGGTGCGTGATCGACGGCGTGTCGCGCAATGTCGGCGGCATCCGTCACGGCTGGATCTCGGACCCCGTGCAGAAGCTCCCGCAGATGCTTACGCTCGACTTCGGCAGGCCTGTCGTGGCGCGCGAGGTGCGGCTCACGTTCGACCCCAACCTCAACCCGCTCCATCCGCGCGGCAATCCGCTCCCGCCCACGCTCGTCAAGGCGTATGCCGTGGAGGCGTTCGACGGCAGGGAGTGGATAACGCTGGCGACCGAGACAGGGAACACGGTCCGCCACCGCGTCCACAAGTTCCAGAGCCGGACGGTAACCTCGGTGCGCATCCGCATCAACGCGACCTGGGGCGATCCCTCCGCCCGCGTCTTCGAGGTCCGGGTGTATTGACTTTGAATTGAAAAGAAAACTACAACAGAAAGGAAACGGCAAAATGAAGAAGAACCTTGGAAAGAAGAACTGGATGTTCCCGATGCCGGTGCTGATGATCGGCACCTACGGCGCGGACGGCACGCCCGACGTCATGAATGCCGCGTGGGGCGGGATCACGCTCGAGGACGAGATCACGATCTGCATCGACACCGGACACAAGACGTGGGCGAACATCGCCGCGCGCAAGGCGTTCACCGTCGCCTTCGGCACGGCGGACGCCGTGAAGGCCTGCGACTACCTCGGCATCGCGAGCGGCAACAAGACGCCCGACAAGGTGTCGAAGAGCGGCTTCACCGTGACGAAGAGCGCGTTCGTGGATGCGCCCGTCGTCAACGAACTGCCGCTTGTCCTCGAATGCGAGCTCGTCTCGATGAACGAGGAGAACTGCAACGTCGTCGGCAAGATCCTCAACTGCGCGGTGGAGGAGTCCGCGATGACGGACGGCAAGCCCGACGCGGACAAGATGAAGCCCATCTGCTTCGACACCTGCCAGCACGTCTACCGCCTCATGGGCGCCATCGTCGCCCCTGCCTTCTCCTGCGGCAAGGAACTGATGTGAACGGCCTAGCGAATGCGTTATGACGATGTTCGCAAAAGGAAAAACATGAAAAAGAAAATGTTCGGCATCGTGGGGGCGTTGGCTCTTACGTTGACAGGATGCGTGCAGGTGCATGTGGGCGTCGGCACGGACAATGGTTTTGTGTCGCTCGCAGAAGCGGTGCCGGACGCCATCCTGGAGATTCGCTACTACTCGACGTACAACTTTGTGGGCGAACGCGTGGACGGCTACGAGCGGCCGTGCGCGCTGATCACGAAAGAGGCCGCAGCGGCGCTCAAGGCGGCGAGCGACAACTGCGTCAAGCGCGGATATCGCCTGAAGATCTACGACGCCTACCGTCCGCAACGCGCCGTGTCGCATTTCATGCGGTGGGCGAAGGACACGAAGGACACGCGGATGAAGTATGCCTTTTACCCGAACCTGGACAAGTCCGTCCTCTTCGCGCAGGGTTACATCGCCGAACGCTCCGGACACAGCCGCGGCAGCACCGTTGACCTCACGCTGTTCGACATGAAGACCGGCAAGGAAGTGGACATGGGCGGCACGTTCGACTGGTTCGGGCGCGAGTCGCATCCTGACTACAAGGACATCACGAAGGAACAGTTCGCCAACCGCATGCTTCTTCGCGAAATCATGCTCGCCCACGGCTTCAAGCCGATCGCAGAGGAATGGTGGCACTTCACGCTCGTAAACGAACCATACCCCGATACCTACTTCAACTTCCCCGTGCGGTGAGCATGGGTAACTCCACGCCGGGATATGGTATACTAATCGCGTTGAATCTTTCTGGATAAGGAGGCAAATGAAAATGAAACAGATGTTGTCGTTAAGCGTGGCGTGTACGCTTGCGGTTACAGCCTTCACGTCGCTCTGCGCCGAGCCAGCGCCGGACGTTACGCTCAAGGGCTTTCCCGTCGGCGGCGTGAAGCTGATGTGCCGCGAGCGGAACGGCTGGAAGGTCGATTTCCGCCGCGAGACCGAACCAGGCGGCGTGGAGTACGCCGTTGTGGAGATGTCGCGCGAAGAGCCGGCGTACCCGGCGGCGTTCAACCTGTCCTTCAACTTCGCAAAGCGCGACATCGTTGCCGCGTGGCGTCCGTGGGGGGAATGTTCCGGTTTCGGCATGTACTGGGATCCGGCGAACCTTCCCGGAGCGGGGCAAACGGACTTCTGCCACTCCATGCCGCTGTACGCCTGCTACGGTTCCGGCGGACGCAACCGCGTGGCGTTCGCCGCGTCCGAATCGTCCGAGCCGATCGTGATGAAGGCCGGAATCCGCGAGGAGGACAACCGTCTCTATTTCTCGTTCCACTTCTACGACACGAAGGTCGCCAAGCGCAAGCATCTCGTGGCGAAACTCCGCATCGACTCGCGCGACGTGTTCTGGAGCGACGCCGTGCGCGAGGCGGCGGACTGGATGACGGAGGTTTCGGGCAGGAAGCCGGCGAACGTGCCGGACGCCGCGTTCGCCCCGCTCTACTCCACGTGGTACAACTTCCACCAGGACGTGCACCAGGACGAGATCGAGCGCGAGTGCGAGATCGCCTCGAAGATGGGCATGGGGACGATCATCGTGGATGACGGCTGGCAGACGGACGATACGAACCGCGGCTATGCGTTCTGCGGCGACTGGAAGGAAAGCAAGAACCGCTTCCCGGACATCAAGGCGCACGTCGCGCGGGTCCACGCCATGGGAATGAAGTACATGCTCTGGTACGCCGTTCCCTGGATGGGCGAGAAGAGCGCCAACTACGCACGCTTCAAGGGCAAGTTCCTCTACCACAACAAGCGGCTCAAGACGTACTGCCTCGATCCGCGCTTCCCCGAAGTGCGCGAGTTCCTGATCAACACCTACGAGCGTGCTCTGCGCGAATGGAACATCGACGGCTTGAAGCTCGACTTCATCGACGCCATCAAGGTACCTGACCGCGACCCGGCACTGAGCGACAACTTCAAGGGCCGCGACATCAAGAGCGTCACCGAGGCGACGGAGCGTCTCATCTCCGATATCTACAAGCGTCTCTCCGCCATCAAGCCGGACGTGTTGGTGGAGTTTCGTCAGGCGTACATTGGCCCGTCGATCCGCATGGCGGCGAACATGCTGCGCGTGCGTGACTGTCCAGCCGACATGCAGATCAACAGGAGGGGGATCGTGAACCTGCGTCTCACTTCCGGCAAGACCGCCGTCCATGCCGACCCGCTCGAATGGCATCCTACCGACACGCCCGAGGCCGCCGCGAAGAACGTGTTGAACGTCATGTTCTCCACAATCCAGTACTCCATGAAGCTTGCGGAGCTTGATTCGCGCCAGCACAAGGGTGGCCGCAATCCTGTGCTGGGCCATGCCGACATGATCGCGCACTGGAGCCGGTTCGGCGCGGCACACGTGGATGCGCTCCTGCGCGGGAAGTTCAAGGCGTACCATCCGGAGCTCGCCTACCCGCTGATCGAGGGCGAAAGCGACGCGGAGCGCATCTTCGGCGTCTATGCCGCCGAGATGTCGGTTTCCACCGGGCCGCTTGACAAGCCTGTTTACATTCTCAACGCGACGGACGCCGATTCGCTCGTCGTAGAGATTCCCTCAAAGGCCATGATTACTCCTTACGATACGTACGGCGCGAATGGCATGGGGATTCCGTACGAAGCCGGATGCCACAGGGTGCCCGTCCCGCCATCAGGCTATCTCCTTATAAAATAACGGGGTACAGAGAACCCAAACATTCCCCTTGATTCGTTTGTCCAATTCCCCCGCTGATTTCCAAGGCAACCATAGGTGGTAATGAACCATGATCGACCAAGACATACTCTATGCCGAATGCCCACGCGGTAACGGCATGGAAGTCTGCCTCCGACCGGATGGGGTCTTGACGATTGGCGGTAAGGCCGACGAGGATGGGGCGCAGGCGCTCGCCCTTGTGGGTGCGGCGGGAAGTGTCGGCGAGGCCGCCGCCGTTGCGTGGCTGAGGCGTCTTTCGGGCGACCATGTGAGGCGCATCGTTGCGGCGTCCGCAGACGGTACGATACCGCAGGACGCGGCGCTGGAGGCGTGCCGACCCGATGCTCTTGAATCGCTCGCGATCCTTTCGTCCGTGCCGCCGATGCCTGGCGGCGAATACTGGACGGCGGACGTGCTTGCGGGATTTTTCGCCCGGCTGGAGTCCGCCGTCTCCGCGCTTGCGGTGAAAAAGGGCGGCGACCTTCTCACGGCTGTTGCATCTCTCGGCCCCGGATGGCGCGACGTCGGCAAGGTGAGTCTGCACCTCGCGGAGAACAAGGGTGACAAGAGCGGAACAAGGCCATTCGCGTTCCTCGCGACGTTCGTGAGCCGCGCCGACGCAGACGGGCGGACGAAACACCTTCCGCTTTCCGTCGCGCTGAAGGCGTATGCCACGAAACCGGCCGCGCTTTCGCGCATCCTCGCCCCGCTTGAGACGGCGGCCAAGGATGACAAGTTTCTCCTTTCGCTCCTCGAGTCTCGGCGGATATTCCAGCCGTGCGCGCTTTCAGTCGGCGAGGCGTATTCGTTCCTGAAAGGGATCACAGGATACGAGGCGGCGGGACTGCTTGTGCGCACTGGGCGCATCTGGGCGAAGGCCCCCGCAAAGGCGAAAGTGTCCGTGAGCGTGGGCACGTCGAAGGGCGGAACGCTCAACGCTCATGCGCTTTGCGACTTCGACGTGGACGTGACGGTCAACGGAGAGCCGTTGAGTGCTGAGGAGCTTGCGCTTCTCGCCAATTCCAGGGAGGGACTTGTCCGCATACGCGGCGAATGGGTTGAGGCGGATCACGAGAAGATCAGCGAGCTCCTCGCGAAGTGGAAGGACGCGAAACGTCTGATGCGGGATGGCCTCACCATGGCGCAGGCGCTGCGGATGCTCGCAGGCGGCGAGGTGGATTCGCTTGCTCCCGACGGCGGTGACGACGATACATGCGAAGTGCGTGCGACAGGCGAGCTAAAGGAGTTGCTGGAGGGGTTGATGGGGGGAGGACGGCGGGCGCGGGGCGACCGCCCTACCGGAGGCGGTGGCGTACGCGGTGCGCCCGCCCTGCCGAATGGGCTGGACGCTGTGCTTCGTCCGTACCAGAGGGACGGCGTGGAATACCTGTGCCGCACGATGGCGGCGGGGTTGGGGGCGTGTCTGGCGGATGACATGGGGCTCGGCAAGACGCTTCAGGTGTTGACGCTCATTGACGTCTGGAAGGAGCGCGGCGAGATCGCGCCATTGCCCGTGCTGATCGTGATGCCTGCGTCGTTGCTTGCGAACTGGAAGGCCGAGGCCGCGCGGTTCACGCCAGACCTGAAAGTCGGGGTGCTGCATCCGTCGGACGCCGAGTACCGGGGATTGGGAAATAGGGAACGGGAAATCGCCGAGGAATACCTCAAACGCTTCGACCTTGTGCTGACGACTTACGGGCAGTTCACGCGCTCCGAAAAGCTCCGCACGCTTCCTTTTGCAGCTGTGATTGCAGACGAGGCGCAGGCGATCAAGAACCCCGGCTCAGGGCAGAGCAAGGCGCTCCGTTCGGTTGTCTCTCCTCGCCGACTCGCGCTCACGGGAACACCCGTCGAGAACAGGATGAGCGACCTCTGGAGCATCTTCGACTTCATCAATCCCGGACTACTCGGCGGCCTCAAGTCATTCCAGTCCGCGACGGCTAAGACGAACGACTTCTCCGTGGTGCGCAAGCTCACCCGTCCGTTCATTCTGCGGCGTCTCAAGACGGACAAGTCGATCATCGCGGACCTTCCGGACAAGACGGAGATCGACGTCTCCACGCCGCTTTCGCAGAAGCAGGCGCTTCTGTACGAACGCACCGTGGAGGAGCTTCGCCGTGCGCTCGAGGATGTGAAGGGTGAAGGCTCGACGATGAAGCGCAAGGGACTGGTGCTCGCGTACATGCTCCGCTTCAAGCAGATATGCGACCATCCCTCGCTGTATCTTGGAACGGAGGCGTGGAAGCCGGAGGACTCAGGGAAGTTCGTTGTCCTTGGCGAACGCGCCACCGAGGTCGCGTCGCGCCAAGAGAAAATGCTCGTGTTCACGCAGTACCGGGAGATGACCGCCCCGCTCGCCGAGTATCTTGCCGACGTGTTCGGTCGCGAGGGCTTGATTCTGCACGGCGGCACGCCGGTCGCGTCGCGCGGGAAACTCGTCAAGGCGTTTCAGGATCCCGGCGGGCCGCCGTTCTTCGTGCTGTCCGTCAAGGCGGCCGGAACTGGTCTGAACCTCACCGCCGCGAACCATGTGGTGCATTTCGACCGCTGGTGGAATCCGGCGGTGGAGAACCAGGCGAGCGACCGCGCCTACCGCATCGGGCAGAAGCGGAACGTGCTCATCCACAAGTTCGTGACGTACGGGACGTTGGAGGAGAAGATCGACGCGATGATCAAAGAGAAGCAGGCACTCGCGGACTCGCTCTTCGCGGACGGCGGCGAGAAGCTTGTCACGGAGATGACGGACGACGAGCTGATGGACCTCGTGAAACTCGACGCCTCCGCCATTGAGAAATGACGGCAAAATATGATATACTATTCGCGCATGAAAGGCAGTATTGAATGAGTGGCACCAAGAAACAGACTATCGCGAACGGTGGCTACGCCGCATGGATCGAATCGCTTTCCGCCCGTTATTGGGAAAGCCAGATCAAGGCGGCGGTTGCGGTCAACACCGAAATGCTGAAGTTCTACTTTGGCCTTGGACGGGATATTACTCTCATGGAGAAAGACCAGCCATGGGGTAGTGGATTCCTGAAGAGAGTCAGTTCCGACCTCAAGCAGAAGATGCCGGAGGCAGAATGCTTTTCCGTCAACAATCTTATCTATATGCGTTGTTTCTTCAAGTTATACGCATCGACTGTATTTACCCCCCAGGTTGAAGGGAAAATGCAAGGAACGAATTCTTTGCCCCAAGCTGGTGCAAAATTGGATTTTGCAGCAAGTTCACAACTTGTGGACTCAATTTCCCCCCAAGTTGGGGAGAAATTAGAACATCCTGTTTTTCGTGTCCCTTGGGGACATCACAAACTGCTGATTGACAAGTTCCGTGATGATCCAGACAGTGCCATGTTCTATGTCCGCGAGACGGTGAAGAACGGATGGAGCAGGGCGGTGCTGCTGAACTTCCTCGACACGAACTTGCACGAGCGGCAGGGGAAGGCGGTGTCGAACTTCGCCGTTGCGCTGCCGAAGTCCGATAGCGACCTTACGCAGGAGATCACGAAGGATACTTACTGTTTCGATTTCATCGCACTGACGCCGAAGTATCGCGTGAGCTTCTCAGCGATGCGCAAGAACGATACCGACATCTGGTATGAGCAGAATGGCCGCTGCGTGTTATTTGTGAAGAGCGGCGAGTCGTATCTTTCGCGCAAGAAGTGGGAGTTGATCCGCGACATGAAGGAAGGCGTGAAGTATTCGAATACCATCACCGAGACCATTTCCAGTGACACGCCCACCGAGCGCACGATCATCTACAAATCCCTGTTCTTCCGCAAGTGTCGAGAAGAAGACTGCCACGAAGCCTGGGAGATGCTGGAGAAGAGAGGAGATGAATATGCCATACGATCATGAGGCCGTTGACTTGTACACCAAAGGTGATTTTGGTGCTTTTTTCAATCGTGCTAGCCTAGTCCCTGAAGATTTTATTGTACAGGCTCTTGTTGCTAGGTGTTATTTTAGGGGTATGGGGGTCAGTCTTGATCCAGAGAAAGGGCGTGCTTTATTGGATCAGATAAAAAAGGAAATATCAGACCGGGCGTTTCATGAAATAGGAATAGTTGAGTTTATATTCGGCTTACAGTTTGATGGCGGGTGGGGAAATCAAGAAGATTTCGGACTTGCTTTCCAGTGGTACCAAAAAGCAGTTGGGCATGGTTGTGTCGCCGCGATAAATAACTTGGCAGGACTTTATAAGAAGGGGTTAGGTGTTGCTGCCGATTCAAAGGTGGCTCTGGCTTTGTATCGACAGGCTGCGGACAAGGGGAGTGGACTTGCAGCAAATAATCTAGGCCAGATGTATCGTGATGGGTGTGGCGTGGATCAAGACGTTGGGTTGGCGGCGATGTGGTTTAGGGTTTCTGCCTTGAGTAATAACCCTGGGGGACAGTTGAATCTGGCGAAAGCCTTTTATCAGGGAGCGGGTGTCGCTGAAAACAAGGAGCTGGCTGTATATTGGTGTACAAAGGCCGCAGAGAACAATTCAAGAGATGCCAGTTATTGGCTTGGAGAAATGTATTTGAAGGGGGATGACGTTCCCAAGAATGAAAGGCAAGGTATTTTTTGGATTGAAAAATCCGCTGAATTGGGTTCAGCGCGAGCTTTCGACCGTCTGGGGCGCATTTATGGAGATGGAACGCTTGGCATTAAAGAATTTGGCAAGGCGAAAATGTGTCTAGAGAAGGCTGTGACGCTTGGTTGGAAATCGGCGAAATACCACTTGGCAATTCTGTTGTTGAAGAATAGGACGGAGGGCGACAATCTAGAGAGTGGATTTGTTTGGTTGACCAAAGCAGTGATAGACGGTGATCGTCAGGCACTTTCTCTTCTTGAGAAAACTGTTGAACGAGGCCTGGCGATAGCACAATGGCACATGGGGCATTTGTGTGAGAAAGGGATGGGCGTAGAGCAAAGTAATGAGAAATATGTGTGTTTGATTCGTTCTGCCGCAGAGAAAGGATATGCCAAAGCACAGATTGACCTAGGTGCTATGTTTATTGAGGGGAATTATGTGGCCCAGAATGAAAATGAGGGTGTGAAATGGTATCAAAGAGCAGCTGATGCGGGAGATAAAGATGCAGAGTATTATCTTGCTAGTTGCTTTGACGGAGGCGTCGGTTGTGTTCAAGATGATAGTATGGCGTATATGTGGTATAGGAAAGCGGCCGAGCAAGGACATGCCACCGCGCAATTTAATGTCGGATCGATGCTGTTGGCGGGACGAGGATGTCAAAAAGATCAGAGTCAGGCGGTAGAATGGTTTGTAAAGGCGGCCGTGAACGGTGATGCAGATGCGATGGTAAATGTGGGATGGGCATATGAAACAGGAATTGGAGTCGAGAAAGATTACAATAAAGCAGTGAAATGGTATAAACAAGCAGCTGAGGTAGGAAATGATTTGGGACAGTTGAATCTTGGCCTTTGCTATATGTATGGCCGGGGTATTGAAATTGACAAGGAAGAAGCTGCTCATTGGCTAGGATTGTCATCCGATCAGGGAAATGAACAGGCGATAAAGTCTCTTATACGTCTAGGAACTGGATGGGGGTATAGGCGATGAGCAAGATGATTTGTGATTTCTTTGATCTGAGCGATAATCGATTTCCGCAGATTAAAGTGACGATATCAAATGTGAGGCTATCGAAATGAAGAGAAAAGGTGTTATTTACATTCTGACGAATCCAGCGTTTCCCCAATATGTCAAGATTGGGTGGGCACAGGATTTGGAAAAGCGGCTTAATCAACTAAACCGCAGTGTCGCATGAAGAGGCATGCAGAAAGGCCGTCGCCGAGTTTCGAGAGTACCGTCGCCGCGAAATGATCCAGTACGAGAGCGACTTTGACCGTGCCGTGCGCGAACTGACGGAAGCGAGTGAAGTAGAAGGCGACGTCCCCCCGCCAGTGGATTTGTGATTGAGAAGATTACGAGGAGAAAACAAGAATGAGCAGGTATTCATACTGGGGATTCAAACCGCAGCCCACAGTGTGGGAGCGGCAGCAGAAGGCGGCGAAGACGATTGCACGGATGCGCAAGAAGGGCGCAGTGCTTTCGCCCGTCGAAATCGAGGGACGCACCATCGCGCGCACGTTCTGGGGTAAGGCGTGGTGCGACAACATCGAGTCTTACCGCGACTTCGCCTATCGTCTTGAGCGTGGACGCTCGTACATCCGCAGCGGCGCAGTAATCGACCTCAAGATTTCCGAAGGCGCTGTCGGGGCGCTTGTGATCGGCAGCGGAAGAAGCCCGTATGAGGTCGTCATCCGCATCGACAAGATGAAGAAGCCCGACTGGGATGCGCTCGTGAAGCGCTCGTCTGGCAAGATAGCCTCGCTCATGGCGCTTGCGCAGGGGAAGCTCCCGAAGGAAATGCTTGAAGACTTCTGCAATCCGGAGACGGGTCTTTTCCCGAAGCCGCGTGAGATTCACTTCGACTGTTCGTGTCCAGACGGCGCCAGCTGCTGCAAGCACGTTGCGGCCACCCTTTACGGAATCGGTGCGCGGCTCGATGCGCAGCCGGAATTGTTCTTCACGCTGCGCGGAATCGATCCGAACTCCATCGTGTCGGCGGAGGTCGTAGATGCGCTGACGGGCGACGCTTCGAGCGAACTGGAAGGCGCAGACCTCGGCGACGTGTTCGGGATTGCGCTTGACGAGGAGAATGGTGGAGGCGATGTCGCCATATCGGGAGGGTCGCGTTCCGTCGCGATCGTTGGTAGGGCGGTTTCGACGAAACCGCCGACAGCTCGCGCGAACGCTCGCCCTTCCGTTTCCGATCTTGCTGCACGCGTTAAGGTCCTGCGCCTGAAGCTTGGCCTTTCGCAATCCGCATTCGGAAAGAAGATTGGTACATATCAGGCAGTTGTCAGTCTCATGGAACGTGGCAAGGGAGACTCACAGATACTTTCACACATGCCCGCAATCGAACGCCTTGAAAAGGGAAATTGAGAAGAGGGCACGCAACAAGAAAGCGATAAGAGAGCTGGACACTGGGAATTGGTGGGGTTTGAGCCATGAAGAGACGTGGTATAATAATGCGCATGATAAAGGCGTATATATTCGACATGGACGGAACGCTCGTGGACAACTGCGCGTGGCATGTGAAGGCGTGGCGCGCGTTCGCTGTCCGCCATGGGCGCGAGATAACCGAGCGGCAGATACTGGAATGGATGGGCGCGCCGAGCGCGTACTACATGAACCGCATCTTCGACCGGGAGATCCCACCCGAGGAATGCGCCGCTCTGACCAGCGAAAAGGAATCGCTTTACCGCGAACTCTACGCGCCGTATCTCAAGCTACCTGACGGCTTGGGCGACCTGCTCAGCGATGCCCGCAGGCAGGGGGGTGAAACTGGCCATTGCGACAGGTGGATCCATTGACAACGTGGACTTCGTTCTCGACGGGCTTGGAATACGCGATTTGTTCAAGGTGATTGTGGACGCGTCGCAGTACGAACGCGGCAAGCCCGCGCCGGATTGTTATCTCATGGCTGCGGCTCGCCTCGGGCTTGATCCATCCGAATGCCTCGTGTTCGAGGATGCCGTCGGCGGCGTGAGGGCGGCAAAAGCGGCGGGGATGCGCGTTGCCGCAATCACGGCGACGTTGCCGAGAGAAGTCTTGGCGGCAGAGCAGCCAGACATTCTCTTTGATTCATTTACCGAATTCAAGAGGCCTCACGGATGAAGGCAATTGCCGTGTTCCCGATGGGGAACATTTGAGGTTGCTATCGTCCCGGAAATATGGTATGATACCGACCGGTAACACGAATTCGCGTTTGTCGCCAAGGAGCGTAAAAGGCAGGGTGTGACACAGCTGCAACTGTCACAGGCCACTGATGTCGGCAGAAGGTTTATCGTCGAATTGGAGGGTGGCAAGGAGACGATTCAGGCAGGTAAGCTCCTGAAGGTACTAGATACGCTCGGAATAGACTTGACGCTGACTGCACCGGAAGGCGTCTGAGATGCCGAATGGCCAAGCGACGTGTACGCGAAAATCGAATCGGTCATAGCAGGCCAGGTGGAATCCCTGTGAAAAGGAGCTGATGGCGCATGAAAATTGAGGAACTCATTGACAGGGGGGACGAGACGGGACAGCGCATTCGCGAGACGCTGAACGTTCTGCTTGAATCTCCGTACTTCTACAAGACGGACGATGAACGTCTCTTTCTCGTCCTGACGCGCTACAAGCGGGCGTTTGAGTCGTTCTTCGACAAGTTCTTCGGCTGGACGCTCGTGATGGACGCGAAATGTGCGCGCCTCTACAAGCCGAAATGGTTCAACGAGAAGATCACGCTCCCCAACCGCGACATGTTCGGCTTCACGAAACGTGACGAGTGCATGGCGTTTCTGCTGCTCATCGAGTTCTTCGAGCGGGAATGTCGTGAGCAGGGCGTGACAGCGGATGACCGCGAGAACCTGCGCTTCCGTTTCGGCGACTGGCTTGAATACGCGGCGGCTCGCTTCCGCGCGCTGATGCCCGGCAAGGAGGAAAACTATACCGATGAGCGCGTGAGGCAGATTTTGCGCGACATCATGCCCGATCTCGTGCGGTATCGGTTTTTGCAGAAGGTGAGACCTTCTGCCGATGACAGTGTGAGCGAGGCCGAGACGATCTTCGAATGTCTCCCCGCCCTCTGGCACTACCAGGCCGCGCAGCTCAATCAGCCGGTTGCCGTGGAGGAGGAAAGCGCATCATGAAGCCTCGTGAGAACTACCGAATCACCGCCGTGAGGGTTGTCGAGTTCCACAACCTCGGCACGACGACCATCGAGATTCCCGAAGGCGGGCATCTGTTTCTTCTGGGCGACAACGGTTCGGGGAAGACAACGATCCTTGACGCAATTCACCTGGTGTTGACCGCCGGGCGCGAGATGGAGTTCAACTCCGCCGCACGTGTTGCGGGCGCGAAGGATTCCGGCGGACGCACCATCCAGGGAATTGTGCTTCGCTACAACGCCGTCACGGGGCGTCCCATGCGCGAGACGGGCATCACCTACGCCGCAGTGGAACTGAAGTCGGATACAGGACGCGTCGTTTCGCTTGCCGTCGGGCTTGCGGCGGATGGTATGGACGTCGCCTTCGAACGCTGGGGCGGTATCGCTTCCGTTTCTGTCGCAGATATTCCGCTCGCCGTCGAAGAGAGCGGACGGCTCCGCGCCGCGACGCAGGCGGAGTTCAAGCGCGGCATCACGGCCCTGACTGGTGGAAAGTACTACGGGCACATCAATGACTACGCCGACGCGGTCGGGGCGCGTCTCTTCGGCGGCGAGGCGAAATACGCCGATGTCTGCAAACTCCTTCGGACGGCCAAGGCGTATCGCGAAATCGCGGCGCGCGCGGCGAACTACGATGATCTTTTTCGCAAATTGCTTGAGGAACCGAGCCGCGACACGTTTGAGCCGCTCTTGAAGGGACTTCGCGAACTGGAGGAAAGCAAGGGACGCCTTGAGCAGATTGACGAGCGGGCGGCCTACCTGAATGAACTTCGCCGCGAATCCGAGCGGCTGGAGAAACTGCGTTTTCATGCCGATCTTGTGGCCTGGGCTGAAGCCGATGCGAAGCGTACCTTTGCCGAGCGCGAAGGAGCGACGATTGCCGAATCAGAACAGGCGGCACAAAAGGACCTTGTCTCGCTTGAAGGTGAGTGGGC
>CACZAK010000072.1 GCA_902779075.1 uncultured bacterium | reverse complement strand
GATGAGGGGGCGGGCGTACCCGGAAAGGGACGCCCCGCCCTACTCCACGAGTAAGAGTGGTGGAGTGACTGATTTTTTGGTAAACTGTCTGCCATGCGAAATCAAAGGAACTTTCAAACGGCAGGTGTTGCCGTTGGCTCAATCGTTGTGCTTGCGGCTTTGTCGGGGGTGGCGTCCATGCGATCCGCCGCCGCCGATTTCAATGTCCGCGACTGCGGCGCGAAGGGCGACGGGCGGACGAAGGACACAGCCGCCATCCAGCAGGCGATCAATGTCTGCGAACGGCAGCCCGACAAGCAGTTCATTACCCGCCATGCGACGGGGTTCAGGTTTGACAACACGAGGTTCGACGATCCGTGAGGCGATTGGATTTTCTGAAAGGGGCAGCCGCCACCCTTGGATGCGGTGCGTTTGGATGCGGTTTCCTGCAATCGGACGCCTTGCGCGGGAGCACGAAGCCGAATCTAGTCTTCGGCGTGATTTCAGACACTCACCTGCGAACCCTCAAGTCTCGTCCGCCGCCAAGGCCGTGGTGGCCCGATACGTTCCTGCGGAAAGCCCTCGGGTATTTCCGCGACGCGAACGTCGATGCCGTCGTTCACTGCGGCGACATGGCGAACTACGGCGAGGTGGAGGCGATGCGGATGCACGCCGACGTCTGGAATGCGACGTTCCCGCGCAGCCGCGCCCCCGACGGACACGTGGTGGAAAAGCTCTTCGTCACCGGAAACCACGACGCGGAGGGGGAGAACGCCAATGCGCGGGTGCGGGAGCTTTATTCCGATCCCGAGACCAGGGCAAGGGAGGTGCTTTCCGCCGATATGGCGGGAAACTGGGAGCGCATCTGGGGCGAACCGTACGAAGAGGCGTGGCACAAGGTCGTAAAGGGTTACCATTTCTTCGGGGCGCACTGGAAAGCAGACCGGATGCGCATGATGAGGCTTGTCAAGGATGCGCTGTTAGGAGAAGCGGCGGATGCGGCAGGGCCCGCCAGGCCGTTCTTTCTGCTCACGCACTCCCGTCTCATGCCGCCGGAACGCAACGCAATCGCCGCGTTCAAAGACCGCGCTCTCGCCTTTTTCGGGCACAACCACGAAAGTTCCACAAACTGGAACACGATCTACTACGAGCCGAACACGTTCCCGCGCATTCAGGTACCCCCGTGCATCTCGCCGGACTGGGACCTGAAATTCCGGGGCGAGGCGAACGTCACGAAGTTTCCCCTCCTCGGAAAGGAAAAGGCCGGGCGCTGCAGGCAGGGGTTCCTGGTTGAGGTCTATGACGACAAGGTCGTGATCAGGCGGCGCGAGTTTGCGGAAGGCGGTTCCCTTGGCCCTGACTGGGTCATGCCGCTGGGCGAGTGTAAAATGGAAAGTGCAAAATGCAAAGTCGGGGAGACGGGGACGAAGTGCCACCCGTTCTCAAAGGAGTCCCTGAAAAAAGTCATCGGCGAGCCGCAGTTCAGGGCGGGCGCGAAGTTGGAGCTTTCTTTAGACAGGATTGACAAGATTAACAAGATTGAGAATACCGCAAACCATAATCCTGTGAATCCTGTAAATCATGTCAAACAAGAACCTGCCCTGCGTATCAAAATCCCCCACGCCGACGGCAATCACGATTCGCGGGTGTATGCGTACGAGGTCGAGGTCAGGGGCGGAGCGCGCTCCGTCACCAAGGCCACGTATGCCGCCGGGTGCAACATGGGAATCGGGCACGAGACGGACGGAGGCGTTACGACGCTCCTTTTCGCCTCGGACGAACTTCCGCCGGGTGACGAGCTCGCCGTCGTCGTGCGTCCGCTTTCGTCTCTTGGAACGTCCGGCGCTCCCCTTGTTGCAAGCGTGAAAAGAGGCAAGGGAGGTATCAGCACATGAAAAAGACAGGTGCAAAGGCGCTGTTCGCGGCGGCTGCCCTGCTGGCGTTTGCCGACGGCGGTTTTGCCTGCGAGAACTGTCCGGACGACGAACCTGCGGCGGCGTCAGGCGACGGCAGGCGCCGCGTTCTCATGGCCGTCAACAAGTCGCCCGGCGAAGCGGTTGCGCTCGATGTCTCTGCGCTGAACCCTGTCGGAACGGACTTTCTTCCGGCCACGATCCTTTCCGGCGATTCTCTGTACGCCTACAACGACGTTGGCTCCGAGAACCGTGTCGTCCCGCAGAAGGTCCGGCTTGCGGTGGCAGATGGGAAGACAACCCTGCCGCCCCATTCCGTCGCGGCGATTGTGCTTGCGGACAATCCTTGAAGTCTCTTCTCGGCCCGGTCCCTTGCTCGAAACTTGCGAGTCTGCGCATTAACGTTTTCTTTTTCCGCACAGCGGCGCGGTTTTTTGATATAATACATAACCATTATTGTCATGCCCTAAAAAGCAACAGGAGAAAACCGTCATGGAATTTAACGAACTGATCGCCGACTTCTCAAAGCGGCACAACGTGGAGAATCTCGTCGCCGTTGACGGGGCCGCATCGCTCGACATCGATGGCATCATCGTCACCATCGTCGCCAATGATGAGATGCTGACCTTGTCTGCTGAAATCGGAGAACCGCCTGTCGAAGGTGCGGCCACTTTCTCCGACCTTTTGCTTGAGGCCAATCTGCAGTCCGGCGTGTACTTTGCCAAGTCCCCCGAACGGGGGCCATATCTCGCTGTGCGGCGGCTTTCGCTCCCCTTGATCGACGGATCCTCCTTCGATACCGAGCTTGAGGCATTCGTCAACAATGCCGAGACATGGCGTCGCCTCCTCGCAGACTTCCGTCCGGTGGCTGAAGCCGCCGCGAAAGATGCCGAAGTGGAACGCCAGTCCTTCGGAACGACCGGCTTCATGCAGGTTTGATTCTGGCGGGTCTAAGACCGCCTGCCTCTCGCGGTGCAGGCAAGGAGGACAATGAAAATGGTCTGCCCTATGAAAACTGGTGCGATTGCTGTTTGCTGCGTTATTGCCGTTTTACAGTCGTTTGCGCAGGGACCGAAGGCCGGGCCTTCGCTGTTCAGCGCCGTGTCGCCCGACGGGCGCAACGAGCTGAGGCTTGAGATCAGCAGCGGAGAGATGGCGTATTCCATTCTGCGTAACGGGAAAATGCTCGTCGAGCCGACGGAGATTTCGCTCGTGACGCGCGAACACGGACCGATGGACGGACGCGGTGCACGCCCCAGGGCGAACATCGGGTACGTCGAGGGCACGGTTGCGACGCCGATCTACAAGAAGGCGTCCGTCGATCTTTCCGCCAACGTGACGCGGGTCGACTTCGGCAGATGGGCGGTCGTGCTCCATGCGCGCAACGACGGCGTCGCCTGGCGGTTCGAGACGAAGTACAAGGGCGAGATCACTATCTTCGCCGAGAACACGCGTGTCGCGTTTCCGAAGGGGACGGAGCTGTGTCGTTCGGTCGTGGGGCACTTCCAGACGGGCTTCGAACAACCGGCGGAGATCGGTCCCGTTGCAAGCATCCCGTCCGGGCATCCGCAGATCGTGATCTTGCCTTTTACGGCGATGGTGCCGGGGGTGGGCGTCTTTTCCATGACGGAGTCGAACCTCCTCGACTATCCCGGACTCAACTTCTACCGCAGGGACGGCGAACCCGATTTCCTTCGGTCATGGCAGGCCGGCGTTCCAAGCAAGTTTGACGTCAGCCGCCGCATGACGAACGTGCAGAAGCGCCATCATTACCTCGCGAAGACGAAGGGGACGCGCGTGTTCCCGTGGCGCGTGTTCGTGATCGGGGACAGTCCCTCCGATCTCGTTTCGTCCGACGCCGTCTACGCGCTCGCCGAGCCGAGCCGCGTGGCCGACGCCTCGTGGGTGAAGCCGGGACAGGTCGCGTGGGACTGGTGGCACGGGTTCAAGATCACGGACGTGCCCGGCCTCAAGACGGGCTGCAACTTCGAGACGTACAAGGAGTACGTCAACTTCGCGGCGGCGAACGGCATCGCCTACATCATCATGGACGAGGGATGGGCGGAGAAGCTCGACCTCGACAAGCCGCGCGCCGACGTGAACGTGCCGGACGTGATCGCGTATGCGAAGGAGAAGGGCGTGGACGTGATCCTCTGGGCGGCCTGGGCGCAGCTGATGGACCGGGAGAAGCGCCTGCGGGTGTTCGATCGCTACGGCGCGATGGGCGCGAAAGGCTTCAAGGTAGATTTCATGAACCGCGACGACCAGCTGCTTGAGAAGTTTCTCGAGGAGACGGCTGCGGACGCGGCGGAGCGGAAGCTCGTCATCATGTACCACGGCATCCACAAGCCGACGGGACTCTGTCGCACCTATCCGAACGTCCTCAATTACGAAGGCGTCTATGGCCTTGAGCAGGGGCACTCCATCGGTGGACGCAAGGTAGTTGTGTCGAACGACGTCAACCTCGTCTATACGCGCATGATCGCGGGCGCGATGGACTACACGCCGGGCGCGATGCGGAATCGCGCCTTCAACGCGCCGGCGTTCGTGAAGGGCCGCGATCCGAGCGCGTGCTACGGCACGCGCTGCCACCAACTCGCGCTATTCCCGATCTTCGAGGCGCCGGTGCAGATGCTCTGCGACTCGCCCACGCAATACCGCACCGCGCCGGAATGCACGGCGTTCATTACGAAGGTCCCGACGGTGTGGGACGAGACGGTCGGCGTTGCGGGCGAGATCGGCAAGTACGCCGCGGTCGCACGTCGGAAGGGCGCGACGTGGTGGCTCGGCGCGATCACGAACTGGGACGCGCGGGAGATTGTGCTGCCCACGGGGTTCCTCGTCGACGGGGAATGGCAGGTGGAGGCATTTGAGGACGCGCCGGACGCGGACGTGAACGCGGAGCATTACGTCCGCCGCACGTTCACCGTCAAGGCGGGAGAACCTCTCAAGGTGAAGCTCGCCCCCGGCGGCGGCTTTGCGGCTTCGTTCACATGTGCAAAATAACCGGCGATGATGGTAAGGCGCACATTCATTTCGCTGGTGACGGTCTTTACGGTGGCCGGCGCGTCAGCGTTGAATGTCGTATGGGACAACCGCACGCCAGAGACGCATCGCCAATGGGGGGACAGCTGTTACCTCCGCGAGCAGATGGAAGTGGTCGGGAAGAAAATCTGCCAGGCGCTCTACGGAAAACACGGACGCTCGAATCTACATGAGAATACCACGATCATCCTCTATCTCGCGCCCGTGAAGGGTGGTAACCCGGCATTTGCGTCGGGACGGCGGATCACCTGGAAAGTCGGCACTAATCCCCACGGGAACCCCGGATTGGGGCTTCTATGCCATGAGATGACGCATATTCTAGACATGGGGTCCGACGGCGTGTTCACTGAGGCTATGGCTGACTGGACTCGCAACTACATGGTGAACTACCGCGGGTGTTCCAATCCCACGTATGTCCTAGATCTCCGCTACAAGGCCCTGCGTGGCGGACGCCACTACGGCAAGTATGTGGCGGGCGCGCACTTCATAGACTTCATGACGCAGAACTACGGCGAAGGCACGATATACAAGATTCTCCAGGGGTACAGGCAGCACGGCAAGAACCACTGGGAGAAAACATTTGGCAAGAACTTCGACGGCCTTATCGCCGAATGGCGACAGATGGAGACGATCTACGACCCGGTGTTCCAGTGGACGTATAACGGGATTGCGGCCGGATCAGTGCGCCACGACAGGGGAATCTGTTCACTTGGCGCACTCAAAGCGGACGATTCCTCCGACAAATCAGGCGCGTGGCTCGACGGCACCACGGTGGGGCATGTGAACAAGCTTGCCAACGGGAACATGGCGCTTGCGCTGCACGGCTGGTTCCCGAACGGCGGAAATACCGCAATTGCCTCATTGGGTTCGGCTACTGAGAAGTCTGGCAAGGCAGTGCTGCTTGCGACGACGCCAAGGAGGGACGTCCTCGCGGCACACGTCGTCGCGTCGGTGCCGGGCAAGGGATGCGTGCTTGTCTCGACAACGGCGATAAATGTGCCCAATCTCGCGTTGAAGCCACATTCCGTTGTCCTGACGACACGCGGCGGCGACGAGGCGGCGGTTGTCGTTGACGGCCAGACGCCGGTGAAGGTAGACATGAATTCCAAGTGCCAGGGTTGCGTCTTCACGCCGGTATTTGCGGTCGGGGGCATGTCCGGCGGAATCGGAGTAAAGGGAATATCCGAGTCACGCGGCAAGGGCGGTGTGCGACTCGACGACGTGCGCGTGTTCAACAGAACATTCCGCGGCCGCGAGACGAAACTGTATGCGACCACGTTCAACGCGGCATACCGAGGCGGCGTTGCCGCCACCGCCTCGTGGTGCGGTCCGCAGGGATCCCCCGCCGTGGATGACATCGGAAACTGGAACTGTATCAATTCGCTCGGGGAGCGCGTCTTTGTTCTTCCGACGCAGGAGACTGAGGTCATTGTGTGCGGCAAGGCATTGCCGTCGATTCCGGTAGGGGCGAAGTTCGTCTGCAAGTCATTCACTATCGGCGGACTGGCTATCGCGGACGAGTCGAACATCGACCTTCGCGGCGTGAAAGTGGTCGACATCGAGGACAATTCCCGCATCATCACGCGCAAGGGGCATCTGATCGCCGTTAACGTACTACGCGCCAGACGCATCCGGCTCGATGGAAAGCTCGCGGCCGTTACCGGGATGAAGGTATCTGGCAACCTGGAGATGAGGTCGGGTAGTCGGATGAGGCTTCCCGTCAATCCAGAGCTGGCTTTTGCCAAGTCGATTTCGGTCAAAGGAGAAGGATCCGTGGTGCTGAGACCCGGCGCGGCGACCAAGCAGGGCCGCATCCAGAAGATCATGCTAACCGGGGAGGCTCCACGAGACCTGACGCGCTTCAGATTGAGCGCGGATGACGACGAAAAAGCAGCGACGTTCAAGGGTTCGCCCAGCGGAACTTATCTCAGCGTAACCCCGCACAAATGAATTATCTAACACAAAGAATTAAACAGGAAAGCAATATCCCATGAAAAACATTCGCTTGCTAGTATCCACTCTCGTAATCGGCGTGGCAATGTCCGCGTGCGGTGGAATGCCGGTCAATTCCAAGCTTCCGATGTCGTTCGGCGTTGATTCCACAGGCAGAAACCGCTTTGTCGGAGAGTTCAAGGACATCCAGCTCTCCTTCGGCGGCAAGACGTACCACTCAGGCCCGGCGAAGACCGGAGACCTGGTGAAGCCGTTCCCCTCGGCGAAGGACGCCGCGAAGGGAATGCGCTTCAAGTGCCGTTTCGTCACGAAGGACGCCGCGAAGAGCCAGCGCCTTCTCGACAACGTGACCCCGGGGAAGGGCGACGGATTCCTGATAGACATCTACAAGGGCCGGTTCCGCGCCGCAATCGGCGGCGTCTGCTACTGGAGCCATCCCGTACCGATCCGGACGGGGCGCGAGACGACCGTGGAGGTCGTCGTGTCCGCCGACGACGAGGTGACGGTGTCCGTGGACGGCGACGCGCGCAAGGTGGTACATGACGACTACGTGCCGAATTGGCAGAGCGTGAAGCGCGTGGAGAACGCGGCGCCGCATCCAGACGCCACGTGGAAGATTCGCTTCCGAGAGCCGGCGGTGTGGAGCCTCAAGGGCTGGCAGAGGCGGTCGCTTTCCTTCGGCAACGGTTATTTCGGCGTGTCTGAGTTCGGCGGCACAGACGTGGAACGCCTCCAGCTCACCGAGCCGACGTTCCACACGCAGCAGAAGCATCCCAGTTCCAGATGGGTTCAGGGAAACCTCACCGACTCGGCAGACCTGTTCGTGGAGTTCGGGCACAAGGACGCGACGGGCTACGTGCGCGAGATGGATCTTGAGGATGGTCTTGTCACGGTGAAGTACAAGGCGGACGGCGTGGACTACGCCCGCGAATACTTTACGTCCTACCCCGACAAGGTGGGCGCGATGCGCTTCACGGCCTCGAAGAAGGGTGCGTTGTCGTTTGTCGTGCGTGCCCAAGTGCCGTTCCTCGACGCGCCGCCGCCGACGCACAGGACTGGAAATGTGGCGGCGGCGGGGAATGAAATCACGCTCGCCGCGAAGAGCGGGGCGTACGGCGTGAAACTCGCCGGGCGGTTCAGGGTGCTTTCCGACGGCGCGGTGACGGCGCAGGCCGACGGATCGCTGAAGGTGGAGGGGGCCACCGAGGCGACGGTCGTCTATACGCTCGCGACCAACTACCGGTTCGTGCCGGAGATGTTCGAGGCGTCGAAGGGACAGGGATCCGACAAGAATTACGACAGGTCGCCCTATCTGGGGCCGGACCCCGCCGCCGAGGCCGACCAGCGCGTCGCGGCGGCGTGCGCCCTCGGCTACGACGCGCTGAAGAAGCGTCATCTTGCCGACTTCCGCGGCCTTGTCGGGCGCAGCTCGATCGACGTCGACTTCGACGCGGCGGACATGGCGCTTACGACGCCGGAACTGCGCGCGCTCGGCGGTAACAGCGTCTATCTCCAGGCGCTCTACTGGCGGCTCGGCAAGTTTCTGCTCGCCTCGTCGTCGCGCCCCGGCACGCTCCCCGGCTCGCTCCAGGGCTGCTGGTCCGGTCCCGTGCTGACGACGGCGTGGGGATCGGGCTTCTGGCACAACATCAACGTGCAGATGGACTACTGGGGCGCGTTCTCGTGCAACATGGCGGAATGCATGGAGGCGTACGCCGCCTACAACGCGGCGTTCCGGTCCACCACGAGGACCGCCGCGCGCAACTACATCCGCCGCGTGAATCCGGCCGGCCTGAAGGAGCCGTTCACGGACGACCTCTGGAGCGTCGGCACGGCCGCGTGGCCGTATCAGGTGAGCGGCGCGCCCGGCGGGCATTCCGGTCCCGGCACGGGCGGCTTCACCACCGCGCTCTACATCGATTGGTACGACTTCACGCAGGACCGCAAAGTCCTCGAGAAGCAGTGCTGGCCCGTGCTGCGCGGCATGGCGGACTTCCTCACGCGCTGCGTCGTCGAGACGAACGGCCTGTACCTTTCCGCGTTTTCGGCTTCGCCGGAGCAGCAAAGCAGGAAGGGCGGTTACTACCGCACCGTTGGCTGCGCGTTCGACCAGCAGATGATCCTCCTCAATAACGCCGCGTTCGTGCGCTTCGCGAAACTGCTCGGACGCGAGGGCGACCCCGTGGTGAAGCGCTGCAAGGAACAGCTCGCGAAGTACGATCCCGTGCAGGTGGGTGAGAGCGGGCAGATCAAGGAATACCGCGAGGAGCGCTTCTACGGCGACTTCGTGCGGGAGAAGCACCACCGCCACATCTCGCACCTCGTCGGGCTCTACCCCGGCGCGATCATCAATCGCACCACGCCGGACTGGCTGAAGGCGGCGAGCCGCACGCTCGACCTGCGCGGCGAAATGACGACGGCGTGGGCGCTCGTCCACCGCGCCTGCTGCCGTACCCGCACGGGCGAGGGCGATGCGGCGGTGCGGCTCTTCGGCAATCTCATGGAGGCCAAGACGGCGGACACGCTCTGGTCGATCGCGCACGGCGTCCACATCATTGACGCGAACTACGCGGGCGCGGCGCTGTTTGCGGAACTGGTGCTCCAGAGCCACGAACTCGACGAGAAGGGCAATTTCGTCATCGACCTGCTGCCGGCGCTGCCGTCCGCGTGGGCGAAGCACGGCTCGTTCCGTGGCCTCTGCGCGCGCGGCGGCTGGGATGTCGACTGCGAATGGCGCGACGGGAAGCCTGTGAAGGTTAATCTTCACCCCGGCCCACACGCCGGTCCGAGACCGCTCGTCCGCTTCGGCGGTAAGCCTCTGAACTCAACATTGAATACTTCGGTAGTTTTCCACACGGCTAAATGAAAGGAACGGATGAAAGGTAGAATCTTGATTGCATCCGCGGCGGCCGCGGCGGCCGCATTTGCGGGGCCGCGCACGACGCCCGAGGCATTTTTCACGAAACATCTCGATGTTTCGATCCCCGCGCTTTCTTCCATTCCTGCGAAGATGTCCGCCGGCGACCTCGCGGGCGCAGAAAAGGCGTTCGCCGATCACGTGCGCGCCACGCTGCGGGACGACGTGCTCAACAAGGACTGGCTTGAACGGAAATACAAGGACAAGGAGCTGCGTGCGCTCAGACAACGTGCGGAGGAGATCATGGACTACAGACTCTCCTCCTGCGGCATGCCGCACCACTTTGCCGACCACAAGGTGGACTGGGACCTGAACCCGACGTTCAACAAATACAAGGAATGGACGTGGCAACTCTCGCGCCATCCATTCTGGACGACGCTCGCCGAGTACTACACCGCCACAGGCGACGAAAGGGCCGTTGCCGTATGGATCGACATGATCTCCAGCTGGTTCGACCAGGCGCTCGTGCCGGAGAAGGCCAGACCCGGCGACACGCACTGCTGGCGCACGATCGAGGCGGGCATCCGCATGACCGGCTGGAGCCGTCAGATCGCCGCGTTTGCCAAGTCTCCGCAGGTGACGGACGAGTTCCTTACGCGCTACTTCATCTCCATCTGGGAACACGGCTGGCGTTTGCGCAACAATTCGACGAATGGCAACTGGCTGCTGATGGAGCTGCATGGTCTCCTGCGCATCTCGCTCCTCTATCCTTTCCTCAACGACGCGCCTGAATGGAAGGCGTACGCGCTCAAACGGCTCCAGGAAGAGTTTTCGCGGCAGGTCTATCCCGACGGGTTCCAGTACGAACTATCGACAGGCTACCACGGCGTGGTGGTACACAACTACCTGGATGTTTTCAGGCTGTACGAGATGCTTGGCCTTGAAAAGCCCGAGTTCATCCGTTCTGGACTTGAGAAGATGTTCGAGATGTACATGCGTCTTGCGATGCCAACGGGCGTCACGCCGTCACTCAACGACGGTGCGAAAGTAAGCGTCTCCGGCTGGTGCCGCAAGGCGCTGACGCTCTACCCGCAGCGATCCGACTTCCAGTGGTTCGCGACGGGTGGCAAGAAGGGGACGCCGCCGGATTACCTCTCCACCGTGTTCCCGTGGGCCGGTGCGGTCGTGTTCCGCTCGTCATGGGGGAAGGACGCCGTGTGGGGCTACATGGACGGTTCGCCGTTCGGGCATGCACACCAGCACGAGGACAAACTGAACTTCCTCCTTACGGCATACGGAAAAGAGATGCTCACAGAGGGTGGCAACTACCTGTATGACAGTTCCGAATGCCGCAGGTACGTCCTCTCCACCCGTGCGCACAACACCATCCGCATCGACGGACACGAGCAGAACTGCCGCCGCACCTACCGCTGGCATGACGAGGATATCAACGTGAAAGCGGATGTCGAGTTCTTCGCTTCCGCCGCCCGCGATTGCGCGCGTTCAGCTTATCGGAACGGCTATGGTCCGCAGCAGAAGCAAGTGGTTCACGACCGCACGGTGCTCTTCCTGAAACAGGAGCCGGGGCTTGCGCCGTTCTTCGTGGTCGTCGACCGCCTGACTGCGCCGGACGACCGTCCGCATACATTTGAGATATTATGGCATTTGGAGGAGTGTAATCTCGAGATCGGCAAAGGCTCTTTTACGGGCGACTTCGGGAACGGCATCGGACTGGCCGCGTGCGTGAGCGATCCGTCATTGAAGATCACGGACATGAAGGGCCAGCACAAGCCGTACTTCCAGGGATGGATGCCCATTTGGATCGGTGGACCGCACGAGCAGCGTCCGATTCCCACGCCCGTCGTGCAGGGCACGTTCTCCGGTGCTTACCGCGTGGTGACGGTACTCTACCCTTACCGCGACGGCAAGTGTCCCATCAAGTCCGTGAAGGCCTCCGCCGATCCGGCGGCCAACGATTTCACGCTCGTCCTCGCCGATGGCACCGAGCGCACACTCACGCAGAATAATAACCAAGGACATGGCAATGAATAGAATGATAAATGTTAGCGCCGTCGTGGTGATGGCGTTGTGCGCACAGGCGCGCGAAATGCTAAAGATCGACCTTGCGGGCGAGTGGAGCTGCGCGGGGACGAACTTCACGGGCAAGGTGAAGTTGCCGGGGACGCTTGCGGACGCGGGGCTTGGCGAGTTCCAGACGCCCGCCCATCACGCCGCGTACACGGAGCGCACGTCCAAGACCTCCCTCGCGCTCAAGTACAAGTACCACGGCGTCGCCGTCTATTCGCGCACGGTCACGTTGACGGCGGAGCAGGTCGCGAAGCCGCTTGAAGTGTTCCTTGAGCGCGTGATGTGGACGAGCCGGTTGAAGATCGATGGACGCGAATTCGGCTTCTGCGATTCCCTTGGCACGCCGCATGTCCACCGCATCCCCGCCGGCGCCCTCGCGCCCGGCCAACACCGCATTGAAATTGCAATCGACAACTCGCGTCAGTACGGCGTGGCGATGAAGGCGCATGGATACGGCGAGTGGATGCAGTCCGTCTGGCATGGCGCGATCGGCAAGGTCGAGCTGCGCGAAGTGAATCCGCTTGACGGCGTGCGCGTGTTCGCCGACTACCCGGCGAACGGCAAGGTGCGTTTCGAGCTGCCGGAGGGCTTCGTCGCCGACGCGCAGAGCGTGATGTCCGACGATCTCTCCTTCACGGGCTTCAAGGCGGAACCGTCGCCCTACGCGCAGGGACGCGTGATGGTGACGGCGACTCTCGCGGAAGAGCCGCAGGCGTGGGACGAGTTCAACCCGCGTCTGTACACGGTCACGTTCCGCGACGCGAAGGGCGGTTTCGAGAAGAAACTCCGCTTCGGCTTTCGCACGCCGGGACGCAAGGGTAACCGCCTCATGCTCAACGGGCGTCCGCTCTTCGTGCGCGCCGACATCGACAACTGCCACTTCCCGCTCACCGGCTACCCGAACATGGGGAAGCGCGAGTGGACGCGGCTTTTCACGGTCCAGCGCAACAACGGCATGAACGCGATCCAGCTCCACACGTGGACGCCGCCTGAGGCCGCGTTCGAGGCCGCCGACGAACTCGGCATGATGATCTTCTGCGAACTCGGCTACTGGAACGAGAAGGGAATCGCGTCGAGCTTCGCGGGGAAGGGCAACGCCGCGCTCGACGACTGGCTCCAGCGCGAGCTGAAGGCCGTCGCCGACGCCTACGGCAACCATCCCTCGATGGTGTCCACGACGTTCGGCAACGAACTCGGGTTCTGCAACTTTGACGCGCTCGACAAGTGGATGTCGGCACACAAGAAGTACGACCCGCGCCGACTCACGATGTGCTCTACCGCACGCAAGGTCGCGCCGAGCGATGACTTCATGGTCACGCACTTCTATCCCGGCCTTGGCTGGACGCGCGGCCTTGTCGGTGGCGAGGCGGACTACGACTACGAGAAAGTCTATTCCAAGGCGCCGATTCCCGTGATCGCCCACGAGATCGGACAGTGGCCTGTGTACCCTATGTGGGACGAGCAGATTCCGAAGTTCAACGGGCTCCTCGATCCCTGGCGTTGGATTCCGATGCGCGAGATGGCGATCTCGAACAACACCTTCCGCTTCGCGCGCGAGTTCCACTCCGCGTCGATGCAGACGAGCCGGCACTTCTACAAGCTCGAGACGGAGGGTTTCCTCCGTACGCCCTCGTGCGACGGCATCAACTACCTCTCCATGCGCGACTATCCCGGACAGGGCGAAGCGCTCATCGGCTGGTACGACGCGTTCTTCGACGCGAAGCCCGCGCTCGGCGAAGTGCCGCCGTTCTCCGTCCTGATGAGCACAACGCCGTGTCTCGCGAAGTTCCCGAAGTTCCTCTGGACTTCCAACGAGACGTTCACGGCGCGGCTCCTCGTGCGGAACGAGCTCGCGGACGCGATTCCGGCGGGGACGCGCTGGCGTTGGTCGTTCGGCATCCACAGTGGATGGGCCGTGGCGGAGAAGCCGATTCCTGCGGGCGAGCTTGCGGACGTGGGTGGCATTTCCGTGGAGCTTTCCAGCTTCGCCGCGCCGAGCCGTCCGGAGCTCCGCTTCGGCGACAACTCCTGGCGCATCTACGTGCTGCCGCGCATCCGGGTGCCTGACCCACTGCCAGAGGGCGTGCTGATTACGTCCGACCCCGCCGCCGCCGCGAAGGCGCTTGCCGCCGGCGGGCGCGTGATCTACACGGGCAAGAGCGCGAAGAGTGACATAACGACGTTCAAGCCGATCTACTGGTCCACGGGACTGTTCGCTACGAATCGCAAGCACATCGGTTTTGGGGCCGTCGTGGACGCCGACCATCCCGCACTCACGCCGACGGGGTGCGACTACTGGATGGACGAGTTCTGGCGCAAGCTCTTCAGCGACGGCAAGCACAGCGCGACGTCGCACCGCCTCGAAGGACTGCCCGCCGACTTCCGTCCGATCATAACGGTCGTGCCGGACCTCCACCATTCGTATTTCATCTCGCCGTTCTTCGAGGTGAAGGTGGGCGAGGGGCGGCTCATCGTGTGCGGACTCCGGCTCGACGCGAACAGCACGGCCGCGCGCCTCTTCAAGCGCACGCTCTGGCGCTACGCCGTTTCCGATGACTTCAACCCGAAATGGCAGGTTTCGCCGGAGTGGTTCACGGACGTGTTCCTCACGCGCAAGGGGCCAAAGGAGAAAGCCGTCAAGCTCGACGCCGACGTGAAGGACATGATGAACAAGGGGAAGGTCACCCCGTAAAGGATTACTTCACCAGATCGGTCCAGTCGTAGTGGCGGTAGGCGCCGTGTACTACGTCCGCGAAGCGGGTGTAGAGATTTTCATCGTCGATCATCTGCTTCCAGGACCATGTGGGCTTCACCATCTTCAGTTCCGCAAAACGTCCCTCGCCCACGAAACGCGCGTGCGCGGCGGGAATGCAGGCGCGGCCGGTCGCCTCGATGTCGAACGGCTCGGTGGAGCCAATGATCTTCTTCGCGGCGTCGGCCGCTGAGAGCATGTCCTCGGCGCGGTGCGCCACCATGTTCTCGCCGAGGTGGTAGTACTTCATCGTGACCATTTCGTCCATGGTGGGGCAGCCGTAGTACTTCGTGGCCGACGCGCCCCCTTCGCCGCGGTGGTGGCGGAAGAAGCGTCCGGTGAGCCCCCAGCCGCGCGCCTCGAGGATCACGGCGGCGCGTCCTTCGCGGAGAATCTCCTCCACACGCGCCGCGTGCGCCACGGAGTCGAGATCCTCCGAGACGATCATCACGGGATGTGTACCGGCCTTGGGCGCGTTTGGACGGAACGTGAACATCTGGAGCGCGATGCCGTCGTCCGTCAGGAGCGTGACAGTGGAGGATTTCCCGTTCGCGAGCTCCTGGTCTAGCCGGTCGTAAGCTTCGGCGTGGAAGCCAGTCTTGCGGATGCCGGTTGCCGCGCGCACGATGTCGGGCGTGACGGTTTTGCGTTCACTCTCGAGCTTGTGCGCCTCTTCGCGGATGAGGTCATAGACTGTCCGCTCGCCGGGCAGGTCCAGGACGTTGCCCGTGGGCGTCACGAGGTTCTTCTGGTCGCGGGCGAGGCCGACGTCAACCTTCGGGTCTTTTAGGCTGAAGCCGAGGTTGTACTTCTGGAACTTGGCGCAGTCGTAGCCTTTCCACACGTCCTCGCCCTTGAGGTGCTTGCGGAACCACAGGAACTCAGCCTGCTTGGAGCTTTCCGCCCAGAGATGCGGGCCGGAGGTGTCAATTAGCTGGAAGCAGTCACCGCGCCCGAGCGAATTGAACGCCTTCGCGGCGTATTCGGCGGTCTCGTACACCCCGATGAACGGGAAGAAGTCGGCATGGGTGGCGAGGTGGAGCGCGGCGCAGCGGTCGGCGGCGAGCATGAAGAGCGCGAGGTGGTTCATGCCGTATTTGAGCTGTCCGTAGAACTGCTGCTCGGCGTCGCTGGCGCCGAGGTCCCAGTTCGTGCCGCGGATCGAGGCGATGAAACCGGAGGGCGCGGCCGCGGCGATGCGCTTGTCCATCGCCATGATGTAGCTCGAATCGGTGCCGCCGCCGGAGTGCCCCGTGACGGCGAGGTGTTTCGCGTCCACGTCGGGACGTGCGCACAGCAGGTCGAGCGCGCGGATGCCGTCCCAGACGCGGAACTGCGCCGTGTTCCAGCCCACGAGCGCGGCGCGGTGTCCGGTGCGGTTGTGTCCGTGGCAGACCATCGGCTTGCGGTTCTTGCGGTTCTGCGGACGCTCACCCTGGTCGATCGGGTCGTACACCATCACGATGAAGCCGAGTTTCGCGCCGATTGCGCCCGGGCGCTGGTAGTCTTCGGCCATTTTCCCGTTGTAGGTGTGTCCGCACGGCACGAGCACGGCGGGGTACGGCGCCTTGAAGCGGGGATCAGAGGGCACGAACACCGTGGCGGTCACGTGGTGTCCGGGACGCGACTGGAAGAGCGTCTTCTCGATGCGGTAGCCATCGCGTTGGATGACGCCGGTCGTCTTCACGTCCAGGTCACAGCGCTCCGGGAAGCCGCCGATGGAGTCGAGCCACGCCTGGCGCACGCGCTCCTGTCGCGCCTTGAACGCGGCGGGGTCCTTTGCCGCCTCCACCCACGCCGCGTCGATTGCGCGGTCGGCGGCGATGATGCCGTTCATCGCGCGGTCGTTCACTTCCGTGTAGGGGTAGAACCCCTGCACGACGCGCATCTTGGCGATTGCGTCCTTGACGCTCACGGGCGCGGCCAGCAGTGTCGTACCGGCCAGGGCGGTCGCAAGAGCAGCGCCCGCGTATGTCCATCTTGTCTTCATTTTCTTTCTCCTATGTGAAATCATTGGTTCATGTAACGCACCTACGTTGCATAAGGACAAAAGTATACCATATTTCCCCTTGCGTTGGGTACGCGGATTTGGCATACTAAACGCGTTCAACCTTATTGAATACACGAAAGGATTTAATAAAATGAAGGTGAAGGCCCTGATGTTTGCGGCGGTGGTCGCGACAGGCGCGACCCTTGTGGCCGCAGAGTTCAAGCCGGCGGACGTACTCGTCTACACGCGCTGGCAGTACGTAAAGAACCAGAAAACCGGCGAGGTCGCGAAGGGCGGCACCGCCCCGTGGTCCAAGCCGTACCACCACGAATCGACCGAACAGGGCGCGGAGGAGGTGCGCCGCTACTTCACGGCGAACGGGCTGTCGTGCCTCGTGACGGACGACCCGGCGGTGTTCACGTCGGGCGCGATGAAGACGTTCAAGGCGATCATGCTCTGCAACTGCAACCACGAGCTCTTCGAGAACGCCGCGCAGCGCGAGGCGTTCTACAAGTATGTGGAGAACGGCGGCGGACTCGTCGCGACGCACTCCTCGAGCGCGTGCGAACGCGGGGACAAGCGCTTCCGCGACTTCCTCGGCGGCGCGTTCGAGCGCCACTACAGGATGCAGCCGGTCAAGTTCAGCCGCGTGGACGCCAAGCATCCCGCGATGACGATGTTCCCGCAGGGGAGCGTCTGGGAGATGGACGAGGTCTACCTCAACCATCCGGACGAGACGGGGTTGCGTCCGCTCATGATCCTCGACTGGAAGGACGTGGAGCCGAAGTCGCGCAAGACGGACAAGTACGGCTGCCCGAAGATCGGCGGTCACGTCCTCGAGTGGTGCAAGACCTACGGCAAGGGCCGCATCTTCTACACGGCGCTCGGGCACCGTCCGAAGGACTGGGGCAAGATGGAGTGGCAGCTGCACCTCTTCGAGGCGACGAAGTGGGCGATGGGCGAGCGTCCCGACAACGTCGAGGTGAAGACCACGACCGCGAAGGTGCGCACGACCATCGAGGGCGTCGAGTGCGTGAAGGACGGCAAGACGGTGTGGAAGTTCAACATCGCAAACCGCGAGAACAAGCCGTTCGTTCATCCGCTCTGTCTGCCGGACGGACGCTGCTTCACGGATGCGCGTCCCGCGGACCATCCCTGGCACCTCGGCCTCTGGTTCTGCTGGAAGTTCATCAACGGCCTCAACTACTGGGAGCCGCGCGGTCCGGCCGCGGGGAATCTCTTTCCCGACGGCATGACGGTCGTGAAGAACTTCAAGATCGTGCCGAAGGGCAGCGCGTGCGACGTGCAGCTCTCGATGTGGTACGGTCCGCGCGCGCAGCCGGGCAAGGTGCTTCTGGAGGAGGAGCGCCGGGTTCAGTTCACGGTGCCCGACGCGAAGGGCGGCTACAAGATCCGCTCCACGCACGTGTTCACGGCGCGGGACAACGTGAAGTTCGACTGCCGCCGTCCGGTGGGATATGGCGGGTTCTCGCTCCGCATGGCGACGATGATGCGCGAGTTCAAGATGTCCGGCGTGGGCGGCGAGCCGAGCCACGACAAGAACGTCGGCGGCCCCAAGGAGATGACGGCCGTCCGCTACGTCGATCCCAAGACGGGCCATGGCATCGAGGTGAAGGAGCTGGCGCCGCTCGAGACCGAGCGCATCTACACGTGGAGCGACCACCGCTTCGTCAACCCGATGCCGATCTACGAGAAGCCGCTTGAACTCAAGCCCGGCGAGCGCTTCACGCTCGACTACGAGATATCTGTGTTTTAATACTGCCCCCCCAACCTTCTCCACCAGCGGTGCCTGACGAATCAGGCTTCATGGAATATTTGACCGCGATATTGCCATCCTTTACGGCGTGGAAACGAAGGTCTTGAATCAGGCTGTCAAGCGCAACCGCGAACGTTTCCCGGACAGATTCATGTTCCAGTTGACTGAAGAGGAACTCGGAAATTGGAAGTCACAGATTGTGACTTCCAATTTTCAATGAGAAATTGCAATTTGTTTATTTTGTTAGTTTATCACCCATTATTTTACACTTTGATATATTACGTGCTTGTGAATGAACAGATTAGCACACTAAAGCATTATAAAGTAAATCGGTTTTTGCCACAGTTTACCACCATCATTTCAAGACGTTCCAAACCGTAATCACGCCGCAACCGATCCACCGTCCGAACGTCTGACATTCGCGCCGACGTGCGCGCCGTCCATCGACACCGCGCACCGGCACCAGGAAACACGCCATACACCGCGCATGACGCGCCGCAACCGTCTAGGCGAGCTAC
>CACZAK010000071.1 GCA_902779075.1 uncultured bacterium | reverse complement strand
ACGCAGTTTGTCGGCTATACCATGACGAACCACGTACACTTCACGGTGGGGACGACCAACGTGCCGCCGCTTCGATTTTCGATTGGCTGCCAGGAGATATTTTTCCTGAACGACGCTGAGCTGGGATCGACCTCGAACCGGGCGGAGCGCATCCGACCCGTGACGCTGAACCTGACCGGGCCGGTGGGTACGAACGGTACGGCGAGGTTGTCCGTGCAGGGGAACGTCAACCCCGTGCTTTTTCAGTGCGGTGACGAATGACGTTTCATACACGGAAAACCATACAATCTACATGTCGTGCCCAAACCTTGGCACGGGTACGATCACCGCCACGTTCACGCCCGCGGACGGTGGCGAGCCGCTGACGTCTTCGGCGACGTTCCGCTGCATAGAGCCGTTGCGTAAGCTCGTTACCACGGAGCAAGTGGGCGGGCGTTATGTGAATCCTTCCCGACTCGTCATGGGCACGAACGCTGTCTTGAAGGTGGGAGCGAACGGCCCGTTCTCGCCATCGGAAGTGAATTGGCGGGTGGTATCTGGTCCTGCGGACGTGGTGCCCGATGGCTGGTCTGCGACGGTCACGCCAACTGGAATCGGTACAGTGACTGTGGAGGCTAGTTTCAACGACGATGAAATACAGCCTCAGTTCAAGCTACCCGTTGTCCAGCCCCGCACGATTCCCGTGAAGATGGTTGTGGTCGAGCCACCTAAAAATAGTTGGAGTAAACGATGGCGTCGTCAGGAACTCAGTTTGATGCTTGAAACCGCCAACGAGATATTCACACAAGTTGGAACTCGCTTTGAACTTATTGGTACTCCCGTAAATGTCGGAAGGACAAATGACTGGGTACTCGCGTCCGTTGATATCTACACTAATTCGGAGGGAAAGGTATGCCACACAAAAACGGCTTCACGTCAAGCCGCTGCATTCTTCAATGAATATGAAGCGGCAGAAGGTGTGACTATGTATTTTGTTGGCGCAATAACGAACTCTAATGCCGTGGGGTTCCGATCAGGTTCAAATGTCGTCATTGGCAAGGAATCTCCCAAAGAAGGATTAGCACATGAACTTGGCCATTATTTGGGACTGAAGGATATTTACTATGTGAAAGTAGGTAAGTATAATGGCGAATCGGCTTGTATTCGTCTGCGCATCAGAAACGATCCCGTGTCATTTGAAACGTTCAAGTCTAGAACTGGCGACTGGGGAGATGAGACCGGAAGGGGCTTTTACGAGCGCAACGATACGGTTGCCTCGGTTATAGACCGATTGTTGATGCATGGGGTTAAAAAGCAAACTGACGGTGGTGACATCCCCGACGACCAGGTTTATGGAATTTCAAAGGATGATCAAAAGGGGTTCCAGAATGTGGGAGCATCCAATTTTGACGACTGAAAAAGAAAGGAAGAAAGATTATGAAAGTTATAAAGAATCAACTTTGCCACGGATTGCTATTGTCTCTTGCGTTATTGGTGTTCGCCGGGTATGCCCATACGGAATCAGAGACGAATGCAGTTGCCAGGTCCATGCTGGAGTTTGTCCTTCTTTCTGTCAATGACAATCTGGATGATATTGATGACGGGGTGGAGCAGGAGGCTATTGTCACATGGCCTTCTTTCCTGGCTCTTGGTGAAAGCGAAGGGTGGACACCGACAGAAAAGAAGGCTGCATTTGCATGGTATCTTTCGATGCTTGGCACAAACGACTGTACATCTCTTTCTGCAACTGATCAAGAACTAGTCAGGATTGCCTTGTCTAAGTGCGAAGTACTTAACTATGCCGAGGCTGTACCATCTTATAAAGCAATGGCGCTTAATCCTAAGGGCGTATATCGTAACAGGGCCATTGAACTTGCGATAAAATACAGTCCTGTTTGTGATTCCATGACGGCGTTCGTGGAGACAATCATAACTAATTCCATAGGTTATAGTTTTATAGAGCGTGGGGAGGCTAGTGACAAATATGCTTGGAAATTGCTTTTCTTTGATGCTACAAATAGCGTCCAACGCGAGGTGAGAGGCGCGGGGGTAAGAATGTTTTACAGGAATAGGTCTTTTGAGGCAGGGGAAACTCCTTTGGTTGACGAATTGTTTGTCAAGTACATTGATGGGTATGGGATAAGTTCAAATCGGTTCATGCACGCAACAAATTCATTCACCTACCCGATTTGTGCCGAAATATTTGGTGATTACTTTACTTCCGTCACCAACCAACTTCTTTCATCCGGACAGCCGTTGCCGTGGATCAACTTTGGCGGCGGTGGAAATTGAGTCTGAAGGAGAAATGCGTGTTCCCCGCAGCAGACATTCTAGCCGCGCGTGGGCGCGGATCACATCGCCCCAAATAATTCGGAGGGGCGTTCAAAATGAAAAGGACAATTATAGCATTTGTGGCTCTCTTCTCCGCCACGGCAACGAATGGGTACACGCCCGCCGAGTCGAACGAAGTGGTGAGCGCGGCGCTCACGCGCGCTGCGTTCTACTACGACGATCTGCGCGAAGGTTCGCCGCCCGACAATGATCCGCCGCCGACCACGTGGCTAGGCTTCCTCGGACCCGAAACCAACGGCTGGACGCTTGCCGGGAAGATGGCCGCATTCGACCGGTATCTCTCCACGCTCGCCACAAACGACTGCATGTCGCTGGACTATTTCGAACAGCTTTACGCGGCGGTCGCGGTGGGGAAATGCGAAGAATTCAACTACACGAACTCCGCTAGCGCCATGAAGGCACTAGCACTGAATCCAAAGGGAGTGTTCCGAGACAAGGCCATTGACCTTGCCGTAAGGTTTGGCGGAGTAAATGGCACTACTACGGCTTTTGTTGAAACAATCCTGACAAATGTAGTTGAGTACAGTATTGTGGAGCGTGGCTCTGCTGCGTGCCAGTATGCAAATAGCCTATTGTCGCACAATGCGACCAACGATGTTCAACACGCATCTTGCGAGAATGCCTTAAGAATGTTTTACCGATTGCGCCTGAGCGAACCGTCAGGAACTGAAATTGTGGATCTCCTGTTTATAAAATACATTGAAGGATATGCCATGAGTTCCAATAGGGTTGAGTTTGCAAATCATGCACTTGTGAAATCCAATTGCGCGTCATCCGACATCCGATATTTCACCTCCGTTACCAACCAACTTCTTTCATCCGGACAGCCGTTGCCGTGGATCAATGTTGGCGGGGGCGATAACTGAAGTTAAGGTGGGCGAAATATGACTTTCACAACTGCTTTTCTTGCCGCCACGCTTGTTATGCCGTCGATGCCGCCGCCGGCGAAGATGTTTGCATTGAAGATCGAACTTGATGCAACTTCGTCCAACGGCGTTGAGGTCGTATTCGGCCGTGACGCGGACGGCGACGGCCGCTTGTCTCGGACTGAGGCGGAGATGTCCGTAGGGTACTGCTGCGGTGAGTGGAAGGTCGCGAATCCCGTGACCGGCGACAAGTTCACGTGTGATGGCGCGTCGGGTCGTGCTGCGTTTGATTGGAAACTGCGTCTCAATGGGAATCGAACACCGCGCTCGCTTGCCGCAACGGTGAACGGCCAGCCAACGTTCACGCAACTGGTCACGCCGCCGCCGTTCCTTTTCGATCCGACATGGAACGCCGCAAAGATAATCCGACGAGGACAATCCGATCCGAATCTGCGCGTGGAGTGTTCCGTGGACGACATCCCGCTCTTCATCCGTATCAGGTAAAGCGGCCTGATAACGCACGTCGAGCGCTGCGCGTGTCGCATCTTCTCGTGGACAATCGGCGGCTGATCATCCTCGGCGGTCTTGGGAGCAACGTGTATCCGACCATTGCGGAAGGTGCGTTCGCGATGACGAACGAGGTCATTTCCGCCGTGTGGAAGGTGTCCGACGGCAAGGCCATGGCCGTTCCACTTCGATTCGATAAGCAGAAAGGCTACTGGGAAATGATTTTCACATGGAAGCCAGACCCCAAGAAGAACGTAGAGCGGGAACTCATCGTCCGGGGTATCGTCAATACGAAAAGGCAGATGGAGGAGCCGAGAGGGACAGACCCCATTGGTGGAGTAGGAGTGGTGGAGTAGTTATGATCATGCAACAGAAAGACAACGCGATTAGGAGCGTAACATGCAGACGATAGATGAAGTGAGAGAGGATTGCCGGTTTGTCGGCGAGTTCAAGAAGGAGTATGGAGACCAGATTGAAGGCGCGCGGAAGAAATGGAACAGAAGCATATTGTGTATTGAGCCGATTGCCGAGCTTACTGAAAAATGTGTAGTGGGCAGTTGACTTGACTCCCCTGAAAATGTGTATTTGCGATTGACGGTAAGGACGGGGATTTGATATAATGTGCGCCGATGAAACGGAAGATATACAGTAGGCTTCTTGATTGGAAGCGGAACGAAGCATCGCGCTGCGCCTTGCTTATTGAAGGTGCACGTCGCGTCGGCAAGAGTTATATTGTCGAGGAGTTTGCGAAGAGTGAATACAAGCATCACCTGATTATTGATTTTGCGAATACTACGAAGGCCATCAAGGAGTTGTTCGAGGAGAAGCTGGGAAATCTTGATGAATTCTTCATGATGCTTGAGGTGCGTACTGGCGTTGAACTGATTCGAGGAGAGACCTTGATAGTCTTTGACGAGGTTCAGCGTTTCCCTCGGGCACGCGAGGCCATCAAGTATCTTGTCGCAGATGGAAGATTCCATTACATAGAGACTGGATCGCTGATTTCCATCAAGAGGAATGTGGAGGGCATCGTCATTCCAAGCGAAGAGCTTAAGATCCAGATGTTTCCGCTTGATTTCGAGGAATTCCTCTGGGCTGTCGGAAAGGCGGCATCTTATAAACTGGTGGAGAATTGCTATTTCGGGGAAAAGCCGCTTGATGCGGTCGACCATCGCATGATGATGGAGTACTTCCGCCAGTATCTTGTTGTAGGCGGCATGCCTCAGGCAGTCGAGGCTTTTGTGCGCGAGCGACGTCTAGAAGAAGTCGAGTTCGCCAAGAAACTGATTTTGGATCTGTATTATGAAGATGTCGGAAAATATGCCGGACGGCTCAAGAACAAGGTTCGAGCGATCTGGAGGGCTATTCCTGGAGAACTGAGTCTTCAGGATAAAAGATTCTCGCCTGGAGCCGTGGAAAGGGGAGTGCGGATGCGAGAGCTTGATGCTCCGTTTGACTGGCTCGCTTCGTCGATGACGGTGAATCTTGCCTACAACGTCACGGATCCCAATGTCGGTTTTGCCCTGGCCGCAGATCATGGGGGGATGAAGTGCTATCTTGCGGATACAGGGCTTCTTGTTTCAATGGCCTTCGGAAACGACCCTGAAACGAGAAAGGACGTGTTGTGGAAGATCCTGACCGGCAAATTGGAGATCAACAAGGGAATGCTGATGGAGAACGTTGTCGCGCAGATGCTGCGTGCCGCCGGGCGGGACTTGTACTTCCACAAGGTGTGTGACAGAGAGGATGGTCGCAATCGCATTGAAATTGACTTCTTGCTTTCCAAGACCCCAACCACTGCGCGGCACAATGTGATTCCGATTGAGGTGAAGAGCAACAACGACTATACGACGGTTTCGTTGGAACGCTTCAAGGAGAAATTCCCGGGATACTGTGCCGAGCGGTATGTCCTGCATCCGGGCAATGCTGATTTCACTGGCGATATCAAATATCTACCGCTTTACATGACTCCACTGCTTGTCAATAGAAGGGGGCGCGTATAATGAGCAGCCATGTTTTTGTGAAGGTGAAGATGTGGGCGGTTGACGCCAGGCGGTTTTTGTGCGAGTTCAAGAAGGCGTACGGGGATCAGATTATTGTTCACAAATTACAAATGCAAATCTGATAGAGAACAGCAATGAACGAAAACAAAACAACCGTAAACAGCTCCGATGAACCATACGACGCGGGTGCGGAAATCGTCAAGATGCTCATCGAACACCCTGAGCGTGCGGATGAGCTGGAAGAAGAGGACTGGCAGGAGCTGGATGGCGACCAGTGGGCCGACCTCATAGAAGCGCGGCCGGCCTTTACATCCAAGGGCCCTTGGGAACTCTCATCTTGGGATTGGGGACGCTTCTTCGCACGCCTCCCAGACAGACTCGAAGCCTATCCGGCATTTAAGGAGAGTGACGAGCCTTCCTTCTGGGCGAGTTTTCTCGCCGGGCAGCCGCAGTTTGCGGAGAAGTGTCCGTGGGACAAGTTGAAAGGCCGT
Organism: uncultured bacterium; assembly: GCA_902779075.1. The sequence goes on along the minus strand of CACZAK010000071.1, from coordinate 34,342 downwards.
GACTGGGCGATGCTGCTCTGCGAACAGCCGCAGTTCGCGGATCGTTGTGCCTGGGACAAGCTGGGGGGATACGACTGGGCACTACTACTCGAAGATCAGCCGCAGTTCGCAGACCGCTGTTCATGGGACAAGCTGGACAAATGCGCATGGAGATGGTTGCTCTCCGCCCAGCCGCAGTTCGCCGAGAAGTGTCCGTTTCAAGACTTATTGAAAAAGCGTGCTGAAGAGTGTGGTGGGGAGAAACAGTGGAGTAACCGACATCCACCTTGCGGCGGGGGTGGATAATCGTGTATAATATGCGCCATGAAGAAATGTTTTAACATCGCGGGGCCGAGCTTCCCGGACGAGCACAACATGCCCAGGTGGTTGAAAGGCTGCCGAGCATCACGCGTTTTTGAGGAGTGAATGAACATGGCATTGAGGATCTACTATAGCGACAGGATCGAGGATCTGGCGGCAGATTTGAAGGAGCGATTGTTGACGGAGCGGGCGAAGGACAAATCGTTCGAGTTCTCGCAGGTGGTTGTGCCTAACACCAACATCGCCAAGTGGCTGCAGATCCGCGTGTTTGCGGATTCTCCGTCGCTTTGCATGGGGGTGGAGTTCCCGTTCATCGAGCAACGGCTCTTTGGCTTGCTGAGCGAGAGCGTGGGTGGAGAGCGTCGTCCGCAGCTTCTGCCGATGAACGCATACGCGAACGCCATCATGTCGATCTTGCTGAAGGACGACGATGAAAAGCTGGCACCGTTTCGCCGATACATCGCCGAAGGAGATGCCGGGCCGCTCAAGATAGACACGCGAAGCAAGGCACGCATGGCGTGGCAGCTCGCCGTGAAACTTGCCGATCTGTTGGACAAATATGAAGTCCACCGCGAGGAGATTGTCAGTAAGTGGCTTGATGAAATACGGGCAGCCGACATCAAGGATCCCACGGAGATTGCCGAGGCGGCGCTCGCTCGGAGGCTCTTTGGCGAGAAGGGCGTATTTCCTCCAGACGGGGACAACCTCTCCCTGCGCCAGCTTTTCGAAAGGGCGAGCAAGGTACAGCCATGCGCTGCGGAGCGTCCGATCTACATTTTCGGAATCTCGACGCTTTCATCGCTTCAGGCGAAGATACTCCACTGGCTGGCGAAGACGAACGATGTCGTAGTCTATCACAACAACGTCTGCCTCGAATACTGGGGAGATGTGGAGACGGACAACGAGAAGAAAATGTTGCAGCGGCTTTGTGAGACAAAGGACGCCGACACGGATGTCGATGACATCGAAAACGAGCTTCTCCGCAAATGGGGCGTCGCCGGGCGCGAGACGCTGCGCCTCCTGGTCGATCTCGAGGAGGCAAACGGAAACAACGGGAGCCCCATTGAATTCGAATGGCGGGACATCTCCAAGAACCCAGAGCGCACGGGATCCACGATGCTGGAGATAGTACAGGCATCCATTCGGAAACGGACCGAAGACATCGGTGCGATGGAGACGCAGGACGCATCTATCCAGATTGTCGGCGCGCCAGGAATCCGCCGTGAGGTCGAGATGGTCTACAACGCGATTCTCGGCGCTGTCTGGAAGCCGGAGGGGAGCGGGGATCGTCCGTGGGGGGACTGTTCGTTTTCCGACATCGCCGTGCTTGTTCCGAACATGGCGACATACCGTCCGGTGATCGAGTCCGTCTTCGATGCACGCGATCAAATTCCATACGGCCTCATTGACGCCTCGGCTTCCGATTCCAGCGTGTACCTCTCCGGGTTCCGCGCGCTCATGTCGCTTGCACGGGAAGGTCTTTCGCGCGAGACGGTGTTCGGCGTGCTGGACAACGCCTGCGTGCAGAGAGCGCTGAAGTTCACCGCGAAGGACGTGGGTGATTGGCGGAGATACGCGCAGGAAATCGGCGCGTTTGACGGGTTCACCGGCGCGAAGCACCACCAGAACGTTTCCTGGAATCAGGCTCTGGCGCGTCTCCGGCTGGGACTGGTGGCGGACGACCGGCCCGACCTGCCCGTCTGGCAGGGCGGAGAGGATTCGGCGCTGAAGTTTTCGGAAGTCGTCGAAATGCTGTATCGCGAGTTGACGCCTCTCGCGGAACTGAAACTGCGCTGCACGCCTTCAGAGGTGACGGAGAACATGTCGGACAGGCAGAACTGGGCCGACAGCCTGCACCGCATCGCGGGGGAGTTCCTTGCCGTCGGGAATGATGAGCCGCTTGAGGAGTCTGTCAGGCGACAACTGTTCCAGACTCTCCGCGCTCTTGACAAGATAGAGGGACCTCAAGGCTTGGACTTCGTCGTCGAAGCCGTGGAGGAGTTCGTGGGCGGCATTAAGTGTCAGCACGGTGGCTATCTGACGCACGGCGTGACGATCGCCGGACTCCAGCCGATGCGTCCCGTGCCGTTCAAGCAGGTGTTCGTGCTGGGGATGGGTGAGGGCCTCTTCCCCGGACGCGACAGCGATACCACGCTGGAAATCCGCGGGGCGCGGAGGCGGCTTGGCGATACGAAACCGTCCGAAGTGAAGAAGTACCTCTTTCTGGAAACGCTGATGGCGACGAGGGAAAGGCTCGTCCTCTCCTACCCCTGCCAGGACATCGTAAAGGACGCGGAGCTGTTCCCCTCCGGGATGATCTGCGAATTGAAAACGTTTGTCGAGAAGGGCGTTCTTCCCAAGGACCAAAAATTCAAGGAAGTGAAACTGCCGCTTCTCGAGCGCGGTGAACCTGATAAAAAGCTCGAGGAGAATCCCGTTGCGCCGATTGGATGGGAGAATGAATGGTTCGCCGGAATCATTCCGACCTACTCAAATGTCGAACGCGGAATCGCCCATCAGATTGAAGCGCAGAAAGACCAGTGGCCGACTGCGCCGGAGAACGTGCCGCCGAGGGACGAACATCCTTCTGCAGCTGCAAAAACCGATTCTGGCGAAACGCCGCGCCAGACGCTCTCGGCGAAGGAGCTGGCCGAGTTCCTCGAGTCTCCGCTGAAGGCGGTTCTGCGTCGGCACCATGGAATCGGCATCGAGGGGCATCGCGACGAGTCAATCGACCCCGACGCCCCGCTTGAACTCACGTCCGGCCCGTTGACGTGGCAATTCCAGCAGGCTGTATTGGACGCTGTGCCGGATGAGAACCCCAATGCAACCGATGTCAAGGGCGTCTATCGGTTTCTTTCCGACAGAGGGCACGTCCCCGAATCCGACAGTTTGCTGGGCGACTATTCGCTCAAGAAGGCTGAGGCCGATTTTCTGGATAAGGCCGGTGCCCTCGGTGAGCTTAAGGCCTTCGCCGACGAATTTCTTCCTGGCGATGGCACAAAACCGGATCCGGTACGGATCGTATTGCCTCTACGGAATGGCAAAAAGGAAGAGCTTAAACGAGATGAAAGGCTCTACACGGGGCAGACATCTGGATGGGGGCTGTCGCAGGATGGAACGACGAGCTACGCGCTTGTGTTCAACAACTGCGGTGACAAGCGAACTGGGAACAACGTCGCCCCTGCAAAATTCCCGCCCAAGGCCGTGCTGGAGCCGTTTGTGACGTGGCTGATGATGGTGGCTGGAAAAGACGATGACAAAACCTATTCGCTGCGGGTTGGAATTGCCGATATCCAGCAGCTGCTGTCCAACGCGTGGAATTGGAGTGTCACGCCGGATAAGGCCAGAGCCTACATTGACGGGCTTGCGGATGCGTATCTGGCGTTTCTGGATTCTGCCGATGATGACGGATTCTATCTCGACTACGGGTATTCCGATCTTGTCGAGGCGATCATCCAGGCAAAGAAGAAAGAGAAGATACGCGGAGGCTTCCCCGAATCGCCAGAAGAGTGGCACGCGCTGGAGTTTGCATCCGATGACGATTTCGGGAACAAGGATAGTTCCTTCAATAACGAACTTGTCATTGGAGAGACGATGAAGGCGTGGAGCCGGATGCCAGACGAGGCGGACGTAGCGGAAGTCAAGAGGCGTTTCGAGAATCTACATAAGTTGCCTATGTCAGGAAACAGAGAGGGCCTGCAGCGTGAAACGGAGGAGGCGTAAGATGGCCGATGACGATCGTTTGACGAATCCGCAGTATGTGTGGAATCAGCTTGACTACGAGCACGATGCCTTGATTGAGGCGTCTGCCGGCACTGGCAAGACGTACGCACTTGAGAGCATTGTGCTGAAGCTCGTGCAGGAAAAGAAATACGATGCGACGGGCATCCTCCTCGTCACGTTCACCGAGAAGGCCGCAGGCGAGCTGAAGAACCGCATTCGCAAGGCGTTGGATGCGGCCGGCAAGCTCCCCGCGAACTTCGACGAGATGACGATCTGCACGATCCACTCGTTCTGCCGCCAGTTACTGTCCGAATACGCCTTCGAGAACGGCGTGCCGATGAAAAGCGAAATCGGCAGCGACAGCAAGGCCCTGGCGCACAAGGCCGTCTTGGAGGCGCTGGGAAGCGAGTCCTTCAGCGGTGAGTATCAGGGTCGGCTGTACGAGGTTCTGAAGGATGTCAAGATCAAGTCGGTCTCCGACCTTGTCAAAAAAGTCCAGGACATGATCGGCAGCTCGGGGTATGAAAAGTCGCGCAAGGCGATGGAAGCTGCGATCTCCGCGAAAAAGACCAAGAACGGAACACAGGCCATCAGGCAGAAAGAGTTGCTTCTCAAGCTGTCAGAACTCGCAATGCTGCGATTCCTGGATCTGAAGAAGACGGCGGCACTGCTGACCTTCGACGACATGGTGCTGCGGGCGGCCGAGGTCGTGGCGCGAACGCCGCAGGACGAAGGCGAGAAACTGGCGCAGCGGCGCTTCTTTGACTCGATCCGCAGACGGTATCGCGTTGCGCTCGTGGACGAGTTCCAGGACACGGACCAGCACCAATGGGATATCTTCCGAACCTTGTTTTCAAGCAAGGTGAATCAGATTGCGGGGGAGAAGCCGGGATTTCTCCTCGTGGTCGGCGATCCCAAGCAGGCAATCTATTCCTTCCGCGGCGCGGACGTCAAGGTGTATTGTTCGGCGAGAAATCAGATCGGCCAGCAGAAAACGCTTGGAAAGACATACCGCTCAAAGAAATCGCTCGTCGAGGCTTTTAACATATTCTTCCGTGATGCTCCACATGGTGAGGCACCGGTTGAAGGTGCTGAAAAGCCTGGCTCCGATTGGTTCAAGGATGGCGATGCGGGCGAAGGGATAACCTACGAGGATGTATCCTATCCCGAGGGCAACGAGAAGTTCGCGGGTCTCCAGGCGCCCGAAGGTACGGGAACGCCAGTCCTGCTCCTTGAATCGATGCCGTCCAAGGTCGTGCCGACGTCAAGCAAGTTGGGCATACGATTCGGCAACAAGGCCGCCTGCCTTCCGGAGTTCATGGAACGTGCGGCCCGCGAGATGCTTTATCTCAAGAGCCTGAATCCGGCACCGTGGATCCGGAAAGAGCACGGCGAGGAGAAGACGACGTTTTCATACGGCGACATGTGCGTCTTGGTCGCGACGAACGCCGATGCCGGCGTCGTGCGGCGGATTCTGGCCAAGTATGGAATCCCGTACGGACAGTACAAGCAGCAGGGACTTTACCAATCGCCCGAGGCGGAGGGCGTTCTTGCGCTGTTGGACTATCTGGCGCGTCCCAGCGGAAGCGGGAACCGTGCGGCGCTGTTGTTGTCGCCGATTTTCGGCGTCCATCCGTCCAGGTTGTCGCATCTTTCGCAGGCAGACGACGCGGCATTCGACGCGTTCATCGAAGACCTACAGAAGTTTGCGGCCGACAAGGAGTGGAATAAGCTGTTCGAGCGCGTGATGTCCGATCCGTGTACCGCCCTGGCGAATCCTTCCGGCGATCTTTGCGCGTTCAACCGCACGCGTGCGGCGGTTCGTCAGATCTTCGACGCCTTGCTGTCCGAGATGGGCGGGATCGCTGGCAGCGCGTCTGAATTCGCGGCAGTCCTGCGAGAGTGGCGCAAGAACGACGTGGCGGCCGGCGACGACGGGCCTCTGTTCAGGAAGGAGAGCGAGGCGGACCGGGTGCAGATCATGACCATGCACGCTTCGAAGGGATTGGAGTTCCCAATCGTTTTCGTCGCGTACGGTTTCTCGAAGCAGATCGCGAAGGGGACGCCCAAGGAGGATGAACCTGCGGCCTTGGAGGAGCGTCGCCGGCTCCTTTACGTGGCCATTACACGCGCGGGATACCGTCTTTACCTGCCCTGGTCGGCGCGAGCGTGGAATTGGGACGGGGATGTTCAAGGGGCTGGCCTCGGAAGTAAGGACTCCGCTTTGCTTGTTGGTGCCGATCCCCGTCAAACGAGGGGATTTCTCGGCCGGGCGATTCAGGTCTATTTCAAGGGGAGGGAAGATTCAGCCTTTGCGCCTGAACGTTCGTCGCAGAACGCGCAGGTGGAGGTATCATCTGGAAACGGGTTGGGGCGCGTATCATTGTCGCGGCAACCGTTTGAGGGGCTGTCCATTCCCGGTATCAAGAGCCGCCGCTTCCATTGGGATTCATTCACGTACATTCCACAGGGCGGAACCCCTCCCGCCAATGTTGGGGAAAAGAAGGTTACGACCGAAAGCGGTCCCGGTCCGGATCCCGAACCAGACGATCCGACGGTCAAGGCGAAGACGCTTCTCCCGCGCGGAAAGGTGTCGGGAAACACCTTCCATGAAATCATGGAGGTTCTGTGCAAGAACGACGCCCGGAAGGACGGGGTTGATTTTACGACGGCATGCGACGAGAAGATGAAGAAAGAGGACTCTCCCTTGATGGAGTTGATACGCAAGGTAATGCGCAAGTATTCCCTCGCGAACCGCACGGGCGACAAAAGTAGCGGGGAATCAACGGAGAAGGTGCTTCTGCGCATGGTCCAGAATGCGCTGAAGACGCCGATCAAGATTGGCAAGACGAAGGAGTTCCTTCTCAAGGACATCTCGAAGGAGAATCGTCTTGCGGAGGTGGAGTTCGTCGTGTCCGAACAGAAGTGCCTGGTCGATCTGCCGACGGACCGGGATGGTGCCTTGAACGGTAAGATCGACCTTTTGGTCAGGAAAGACAAGAAGGTATTTGTTCTGGACTGGAAGACGAATTCTCTCCCCGACTACGGCGAGGCCTCGGTCAATGGAAAAATGGACGAAGAGGGGTATCATCTTCAGTACAAAATATATTCGCTCGCCGCCTCTGAATGGTTGAAGCCGCGCGGCCTCAAATTGGGCGGCGTCGCGTATCTGTTCGTGCGTGGCGGGGAAGTCGGCGAGAGGAGCGGCGTGTTCGCGCAGGAGTATGACGCGCCGTCCCTCGACGCTTTCCGGGATGAGATCTCGAAAATGGGCTATTTCGTCGGCAGGAAGGAGGCCGAGTGATGGAGCTTGATGAGGCATTCTGGCGACTGAAGTCATTTGAGATGCCCGACGGGAGTGATCCGGCATGTGAGTCCGTGCGCAAGGTGTTGGCGCGGCTCTTGGCGTCACGTGCGGTGTCGCTGGGCGAACTCCAGACGGCGCGCGACATCGTCGGACGGAAAGGCCGCGTTGGCGCGCATGCCTATTTGTTCCTTGCGGGGATGTTTGTGTCCTTGCGTGACGGCAACACGGCGTTCAATCTTTCGCGGGAGGAGAACAAGAACGGCAAGCTGCTGGTCGACGCCTGCCGCCGCAATGCGGACGATGCGGACAAAACGGACTTGGATGCATTTGGCGCCGAGGTCGCCGGAATGTGGTCTGCGGCGGTGGAGGCGGCAAGCAGTTTGAAGGACGACGTCGTCAAACAGGACTCGACCGGGTTTTGGTATTTCGTCCGGTACGGAGATGCCGTGACGCAGATTTCGCAGATGATCAAAGATCGGCTGAGCGGGAGCGGGGATAGCCTTTCCGGCGAAGAACTGCAGGCGGTTGTCAGGTACTCCACAGGCGACGGGGCGGGGGAGTATTCGCTCGGAGACGAACAGCAGCGGGCCGTGCGCGCCGCCGTGGAAAACAACCTGACCGTCATCACGGGCGGCCCTGGCACGGGCAAGACGACGATCGTCTGTTCGATTCTGCGCGCGCTGATCCAGAAAATCGGACTCAAGGTGGCGGACGTCGTATTGGCCGCGCCGACAGGCCGAGCCGGCCAGCGCATGGGGGAGGCGCTCCGCAAGCAATGCGAAACGGCCCTGGGCGACGACGCCGAGGCCTGCAATGAGATTGCCACGCTTACGGGAACGACGGCGCATTCGCTTCTGGGGGGATATGGGCCCAAGTGGAAGTACAACGAGCAGAATCCGCTTCCGCACCGGCTTGTCGTCGTGGACGAATGCTCGATGGTCGATCTTCTTCTGATGCGGTCTTTGCTGGGCGCCTTGCGCAAGGATTGCCGTCTGGTGCTTTTGGGGGACAAAAACCAGCTGCCGTCCGTGGAGGCGGGTGCCGTTCTCGGCGACCTGATGCTGTGGGGAAAGAAGGGGCACGAGAGCGCATTCCCCGAGCTGACGGAATCCCACCGGTTTACCGGCAGATTGAAGGTTTGCGCGGAAGAGTTCAACGCGGGCAAGTCAGATGCCATCATGTCGCCGGAGTCTCGTCTTCCGGTTCCCGGCGCAGCCTGGACGAGTACGCTTTCAAGTCCCGAATCCAAGAACGGCTGTTTCTGGTATGAGCTGTCAGGAGAAGGATTGTCACAGAAGTTGGACAGTCTCCTTCGCGAATGGGCACAGACGCATGGACTTGGCAAGGACGGCGCGCTCGTGGATGCGGCGCGCGGAATCAAGGACGGCGATGAAGCTTTCGACGGAACGTGTTCAGAGGCTGCACGCAAGCTATTTGAGGTGTTGGATGCTTCGCGAATCCTGACCGTCGTGCGCAAGGGGGCGTTCGGCGTCCAGCATGTGAACGAGCTGCTTCTGAAGGAACGGCTGGGACGCAATCCGGCCCAGCCGCTCGTGGACTGCGGGATACCCGTGATCGTTACGGTGAACACGCGTTCGCTCAACCTCTTCAACGGCGATGTGGGCGTGACCGTCAAGACGCCGAATCGGGGAGTTTGCGTGCTCTTCCCGCGCGGGGAGAGCGTAGTCTGCTGCCCGGTTTCGAAACTGCCCGAGCATGAGCTCGCGTACGCGATGACTGTACACAAGAGCCAGGGGTCAGAGTTCGGGAACGTGATGGTGGTGCTGCCCGACGACAAGGAACATCCGCTTCTCAACCGGCAGATCGTCTATACGGGCATCACGCGCGCGAAGAAGCGGGCGGTGATCGTCGGGACCAAGGTGGCGCTGGAAAGGGCGCTGGAGCGAAAGATCGATCGTGACACGGGAATTGGAACAGTAAGGAGCAAAAAAAATGAAGAAGAATAATTGCTGTCGGGCGCTTGTTAGTAACCGGAGAGGCTTCCTCAAAGCCGCCGGTGGGGCGTCTGCGTTTATGGTGCTGCCGCGGCGCCTGATCGCGGGCAGCGGCGCGACGCCGCCGAGCGAGACGGTGAACGTGGCGGCCATCGGCGCCGGAGGACGCGCCTCCGCCGACATCGACGGGCTCGAACATGCCGGAGCAAGGATCGTCGCGCTTTGCGACGTTGACACGCGCCGCTGTCAGCACCAGCGCAGGAAACGTCCGAACGCGCCGTTCTACACGTTCTACAGGGAAATGCTCGACAAGCATGACAAGGACATCGACGCCGTGCTGGTGGGCGTTCCCGACCACTGGCACGCCACCATGGCGATCGAGTGCCTGAAGCGCGGCAAGCACGTGCAGTGCGAGAAGCCACTCGCGCAGAGCTTCCATGAGATGGATGCCATGCTCGCCGAGGCGAAGAAGCATCCGCGTCTTGTCACGCAGGCAATGAACCAAGGACACGCATACGATACGATCCGCGACTTCCGCGAATGGGTCGAGGCTGGGTTGATCGGCGAAGTGACGGAGGCGCACATCTGGTGTCCGGCGAGGTACTCCTTCATGGATGAGCTGGGCGACATGAAGAAGAAGTGGGAAGTGCCGAAGGAACTCAACTGGGAACAGTGGCAGGGACCGGTTCCGCACCGTCCGTACTTCCCGAAGTTCCTTCCTGGCGTGTGGCGCTTCTGGACGATGTACGGCACGAACACGCTCGGCGACTGGAGTTGCCACCTGATGGATCCGCTTTTCTGGACATTCGGACTGGGACTGCCGAAGACCGTCAAGGCGGAGGTAGTGGGCAGCTGGACGCCCGAGCGCCACGGTCTCACGTTTCCGAAGGGCGTGAAGACGACATTTGAGTACGTCAAGCGCGACGGCAAGCCGTTCAAGCTCGTGTGGTTCGACGGCGACGCCTGCAAGGACGTGCCGGTGCCGCCTAGCTACAGGGACGACATGAAGTTCTATCCGCCACACAATTCAAAGGAAGCGCGTGAGCGGCGCGACAACATGACGAACGGCGCGTTTGTCTACGGCACGCGCGGCGTGATCGAGTATGGACACCACGGCGCGAACTACCTGCGGATGCTGCCCGATACTACGCTCGCGAAACTTCGAGCCGACGGCGGATGCCCCAAGCAGAAGTATCCGCGCGTGCCGGGGAAGAGTCCGGACGCGAAGCCGTACAACGAATTCATCGCGGCGGTCAAGGGCGGCAAGCCCGTCGGGAGCGACTTCGTATACGCGGGCGCGATGACGCAGTGTTCGCTCACGGGCGTCGCCGCGCTGTTCGATCCCGGCAAGTTGCTCACGTGGGACGCGAAGGCGCGCCGATTCGCCAACAGCAGCGCAGCCAATGCACGGCTGCACCTTCCCCGCCTAGCGGGATGGTGAGAAAGTTTTAAAGGAGAAGGGAAAATGAAATACATCACATACGTCGGTAGCTACACGGCCCCAGACCATGCGGACGGCGTACACATCTTAGAGTCGGATGCGGAGACGGGGGAGTTCCGTCCCATCAGCGTACTGAACACCTTCGAAAGCCCCATCTACATGGCGCTCAACCGCAGCTGCACGCGCCTCTACACCGTCCTCGGACGGCCCTCGTTCGGTCCGGAAAAGCGCAATGGCGGCGTGGCCGCGTTCGCTGTGAAGGGCGATGGTCTTGAGTTCATAAACGAAATCCGCACGGGTTGGACGATCCCATGCCACGTGTCGCTAGACCCTTCTGAGAAGGCGCTTGTATATGCCGAGTATTCATGCGGCACGGCGGGCTATGCAAACATCATGGAAGACGGTTCCCTCGACCCCGCCTGCGCCGCGCCAGCGCCGGAGTCCGTGAACCCGCTCTTTCAGGTGAAGCACTTCGGCGAAGGTCCGAACAAGCCGCGGCAGGACTCCGCCCACGCGCACTGCTCCATTGTGACGCCGGACGGGAAGTTCCTGCTCGTTGTTGACCTCGCTCTCGACAAGGTCGTCGCATACGACTTCCCGAACCGCGCGCAGGGCTTGAAGGAGGTGCCGTCGGCGTCCATCGACACGCGAGCCATCGCACCTGGTGCGGGACCGCGCCACATCGTGTTCCACCCGAACGGGCGTTTGGCCTTCGTGGTCTTCGAGCTGTACAACCTCGTTGCGAGCTTTCGCTACACGGGCGAGGGTTTTGAGTTCATCGAAAAGCGCAGCATTCTGCCGGAAGGGGAAACCTGCGACAGCAAGGCGGCGGCGATCCACCTCTCCGAGGACGGTTCGCAGGTGCTCTGCTCGAACCGCGGCCACGATTCCATCACCGTATTCAACGTGGATGCCGACTCTGGTCGGCTCGACTGGCTCGCCAACACGAAGCTCGGCGGACGCTTCCCGCGTGACTTCCAGTTCATGCCAGGCGGCAAGTTCATCCTGGCAGGATTGAAGGAGAGCTGGTGCGTGGCAAGCTACGCATACGACGCGAAGACAGGCAGGCTGGAGGAAGTCGCCCGCCGCGACGGCATATACCGTCCGCTATTCTTCGCGTTCAAGAACCCGCGCTGATGCGGTGGCGCCGCGAAAATGTGGTATACTGTGACCATGCAAAAATTCATAGAACGGCTGGCGTGGGGAACGGACGCGGGATTCTACCGCCTCATCCCCGAGGAAGTGCTGATGCCCGCGAACGTCGCGGAGGTCGTGGACATCGTGCGGCGTGCGAAGCGCGAAGGGAAGCACATCACTTTCCGCGCGGCGGGGACGTCGCTTTCGGGACAGGCCATCACAGACTCCTTGCTCGTGGTGTGCGGCAAGAAGTGGGAAGGTTACGAGGTGCTCGACGGCGGCGCGCGCATCCGCGTGCAGCCGGGCGTGGTGGGCGGACGCGTGAACGCAATCCTGAAGCCCTACGGCTACAAGTTCCTCCCCGACCCCGCGTCCGTCAACAGCGCGATGGTGGGAGGCATCACGCTCAACAACGCCTCCGGCATGAGCTGCGGTACGCACGCGAACGCTGAGCGCACGATCCTTTCCGCCAAGGTAGTGTTCGCGGACGGCACGGTGCTCGACACGGGCGACGCGGAGTCGCGCAGCGCGTTCGCCGTGTCCCATCCCGATTTCATGAAGCGCCTCTGTGCGCTACGCGACCGCGTGCAGGGCGACCCCGAGTTGAAGGATCTCATCCTCCGCAAGTATTCGATCAAAAACGTGACGGGTCTCACGATCCTGCCGTTCGCCGAATGCGAGGACCCGTTCGAGATCATCACGCGCCTCATCCCCGGCAGCGAGGGGACGCTCCTGTTCCTCGCCGAGGCGACGTTCCGCACGGGGAAGATCGCGCCCGCAAGCGAGTCCGCGCTGTTGCTCTTCCCCACCACGCACGCCGCATGCGAGGCCGTGGCCGCGATGAAGGCGACGGGCGCGCTCACGGCGGCCGAGTTCTTCGACCGCAAGGCGATGCACACCGTCGAGAAGGATTTCCCGGAACTCGCGGGCCTGCCCGAGGAAGCGGGCGCCGTGCTCGTGATGACAGAGGGCACGCCCGAGGAAGTCGCCGAGAAGCGCCGGAAGCTGGAGTCGGTACTGTCCTCGCTCACGCTCTGCACGCCTGCGGTCTTCACGGGTGATCCGGCCGTGACGGGCAAGTGGTGGGCCATGCGCAGCGGCATCTTCCCGGCCGTAGGCGGTACGCGCGAGATCGGCACCACCTGCCTCATTGAAGATGTGGCCGTACCCGTGCCGCGTCTCGCGGAATTCACGGACGACTTGCAACAGCTGTTCAAGGACCACGGCTATCCCGACGCCGTTATCTACGGACACGCCCTCGAGGGCAACTGGCACTTCATCCTCAACCAGCGCTTCGACACCCCCGAGGTCGTGGCGCAGTACGACAACATGATGCGCGCCGTGGTGAAGCTCGTCACGGAGAAATACCAGGGTTCGCTCAAGGCCGAACACGGCACAGGACGCAACATGGCGCCGTTCGTGCGCGTGGAGTGGGGCGACAAGGCGTACCAGTTGATGAAGGACGTGAAGGCGCTCTTCGATCCGGACAACCTCTTCAACCCCGGCGTGATCTTCAACGACGATCCGCAGTGCCACATCTCCGGCCTCAAGCCGCTACCGCGAATTCATCCGCTCGTGGATCGCTGTATCGAGTGCGGTTTCTGCGAGGTGAACTGCGTCGCGTGCGGCTACGCGCTCTCCTCGCGACAGCGCATCGTGGTGAGCCGCGAGATCGCGCGTCTCGCAGAGGCAGGCAAGACGGATCCCGCAGCCCGGCGCGCGTCCAAGCGCCTCGCACGCGACTTCCGCAAACTCGGCGACGCGCTCTGCGCGGGCGACGGACTATGCTCCACGAGTTGTCCTGTGAAGATTAACGTGGGTGAATACATTCACGTCGTGCGCGAACGCGCGCACGGCGCGCTTGCGCGCCGCATGGGGAAGTTCGCCGCCGACCACCTCAATGTCGTTGCAGGAGGCGTCTCGGCGATGCTCGGCTTGGCGGCGTGCGGACAAGCCGTCCTCGGCAACAAGGCGATGTCGATCATCTGCAAGGCGATCCACCGCGGCTCGTTCGGACTCGTTCCGCTCTGGACGCCGGCGATGCCGCACCGTGCGCGCATCAAGTCGATCAAGGTGCAACCCACTCCTGCGGCCGAGAAGGTCGTCTACTTCCCGAGCTGCATCAATCAGCGGATGGGACCGGCGAAGGGCGATCCCGTGCAGCGTCCGCTCGTGGACGAAACGGTGGAGCTGCTTGGGAAGGCGGGCTATGAGGTCGTGTTCCCGAAGAACCTCAAGAACCTCTGCTGCGGGATGACCTGGGAGTCGAAGGGCATGCCGGACGTGGCGGATGCGAAAACCGCCGAACTGGAGACCGCTCTGCGTGAAGCGTCTGAAGACGGCCGCTGGCCGATTCTGTGCGACCAGAGTCCGTGTCTCCACCGGATGCGCGAAAAGATCACGGGCCTCAAGCTCTACGAGCCAGTGGAGTTCATCGACAAGTTCGTGCTGGACCGCGTGGAGATCGAGCCGGTCGATGCCTGCGTGGCGGTACATGCGACTTGCACGACGCGGAAGATGGGTCTCGTGGACACGCTCCTCAAGGTGGCGCGCACGTGCGCGCGAAAGGCTGTGCTGCCGGAGGAGATCGGCTGCTGCGCCTTTGCGGGCGACAAGGGCTTCACGAACCCGGAACTCAACGCCTGGGCGCTGCGCAAGCTCCGTGCGCGCATCGCAGAGGCGGGTGCCACTATGGGTTACAGCAACAGCCGCACGTGCGAGATCGGTCTCACGCACCATTCGGGTATTCCGTACATGGGCATCGTCTACCTAGTCAATCGCGCCGCCCGGAAAAAATAGCTTCTGTCGGGAGACTTTGCACGTGACGGCATGTGATTGCATCGCGCTTGTTATTCCAGTATGCGATCCAGACGAGGCTCGTTTCCCGTCGCTAGTCCGGCGGCTCCGTGCTGATTTCGCGCACATCGTAGTGGTGGACGATGGCTCTGCGCGCGGACAATCGGCGTTTGATGATGTGCGTGGAGATGTGGATGCAGTGCTCATACACGAGAATAACCGAGGGAAGGGCGCGGCGCTCCGTACCGCGTTCGCATGGGTGCGGGAGAACCTGCCGCGTATGGTAGGCGTCGTGACGGTGGACGGCGACGGGCAGCATGATCCGGAGGATGTGCGGCGCGTGGCGGAGGAACTCGCGCGCGAACCCAATGGAGGACTCGTCCTCGGCGTGCGGTCGTTCGCGGGCGACGTGCCGTTCCGCAGTCGGCTTGGCAATTTCTGGACGCGCGGGCTGTTCCATCTCATCACGGGGCTTTCGGTGAGCGACACGCAGACGGGCCTGCGGGGAATCCCAGCGGCGCTGCTGCCGCGTCTCCTCGCGATTCCCGGCGACCGTTACGAGTACGAGATTCGAATGTTGGCCGATGCGCGTCGGCATCCCACGCCGCCGCGTGAGGTGTCCGTGCGCACGATCTACCTCGACGGTAACGCGGCCTCGCACTATCGTCCGCTCCGTGACACTTTCCGCACTCAGCTCGCCCTCTGGGGCACGCTGTTCCATTGAAAACGCTTAACCTGAAACGCCATGTACTACACAGAAACACCTGAAGGGATCATCCTCAACGTGAAGGCCCAGCCGCGCAGCTCACGGGCTGGGATCGACGGCCTTCTCGGCGACGCCGTGAAGGTGCGCATCCGGTGCGCGCCCGTTGACGGCAAGGCAAACAAGGAATTGATCGAGACGCTTGCCGACGCATTCGGCATACCGAAGGGCGCGGTCGTGTTCAAGGGAGGGGAAACGTCGAAGACGAAGCGTCTGCTTCTGCGCGGGGTGTCCGCATCCGCGCTTGCCGCCGTTTTAGGGTCGTAAATGGTTTTCGGTGGACTTACACGCCGAATTGTGGTTAAATAATGCCGTTCAACAACAAAAAGGAACGCCGATGGATGATGTAATCGTAATCGTCCAAGGCCAACAGCGCGATCGTGCACGCCGGCTTCGACGCGAAGCCGGGCACGAACAAGGCGAAGTTCAACGTGTTGGGCAACAAGATGTTCGAGAACGCCTGCAAGGAGCTGAAGGTGCCGTTCAAGCGAAACGGCTCGCTCGTGCTGGCGTTCAACGGCGAGGAGATCAAAGGCCTCGAGGACCTCGTGGAGAAGGCCGCGAAGAACGGCGTGCCGGTGGAGATCATCGACCAGGCGGAGCTGCGTCGGCGCGAACCGAACGTGTCGCCCGAGGCCGTGGCCGCGCTCTGGGCGCCGACGGGCGGCATCTGCTGTCCGTACCAGCTCACGTTCCGCGCGGCGGAGAACGCGGCGGCGAACGGCGTCTCGTTCATCTTCGACGCGCGCGTGACCGCTCTTGAACGGACGGACGACGCGTGGCGCGTGACGTGCGAGGACGGCCGCGTGTTCACGGCGAAGACGCTGATCAACTGCGCGGGCATCCACTCCGACGAACTCAACAACCTCGTGAGCGCCACGAAGTACAACATCCAGGCGCGCCGCGGCGAGTACCTCATGCTCGACCGCGACGAGGAGGGCAGTTTCTCCGCGACGATGTTCCAGGTGCCGTCGAAGATGGGCAAGGGCATTCTCGTTTCGCCCACCGTGGACGGGACGGTGATCGTGGGCCCCACGGCCGAGGACATCCCCGACAAGGAGGACAAGGCGACCACGTACGAGGGTCTCGAGAAGGCGAAGACCGGCGCCCGTCGCACGTATCCCGGCCTGCCGCTCAACAAGGTGATCACGGAGTTCAGCGGACTCCGTGCGCACGAGACGACGGTGAGCGACTTCGTACTCGGCGAGGCGCCGGATGCCCCCGGCTTTTTCAACGCGCTCGGCGTGGAGTCGCCGGGCCTTACGAGCGCGCCTGCGATCGGCGCGTGGCTCGCGGAGCGCGTGGCCGAGAAACTGGACGCCACGCGCAAGGCCGCGACGGACATCTCGCTCGACGTGAGCGACTGGCCCGTGACGCGCGAGATGGCGAAGGAGGATTTGGCCGCGCTCATCCAGAAGGATCCTGCGTTCGGACGCGTGATCTGCCGGTGCGAGTCCGTCTCCGAAGGCGAAATCCGCGCGGCGATCCGCTGTCGCGTGGGCGCGCGCACGCTCGACGGCATCAAGCGCCGCACGCGGAGCGGCATGGGCCGCTGCCAGGGCGGCTTCTGCACGCCGAAGCTCATCGAGATTCTCGGCGAGGAACTGGGACTCCGTCCCGAGGCGTTCCTTGTCTCGCGCAAGACTGCGCCCGCCGAACTGCGCGAGGCGGCCGCGGCCGCCGCGATGACGGGCGAAGGCACGTGGGACGTGACCGTGATCGGCGCGGGGCCTGCGGGTCTCGCCGCCGCCGTCGCCGCGCGCGAGGCGGGCGCGGAGAAGGTGCTCGTGCTTGAGCGCGACGATGCGCCGGGCGGCATCCTCCAGCAGTGCATCCACAACGGTTTCGGTCTCCACCGCTTCAAGGAAGAGTTGACAGGTCCCGAATACGCGCAACGCTACATCGACCAGGCGCGTTCCCTCAAGATCCCGATCCGCTGCGGCACGATGGTGATGGAAATCGCCCCGGGCGCAATCCACACGATCACGACGATGAGCCGTCGCTACGGCATGCAGCAGGTGAAGACCAAGTCCGTCGTGCTCGCGATGGGCTGCCGGGAGCGTCCGCGCGGCGCGCTCATGACGCCGGGAACGCGTCCGGCGGGCGTGTACACCGCCGGCACCGTGCAGCGTCTCGTGAACATGGACGGCATCATGCCGGGCAAGCGCGTGGTGATCCTCGGCTCCGGCGACATCGGCCTCATCATGGCGCGCCGCCTCACGTTCCAGGGCGCGAAGGTGCTCGCCTGCATCGAGATCATGAAGAAGAGCTCGGGCCTCATGCGTAACGTGGTGCAGTGTCTGCAGGACTACGACATCCCGCTCCTCCTCTCGCACACGGTCACGGACGTCGAGGGCCGCGAGCACGTGACGGGCGTGAAGGTGAGCCAGGTGGACGACAACCTGAAGCCGATCCCCGGCACCGAGATGCATTTTGACTGCGACACGCTGCTACTTTCGTGCGGACTCATTCCCGAGAACGAGCTCACGAAGGCGGCGGGCGTGGAGATGGACCCCAAGACGCGCGGACCGAAGGTAGACGCGGCGATGGCCACGAGCGTGCCCGGCATCTTCGCCGGCGGCAACGTCGTGCGCGTGTACGACCTCGTCGACTGGGTGAGCCGTGATTCTGAAATTGCCGGAAGGAGTGCTGCGAAGTATGCAACTGATCTGCATTAATTGCCCGAAGGGCTGTGAAATGACCGTGGAGCGCGGCGCAGACGGCGCCGTGAAGGTGACGGGGCATACGTGTCCGCGCGGCGAGGCCTACGCCATCGCCGAGCTGACGAACCCCACCCGCATGGTGACGGGACTCGTCCGCGTGGCCGGCACGCGGCGCCCGCTGCCCGTCAAGACGCGCACCGCGATTCCGAAGGGCAAGATCGCGGAGGTCACGAACCTCCTCGCGAACACGACCGTGCTGCCGCCGAAGAAAATCGGCGACCTCGTGATCGAGAACGCCTGCGATACGGGCGTGGACGTGATTGCCACCGCAATGTGCGCCGTCTGACGCCGTGATCGCGGACTACGGATACACCGGCGGCCCCGTCGCGATTCCGGGCGCGGTTCCCGCGCGCGTGGTGGCCGCCTACGGCGACTACTACCGTGTGGTCTGCGACGAGGGCGAGTGCATCGCCCGTAAGAAGGCGGGCGCGTACCACAACCGTCCCGACGCCATCCCGCCCACGACGGGCGACTTCGTGGCGCTCAAGTGGAACCCGCACGGAGAAGGGCGCATTGTCGCCACGCTGCCGCGTACCTCCCAGTTCGACCGGCTCGATCCCTCGTCGAAGCGCCGACAGGCGCAGACGATCGCCGTCAACTTCGACACGCTCTTCTTCCTGATGAGCCTCAACCAGAATTTCTCCGTGCGCCGCCTCGAACGCTTCCTCGCCGCCGGGGCCGTATCGGGTGCGCCTGTGGTGGCAGTGCTCACGAAAAGCGACCTCGTGGACGAGAAGGAACTCGCGGACTACCTCGCGCAGGCGCGGGCGCACGCGGGCGATGTGCAGGTTGTGGCGATTTCGTCGCTCACGGGCGCGGGACTCGACCAGCTCGCGCCATATGTGCAGCCGCGCCGTACGCTTGCGTTCATCGGGTCGTCCGGCGTAGGGAAGTCCTCGCTCGTCAACGCCCTCGCGGGCGAGGAGCTGATGCCCACGCTGGAGATCCGCGAATGGGATTCGAAGGGACGCCACACCACGACCGAGCGCGAGCTCGTGCGTCTCTCGTCGGGCGCGCTCGTGATCGACACGCCCGGCATGCGCGAGCTCGGTCTCTGGGATGCGGACGCGGGCGTTTCCGATGCCTTCGCCGACGTGGAGGCGCTCTTCGCGCGCTGTCGCTTCTCGGACTGCCGCCACGATACGGAGCCGGGCTGCGCGGTGAAGGCCGCGCTTGCCGGCGGCACGCTCGACGTTGCGCGCTGGGAGGCGTACCTGCGCCTCAAGGTCGAATCTGCGGGCGGCGAAATCGCCCGCGCCGCCTCTACACATCGTTATCGCAAATAGTAAAGTTGCGCGAGTGTGCGTCTGGAATTAATTTCCCCTTGCGTTAAGCGCGCAGATTTGGCATAATAACCGCGTTGAACCGCTCAGACGCGCATGGTAGTTTCTGCGAGTTTTGTCAGGTCGTGTGGCTTGCCTCGCGAATGGCGCGAAAGAGGGATTCAGCAATTGCCGAGAGTATGTCAGTAAAAATACTGGGAACGGGCAGCTACCTGCCCCCGAAGATCGTCACTAACGACGACCTCGCAAGGACGCTTGACACGTCCGACGAGTGGATATACTCCCACACGGGCATCCACTCGCGCCATGTTGCGGAGGCGGACGACTGCACGTCCGCCATGGCCGCGAAGGCGGCGCGGAAGGCACTGGAGGCGGCGCAGGTGGCGCCGGCCGACATCGGGCTCATCATCGTCGCCACCTCCACGCCCGACTATGCAACTTTCCCGTCAACCGCCTGTCTCGTTCAGGCCGCGCTAGGCTGTGTCGAAACGGGGGCCTACGACCTGCAGGCCGCCTGCGCGGGCTTTGTCTATGCCCTGGAGCAGGCGCGCTGCTGGGTGAAGGTCAATACAGGCAAGAAGGCGCTAGTGATAGGTGCCGAGACGCTTACGCGCATCGTGGACTGGCGCGACCGCGGCAGCTGCATCCTCTTCGGCGACGGCGCGGGCGCAGTCGTGGTAGGCGACGTGCCTGACGAGGAAGGCCCCGCCGCGCACTCCATCCTGTGGGCGGACGGCAACGGCGCGCGCTTCATCTACCGCGAGGGCGGCACGCGCCTACCGGCGCAGCCGGGCATGCTGCCAATCCCCTATCTCGTGCTTCAGGGCCACGACGTGTTCGCTTTCGCGGTGCGTTCGCTCGCGAAGGTCACTAACCAGCTCTGCGAAAAGCTCGGCACAACGCCGGCGGATCTGGACCGCGTCTTCGCGCACCAGGCGAACGGACGCATCATCGAGGCCGTCGCGCGCCGCATGAAGCTGCCAATAGAGAAGTTCTACCTAAACCTCGAAACGACTGGCAACACGTCAGCGGCCTCCATCCCCGTTGCGCTTGACGAGGCTGTCCGGAAGGGCGAGCTTGCGGACGGCGCGAAAATCGTCCTGTGCGGCTTTGGAGCTGGTCTCACCTACGCCGGCACGTACATGCAGTGGCCGTACTTGTGAAGTGTAAAGTTGAAAGTGTAAAGTGTAAAAACAATCGCGAAACTCTTAAGAGAGGAATTGCATAATGAAGAAGATAGTCATCACGGGAATCGGCATGGTTACGCCGGTCGGAAATGGCAAGGACGCGAGCTGGAGCGCCCTGAAGGCCGGTACGTGCGGCATCGGGCGTATTACGAAGTTCGACGCTTCGCGCTGTACCTGTCAGGTCGCTGGCGAACTGAAGGACTTCGATGCCTATCTTGCCGAGACTGGCTACGTCGACCGCAAGGCCGCACGCCACATGGACGCATTCTCCATCTACGGCGTCGCCGCAGCAGTCGAGGCGTGGAAGGACGCCGGATTCACGGACGAAAACAAGCCAGACATGGACCGCGTGGGCACGATGATCGGCAACGGTATTGGCGGCATGCAGACCTCTGGCGACGCGTGGAAGACTCTCTTCGAACGCGGTCCTGACCGTCTTTCCCCGCTCGCAATCCCCGAGCTGATCGCCAACGAGGCGGCTGGCAACATCTCCATGGCCCTTGGCGCGAAGGGACCCGCACAGGTGGTCGTGACCGCGTGCGCCTCTTCCACGGATGCGCTCGGCATTGCGCTCGACCTCATGCGCGCCGGACGTGCCGACGTGATGGTGGCGGGCGGCACCGAGGCGACGATTCTTGAGTTCGCCGTGGGCGGGTTCATGAAGATGAAGGCTCTCGCCACGCAGTTCAACGACCGTCCCGAAAAGGCCTCGCGTCCATTCAACGCTGACCGCTGCGGATTCGTGATGGGCGAAGGCGCCGCGATGCTCATCCTCGAAACCGAGGAGCACGCGCGTGCGCGCGGCGCGAAGATCTACTGCGAACTCTCCGGCTATGGCGCTACGGCAGACGCATACCACATCACCGCACCGGATCCCACGGGTGCCGGAGCAGTGAAGGCCATCCGCATCGCGCTCAAGGACGCGGGGGTTGAAGATCTCTCGACAGTCGACTACATCAACGCGCACGGCACGTCCACGCACCTGAACGACGTAATGGAGACGAAGGCGTTCAAGGAGGTGTTCGGCGAGCAGGCGAAAAACATCAGCATTTCCTCGACGAAGTCCATGACCGGACACCTCCTCGGCGCCACCGGCGCACTCGAGGCTGCGGTCTGCGCACTTGCAATCAAGGACGGCTTCGTGCCGCCCACGATCAACTACGAGGTGCCGGATCCCGAATGCGACCTCGACTACACCCCGAACACGGGCAAGTCGCGCGACATCCGCGTGGCCGTATCCACTTCGCTCGGCTTCGGCGGACACAACGGCGTTTTGGTGTTCAAGAAGGTGGAGGGCTGAGCGCCATGGAATTCCCCAAGTTCAAGAACGAGTTCCACATCCCCGGCATCGAGCTGCTGCCGCACCGCGATCCGTTCCTCTTCGTTGACGAGCTGATCTCGGCGGACGAGACGGGCGCGCTCGGGCGCTACACGTTCACGGATGCGGCGACGGCCATTCCCGGCAAGGCGGTCAACTTTTTCTTCGAGGGACACTTCCCCGGCTATCCCGTCGTGCCTGGCGTGATACTCGTGGAGACGATGGCGCAGACAGCCGGTGCGGGCATTGTGGCGCGTCGTTTCATGGGCGATGCGAGCGATAACGCGAGCTTCCTCCTCGCCAAGGTCGGCAGCGTGCGTTTCCGTCGCCAGGTGCGTCCGGGCGACACGCTCTATACCGTCGCCACGAACGTGAAGATTCGCACGGGGAACGGTTCCGGCCTCGGCGTGTTTGGACTGAAGGGCTACGTGGGCGACGAACTTGCGGCAGAGGCCGAAGTCACATGCGTCCTTGGCACTGTGGACGGAATCGGGATGAAGTGACATTCACCGTTTAGCGGCATGCTGCGTTCATGACAATCACTAGAGAGCCATTGTATGAGGATGCCCCGTCGGGGCACTTCGTCTCGCTGTTCCGGCACACCATGGCCTGGTTCGCGAGCATTGGACAGGCCGTGCGCCTTATGGTGGAGTCGTTTGCCTACCTGCCAGGTACGTTTCTGCGCGGTCGCAGGCGTGCCGAGCTGGTGAAGCAGCTCTACTCCACTGGTATCCGCACCTTGCCGGTGATTACGGTGGTGGGGTTGTTCGCGGGGATGATTCTCGGCCTTCAGGTTGGTCTTGCGCTCCGGCGTTTCAACCAGGAGGTGTACCTTGGCGCGGCGGTGATGATATCGCTCATCCGCGAGATGGGTCCGTTCGTGACGGGCATCTGCCTCTCCGCGTGCGTGGGCAGCGCGATGGCGGCCGAGCTGGGCACTATGACTGTTAACGACGAAGTGGCCGCGCTCGAGATCATGTCGATTCCGCCGGTGCGTTTCCTTGCTGCGCCCAGAATGGGTGGTCTTCTCGTGATGGCGCCACTCCTCTCGTTCTATGCATGCGTGTTGGGCGTTGTGGGTGGAGGCGTCGTGGGATATACGCAATTCAACGTGGCTTTCAGCCAGTACATGTCGAGTGCGATGACGATGGCGGAGCTTAAGGATCTTTTCGTTGGTCTCCTGAAGGCCACGGTCTTTGGGGTGGTGATCTGCACGGTCTCGTGCCACCAGGGCTTTACCACGCGAATGGGCGCCGTGGGCGTGGGGCGCGCCACGCAGCGCAGCGTGATCATATCTTTCCTGCTGATTCTCATGCTCGGCTACATGATTACGCGGATGTTCTACCTTGAGTTCTGATTCGGGGATTCGTGAAGATGGACGAAGGCCTCATCCGCAACACGCCTGACCTGAAGGAAGCCTGCGACGCGCTAGTCGCGGGCGGAGTGGCCGCGCTTGATACGGAGTTCGTCTGGCGCGCCTCATATCGTCCCCATCTCGCCATAGTACAGATGGCCGGCGCGGACGGCGTATGCCGCGCGCTCGACTGCCAGCTCGGCACAGACCCGTCGCCGTTTGCGGCGGTGCTTTCCGATTCGTCCGTAGTGAAGATTCTCCATGCCGCGCACCAGGACCTGGAGCTCATGTACCACTATGCGTCCGCCGCGCCAGTGAACGTGTTCGATACGCAGCTCGCGGCGGGATTCTGCGGACATTCATCCAACATCGGCCTGCAGAAGCTGCTCTACGAGGTACTGGACGTTGGGCTCGCGAAGACTGAGACCTGCACGGACTGGAGCCAGCGTCCGCTCACGGACGCGCAGGTGCGCTACGCTCTCGACGACGTGCGCTATCTGGTGTCGCTCCGTGCCGCACTGCTCGCGCAGTGTGACGCATTTGGTACGCGTGCATGGCTGGAAGAGGACCTTTTGAAGTACGAGTCGCCTGATGCCTACGGAGACGCGGAGCCTGACGAGATGTGGAAGCGCGTGAAGGGGAATGCGCGGCGTCTGCCGCGTCGCGGCCTCGCCGGGTTGCGCGCTCTCGCGGCCGTGCGCGAGCGGCGCGCGATCGAGTGGAACCTACCCCGCGGATGGCTGGGCGACGATGCGTCGCTCGTCGATCTCGCATGGCGTCTCCAGTACGGCGAGACAACGTTCCCGAACGTGCGTTTCCGCCACCGTCTGAAGAACAACGCCCAGCGCGATCATCTTGCGGCGGACTACGCGGCCGCGCTCATGGAGGCCGCAGGCTTGTCAGAAGAGGATTGGCCTTTCCCCATCCAGCCGGACTATCCCGCAGAGGTGATGGACGCGGCGGACAAGGCGTACGAATATCTTGTCGCGCGCGGCGAGGAGCTGCACGTAGACCCGGCAGTGTTTGCGAACAGGGTGCAGCTTCTCGCGTTCGTGGACGACCCGGAGGTGCCTGACAACCCGCTCGCCGAAGGCTGGCGGTTTGAGGTGGTTGGCCGAACAATCATCGAGCGCTTCTACGTGCCATGAGCAGCGTCAGGTGAAACGTAGCAGTATCAGTTTCACGATATCCACAAAACGGATTGGCCATAGACGCGTGGGGCGGTCGGCCTTAAGCGGGCGCGCGAGGAACTTCGGCATGTCTGGGAAGAAGCGGAGTCCCGTTGCCGCTTCGAGTTCTTCGATGGTGACGATGCCGTGTACGGGAAAGTCGTTGACAGAGGATGTTTGTGGGAGCATCACGGCGAGTGCGCGCACGCCGTCCGCGTCCTGCGCGGTGACGAGCATGTAGAACTGCTCCGGCACGTCAATGGAAGGGGCGCTTTGAAGTGTGGTGCGTTTTGGAGCCGACGATATCGCGCCAACAATAACCCAAATCTCACCGTAGCGGGCGGTCCACAGATCTGATATGCGCTGCTCCATCTCGCGCCACGGACCGCGGTTGAGGGCGGGACGCTGCGGGGCGATGTTCGTCATGAGAAAAGTCTTCTCCTGCTCGTCGGGTCCGTAGCGCGTGACGATGGCGCGGTTGGGCACGAGGTGTCCTCGGTCGTAGCCGGAGCGGGAGTATTCGTTGGCGGCGGGGCATGAGGCGACGCTGCGGTCCTTCTGGAAGCTCGGGCGTTTCAGCGTGTCGAACCTGGCGTCCTTCACGACGTGGTAGGCGGCCCACACTGGATGACGCAGCGACGGAGACCAGCCGACGGCGAACTCGCCGCGCTGGAGCACGACGATATCCTCTGGAGCAGGCGCGCCCGTGCGTTCGGGGGCGCCGGCGAAGAACACTTGTCCCTCGGGCACGGGGTCGTCTGAGTCGTATACGGCGTCGTGTCCGGTCCAGCCGAGAGCGTCCGTGATGAACGCTGTGCGGTTGCCGAAGTACCATAGCGGAGCGGTGTAGAAGGCGCGGTGCTCGTCCAGCCATTCACGTGGGTGGTGTACGTACCAGTCGCCCACGGCGCAGCAGGCGATGAGCGAGAGGGCAAGCGTGGCGGAGACGATCCTTGCAATGAGGCGCGCCTTGCTGATTGGCGCCTTCTTTTTCTTCTTCTTCCCCTTGGCCAATTCTTTCTTAACGTTTTTTGTTTTCTTCTCCATTGTCTTATCCTCCCTTGGGGCAAAACGCATATTCATAGACATGCCGTATGGCGGCGGCGAATTCACCGAAGGTGAACGCGGTCGGCACGAGTTCCACATGGGGGTCGGGAATGAGCGTCACGCGAGCGCGCGGAATGTGTCGATCAAAAAGCGAGAGAGTCTGCTCGTCCGGCAGGATGATTGCGGCGGCGCGCCGGAGGGCGCGACGTTCGATGAGGCGCGCCAAGGCGGCTCGCGGTCCCTTAAGGAATCCGGGGCGGGAAAACGGGCGGTGCATTTCTGCTATGAAGGGCAGCCGCCCGATTGTCGCGAAGCCGCTGATCGCGCGCGCTACTATCGCGCCGTCGTTGACGCCGTGGAGCGCGGCGTAGTTGCGTCGGGAGAGAAGCGCTACACCGCGGAAGAACATCAACGCGCCAACGAGAAACCGGCGGATGGAGGGACGCTGGGGCGGGTTGTCCATAAAGGGTACGATACGCGGCACGGTGAACACGCGCACGGTCTGGTTTAGGACAGATGAAAGAAGTGACGATGTTCGCGGCACAAGCACGTCAACCGCGCTTCCTGACTCCAGAAGAGCTGCGGCCGTATCTTGGATGCGGAGAATCTCCTGTGAGTCCGCGTACGCGCGCGTTGATGCGACGATGAGGACGGAAGGAGGCATGCTCCTCACAGGTCCGGAAGTTCAATGCGGATAGTACGTGACTTCATGGCGTCCATCTGCGCCTGCGTGGGCCCCTGCTCCGGGGGCATCACTACGAGACGAGCACCGCAGGCCGGGCATTCTACGGTCTGCCCGACCATTTCCCTCGCAGCTTCGATTTCCTGCTTGCAGGAGACGCATATGAAGGACACGAATTTGTTTTCCTCTGCCATTTTCGACTCCACTTCGGATCGACTGGTTTTATTCTGAAATCTTGAACGCCATTAGAATACATTATCTGGACTTAGAAATCAAGCCCCTATTTTGTAAAAGGTGAGGCCTGCTTCGCCAGCTGTAGGTAACGTATCACCTCGACCGCATCGTCAACCGACACCGGGAAGGGCGCGGCCGTGCGGATCGTGGCGTACACGGCGCGCCAGTAGGCGGTCGGACCCGCAACGGAACCCTCAGGCAAACGCAACGTGATTTCCTCCACGGGAAGGTTCTCGTGCATGTCGTCGAGCGACGGCGTGCGCACGCTGGAGCGCCTGCGCGGGAACTTGAAACTCGGGGAGATCACGCGGAGCGTGCCCTCGGTGGCGCCGGGGTTGACGGTGAACGAGCCAAGTGAACCGCGCAGCATGAAGGACGGTTCATGCGGCGCGAGGTGGGCGCCGCATATCTCGACGTCTGCGGTGACCTCGATGCGGGACTTGAGGACGATGTGTAGACAATCCTCGGCATCGCCAAGCGAGGCGATGCGCTTGAGTTCGCTCCACAGTTGGGCGGGCTGAGTGCGCATGAGCGCGACGGCCTGCATGAGGGCGTCGGGTCCGTCGTACCAGGCGCAGCCTCCGCCGCAGCGCTTGACGCACTGCCAGTCGTCGCGGCGGATGTAGTCCTGCCGCCGCACGCGCACGTCGAACACCGTGCCGATGCGCGGGTCTTCGAGCGCCATCTGCGCAAGGCGGAAGTCCGGCGCGAAGAGCCCCGGCGCGTATGGAAGCAGCTTGCCGCGTGCCTTGAGAGACGTGGCCTTGAGCATCGTCGCGGCATCGTGCGAAGGCGCGAGCGGGGTCTCAACTACGGTCCAAATGTTGCGGTTCAACGCGGTGAGCGCGGTCTTGGCGTGATCCAGCGTAGGGAGCGCAATGTCAACCAAGTCGATATCGGGGTCGTCCAGCATGTCCTCCAGGCGGCGGTATGTGCGCACGTTGGGGAAGTCGCGCTCAACGATGTCGCGCCGTTCCTTCATGAGGTCGCAGACGGCCGCGATCGTGTAAAGCTCCGGTAGCTGGCGCAGTGCGGGCAGATGCTCGAGCAGACCTGCGCGGCCAAGCCCGGCTATGCCTATGCGGAGAGGCCGTCTAAAGACCTCCGATTCGTACTGTGTCTCCATATTTCTTCTCTTCCTCCGTTAATTCCGCTAAAGACGGAAATGAACAAGATGAGCAAATGATAGCGAAAAATCGCGCACAAGTCAAGTCTCTTGTGGTATAATCCGCCCATAGGAAAAAAGGCAGTCTTGAAATGACCACACACACGAAAGAGTTGCTGCGGCTGTATGCCGACAAATACGAGCGGACATTCCCCAGCCCCGACCCGTCGGAAGTCATGCTGGCGGCGGACGGCGACGGCAACAGGGAGGCGACGGCATTCGTCGCGTCATGCCTGAGCTTCGGTGCGATCACGCAGTTCAAGCCGAAGATCGAGCAGCTTGTGGCTTTTGCTCGCGGCGACATGGACGGATGGATCCGCAGCGGCGAGTTCGCGCGGACGATTCCGGATGACGCGGGCAAACGTTTCTACCGCTTTGCGACGTACGCCAACCTGTATGCCATGCTCAGCGCGTACAGTAGGATCATGCGCGACAACGGGACGTTGGGCGAATACGTCAGGGCGGCGGGCGACGGCACGGGGCTGGGCGCGGTGAAGGCAATATGCGCGGCGTTCGCGGGCACGGGCGCGGGGTGCCTCGTGCCTGCGGACGCGACGTCCGCCTGCAAGCGCCTGTGCATGTTCCTGCGCTGGATGGTCCGGCGCGGGCCGTCTGTAGACATCGGCCTGTGGGCGGACTTCATCGACAGGCGGACGCTGGTGATGCCTCTTGACACGCATGTGCTCGCCCAGGCGCGGAAGCTCGGACTCCTCTCGAAGGAATCGGCCTCGATGTCTACGGCCCGCAAGCTGACCGCTGCGATGGCCGAGGTCTTCCCCGACGATCCGCTGAGGGGTGACTTCGCGCTCTTCGGTCTCGGACGGGATGGAGGCGAAAAATGAAGTATGCAAAGGCGTTGACGCATCGGCCAGTGCCGCTTGCGATAATAGGGGGAGGTGCGGCGGGACTGTTCGCGGCGGCGATAGCGTCCTCGCGCGGACTCGGATGTCTGGTGTTGGAACGCAAGGCGCGCGTGGGGTCGAAGCTGCTGATGACCGCGAACGGGCGCTGCAACTTCACGAAGGACATCCCGGTGGAGAGGATGCTCGCGGACATCGGGGAACCTGTCGCGTCGTTCGTAGGACCGGCGATCAGGTCGTGTCCGCCGTCCATGATCGCCGGTGGTTTCAAGGCGCGCGGACTAGGCATCAGGCGCATGCCCGACGGACGACTCTTCCCCGCGAGCGGAAAGGCCGCCGACGTGGTACACGTGTTTGGCGACCAGCTGAGGGACTCCACCGTGCCGCTACTCACCAACTGTCCGGTAACGGGTGTTCAGCCGGTGAAGAATGGATTCATCCTGGCGACACGCCATTTCACGCTGTGGGCGAGGAATGTCCTCGTTGCGACTGGCGGCGCGTCGTTCCCCAAGACGGGGTCCGTCGGGGACGGACAGGAATTCGCGCGGCGGATGGGACACCGGGTGGAGCCGCTCCGTGCAGGACTGGTGGGATGTGAAACGGATGACCGCGCTGTCCGCGCCATGGCCGGGGCGCGTTTTGAGAACGGTGCTTCCGCCGCGTTGGTCGTCGATGGGCGTGAGGTTTTCCGGGCTCGTGGCGAGGTCGAAATCGAGCAATGGGGCGTTTCGGGGGCGGCGGTATACAACTGCACGCGCCATGCCGTGCGGCAAGGCATTGAGGCGTTCGACTTGAGAATTGAGACGCCGGAGGGGAACTGGACGGTGAAGCGTCCGACAATGCGTCCGCTCAAGGAGGCTATCGTGACGATGGGCGGCGTTTCGCTCGCGGAGGTCAACCCCGAGACGATGGAATCGCGCATAGTGCCGGGGCTGTATTTCGCGGGCGAGGTGCTTGACGTCGACGGACCTACGGGCGGCTACAACATCACCATCGCCTTTGCAACGGCCAACCTTGCCGTGAGGAACTGCGTGCAGCGCAGCGAACCGGCCGGCCGATCGGACACATTTATGGTATAATAAAGGGGCAACGGAAAGGAAAGAGCAAGATGAAAGAAATGATGATGGCGATGGCCGTGGTGGCGGTGGCCGGCTGCTGCTGCGACAAATGCACCGTGTCGGCGCGCAAGTCAGTGAAGGAGGTCTCGTTCGTCGAGGTCGATCCCGGACACTTCCATGCGGCGCTCGTGCTGAACAGGAACTACGAGGGCGTGTCGAAGGACGTGCCCGTGTTCGCGCCGAAGGGTCCGGACGTGGAGGCGCACCAGAAGCTCGTCACCGCGTTCAACACGCGCGAGAAGGATCCCACAGCGTGGAAAGAGATCGTGTACACGGGCGACGACTACCTTGAAAAGGCGCTCGCCGTGGGCGATCCCGGCTCCAAGGTGGTGGTGCTTGCCGGCAAGAACAACAAGAAGGCCGACTACTACCTTGCGGCGATCAAGGCCGGGTTCAACGTCCTCTCCGACAAGCCGATGGCCATCACGCCGGACGCCTTTGCGAAACTTAAGGAAGCCGCGAAAATCGCCGACGAGAAGGGCCTCTACTTCGCGGACATCATGACCGAGCGCAACGAGATCACGACGATCCTCCAGCGCGCGCTCGTGGCGGCGAAAGAGCTCTACGGCGAGCAGGAGAAGGGCACGCCCGACGACCCCGCCGTGACGAAGGTGAGCGTACACCACTTCTGCAAGCTTGTGAACGGCAAGCCGCTGCAGCGTCCAGGCTGGTACTACGACACCGACCAGCAGGGCGAGGCGATCGTGGACGTGACGACGCACCTCACCGACCTCGTGCAGTGGGAGACGTTCCCCGGCGAGACGCTGAAGTACGATGACGTGAAGATGATAAAGGCGCGCACGTGGCCCACGCCCATCACGGCGGCGGACTACAAGACCTCCACCGGCCTCGACAAATGGCCCGATTTCCTTAAGAAGGATGTGGACAAGGACAACGTTCTCCAGTGCAAGGCGAATGGCGAGTTCACATACCAGCTGCGCGGCGTGAACGCGAAGGTGAGCGTGGAGTGGCACTTCATGCCGCCGAAGGGCACGGGCGACACGCACTACTCGCTCATGCGCGGGACGAAGAGCGAAATCATCATCCGGCAGGGGCCGGAGGAGGGCTACAAGCCGCGCGTCTACGTGAAGCCGCGCGCGGGCCAGGACAAGGCCGCGCTTGCGAAGGCTCTTGCCGCCGCCGTTGCGGAGTTCAACAAGACGTATCCCGGCGTGTCCTTCGAGGAAACGGCTGACGGCTGGCGGATGGTAGTTCCGCAGAAGTACGAGATCGGCCACGAGGCGCACTTTAGCCAGGTCATGAACATGTACCTTGGCTGGATGAAGAAGGGCGAACAGCCCGCCGACTACCTTCCGAACATGCTCGTGAAGTACTACACGCTCGCGGAGGCGTGGAAGGCGAGCCGGAAGTAGAGTGTAAAGTGTAAAGTGAAAAGTGTAAAGTGAATAGTTAAACCAAAAGAAAGGAAACAAACCATGCAAGGACCACTCATATTCTTCGCGATTTTCGCGGTCATCGTGCTTATCACGATACTGAAAACCGCCATAATCGTGCCGCAGAAGACGGCGTACATCGTAGAGCGCCTCGGCAAATACCGCTGCACGCTCGAGGCCGGATTCCACATCCTCGTGCCGTTCATCGACCGCATTGCCTACCGCCACACGCTCAAGGAGCAGGCGATCGACGTGCCGCCGCAGGAATGCATCACCAAGGACAACATCGCCGTGTCCGTTGACGGCATCCTCTACATGCAGGTGATGGATCCCGCGAAGGCGTCATACGGCATCGGCAACTACCTGTTCGCCACCACGCAGCTCGCACAGACAACGATGCGTTCCGAGATGGGCAAGCTCGACCTCGACCGTTCCTTCGAGGAGCGCACCGCGATCAACGCGGCGATCGTATCGGCAGTGGACAAGGCGAGCGACCCGTGGGGCATCAAGGTGACGCGCTACGAGATCAAGAACATCACGCCTCCCCAGACCATTCGCGACGCGATGGAAAAGCAGATGCGCGCAGAGCGCGAGAAGCGCGCAATGATCGCGGAGTCTGAGGGCGAGCGCCAGTCGAAGATCAACCGCGCCGAGGGCGAGCGCCAGGAGGCGATTGCGCTCTCCGAGGGCGAGCGCGCCCGTAAGATCAACGAGGCAGAAGGTAAGGCGAAGGAAATCCTCCTAGTTGCCGAGGCGCAGGCGGAGGGCATCCGCAAGGTCGCGGAGGCGCTCAGCGGAAAGGGCGGCGTGGAGTCCGTCAACATGCAGCTCGCGCAGCAGTACCTCCAGCAGTTCGGCAACCTCGCGAAGACGAACAACACGATGATCATCCCGTCCGACCTCGCGAACGTCGCGGGCGTGATCAAGGCCTGCACGTCGATCGTCAAGAAGGTGGAAGCCTGAGACGATGAAAAAGGTCGTCCTCAACCCCAAGCGCGACTACTCTGTCGTACACCACCACCCCTGGGTGTTCTCCGGCGCGGTGCGCGCCGTTGAGGGCGACCCCGCGCCTGGCGAGACAGTGTGCGTGGAAAGCGCGCGCGGCGAGCGCCTCGGCTGGGGCAGCTGGTCGCCCGCGTCGCAGATCCGCGTGCGTATGCTCTCGTTCGACCCCGCGCGCGAGCCGGACGCCGCTTACGTAGAGGGGCTCGTGGCCGCGTCCGTGGCGCGCCGCGCCGCGTTCTGGGTGGACGGCGCCACGAACGCGTTCCGTCTTGTGAACGCGGAGTCGGACGGCCTGCCCGGCGTGGTGGCCGACTACTACGCCGGCACGGTCGTGGTGCAGCTCGCCACGGCGGGCGCGGAGCGCTGGAAGGACGTAATCGTCGCCGCGCTCATGAAATACGTGCCGGACTGTACGTGCGTGTACAACCGCAGCGACGTGGACGTCCGCGCGCGCGAGGGGCTTGAGCCAGTCACGGGGCTCCTCGCCGGCGCGGAGCCGCCGGAGCTCGTGGAGGTGAAGGAAGGTCCCGTATTCTTCCTCGTCGATGTGCGCAAGGGACACAAGACCGGTTTCTACCTAGACCAGCGCGACGCCCGCGCGGCAGTTGCAGCTTACGCACCCACGGCGGAGATGTTGAATTGCTTCTCCTACACGGGCGGATTCGGCTTGATGGCGTGCGCGTGCGGCGCGGCGTCCGTCACGCACGTTGACGCGAGCGCGGACGCGCTTGCGCTCGCACGTAAGAACACGGAACGTATTCATTTCTGCGGCACGAAATGCGATTTCGTGGAAGCGGACGTCTTCAAACAGCTGCGCCTCTACCGCGATCAGGGACGTTCGTTCGATCTCATAGTGCTCGACCCACCGAAGTTCGCCGATACGAAGGCTGGCCTCATGCGCGCGACGCGCGGCTACAAGGACATCAACCTCCTTGCGATGAAGCTGCTGCGTCCGGGCGGCGTGCTCGCCACGTTCTCATGTTCCGGCGCGGTCACGTCGGAGCTGTTCGACAAGATCTGCGCCGAGGCGGCATTCGACGCGAAGCGCGACTTCCAGATACTCGCCCGCACGCGCCAAGGTGCGGACCATCCTGTGGCGCTTACTTTCCCCGAGGGCCTCTACTTGAAAGGGCTCATCCTCCGCCGTATCTAATTCAACTCAAGGAAGTCGAACCGCGATGAAGACAGTGATCACGACTCCATTCGAGGAGTGTGTGAGATAATCCTGATGGACAAAGAGCTGACAGTCATAATCCCCTCCTACAACATGGAGTTGTTTCTGCCCAAATGCCTGGAAAGCTTTGGGATCGATCAGCTCCGGAAAGAGGATGTGGCGCTGGCGGACGCGCTTGAAGTCATTGTGGTGAATGACGGGAGCGCTGACCGAACAAGTGAGCTGGCGCATAAATTCGAGGAACGATTTCCGGAAGCGGTCAAGGTTATCGACAAGGCAAACGGGGGGTACGGGAGCTGCGTCAACGCGGCGTTGCGCCTTGCCACGGGGCGCTATATTCGAATACTGGATGCAGATGATTACTTTGAGGCGAGCGAAGTCGCCCAGTACCTGCGATTCCTCATCTCTTTACACGTGACAGCGGACCTTGTCGTGAATGACTATGACGAAGTCGGAGTTTCCGGCGAGGTGTCCAAGGTCATCCGGTACGGCTTGCCTTCGGACGGCGTGTTTGCAACGGGGATTCTGGTCGACAGCAACGAGATGCTGGACATCCATGGCATCGCCTATCGAAGGGAGATACTGGACAAGATGTCTTACCGGCAGTCAGAGGGCATCTTGTACACTGATGCCGAGTGGCATTCGCTGCCCATGTCGCAAGTGGCGACCGTTACTTATCGTCCCGGCGTGCTGACGCACTATCTTATTGGGCGGAACGGCCAATCAATGGAGCGGGACCGATTTGTCGGCAACATCACCATGTTGGAGCAGATCGCCAAACGGCTTGTCCGGGATTTTGACGCCTGCGCGGCGACAGGGTCGGAGGACGGACGCAGGTACGCCCGGAAGCGCATCGTGGCCTTGATGCAGCTGATCTACACGATGGTCCTCTTTGGATACTCGGGTGCCCGCGCGAAGTTCGACCTCCTGGGATTTGACATGTGGCTCAAGAACGCCTCGCCTGCGTTTTACGACGAAATGGAAAAGTCCATCGTGATCAGCAGGTGCCCGTTCCATTACGTGACGGAATGGCGGCGTCGTCACAGCGATCGAACATGGCGATTCCGTCTCGCCCGCCTCGCCTTGAACATCAGAACGTTCTTAGCACGCTTACCCCGATTTTTTACGAGCCCCCCGTGAGGCCATAGCCGCGGCCGTGGCGGAGGCTTCACTCCGGGTCCCTTAGTCTGCGTTTCGCGGGCGC
>CACZAK010000070.1 GCA_902779075.1 uncultured bacterium | reverse complement strand
GCACGCGGCGGTGCTGTTCCTGCGCTACCTGCGCGACATGCACGTGAAGATCGAGGACCTCGAGGACGACCTCCACGAGTCGATCCGCAACGAGGCGCTGTTGAAGCTGCTCACCTACCAGAAGTCGCTCGTGTACTTCTCCACGTCGCTGAAGGCGGACAACATCCTCATGAACCGCCTCGACCACGCCCGCCAGCTCAACATGACCGAGGACGACCGCGACGTGCTGGACGACGCGGCGGTCGAATACCAGCAGGCTCTCGAGACGGCCACGATCCACGCGACCGTGTTGAACGGCACGATGGATACCTTCGCCTCGCTCATCAACAACAACCTCTCGAACGTGATGAAGTACATGACGGCGGCGACGATTCTCCTCGCCGTGCCCACCGTCATCACGAGCGCCTACGGCATGAACATCGAGCTTCCCCTTGCGAGGTACGAGCACGCTTTTGCCGTGCTGACCGCGCTCTCGTGCGTGCTGGCCGCCGGAATCGTCGGACTGCTCTTCTACCTCTACAAGAAACGGGTGTTCTGACATGAACGAAACAACCCCAGACAGAGGCCCCGGCCGCGTCGTCGCGATTGTTGGCCGCCCGAACGTGGGCAAGAGCGCGCTCTTCAACCGCATCGCGAAGGCGCGCATCGCCATCGTGTTCGACCAGCCCGGCGTCACGCGTGACCGCGTGGCGCGCGAGGTCGAGGCGAACGGACAGCGCTTCCTGCTCGTGGACACGGGCGGACTCGCCTTCGATCGCACGCCGGGGAGCGAGGACCCGCTCGCCGCCGAGACGCGCCAGCAGGCCGCCGTGGCCGTGTCCGACGCGGCGGTGTGTCTCGTGGTCGTCGACGTCCGCGCGGGCGTGACGCCGCTCGACGAGGAGGTGCTCAAGCGCGTGCGCGAGTCGGGCGTGCCCTGCGCGATCGCCGCGAACAAGTGCGACCGGCCCGAGGACGATCCGCTTGCGGACGAGTTCGCGCGCTTCGGAATGCCCGTCTTTCCCGTCTCCGCCGAACACGGACGCGGCATGGCTGCGCTCGTCCAGTTCGCCACCGGCAAGCTGCCGCCCGCGGAGGAGGTCACGAAGACGCGTCCCCTGCGCGTCGCCGTGGTGGGGCGTCCGAACGCCGGCAAGAGCTCCTACATCAACCGTCTCCTCAACGCGGAGCGCGTGATCGTGAGCGACATCCCCGGCACCACGCGCGACTGCGTGGACGTGCCGTTCACGATCGGGAAGGGTCCGACGGCGCGTCACTACACGCTCGTCGACACCGCCGGTATGAAGAAGCACACGCAGATGTCCAAGACGAGCGTGGACAACTTCTCCCTCTTCCGCAGCGAAAAGGCGATCGAGGAGGCCGACGTGGTGCTGCTCGTCCTCGAGAGCGAGCTCGGCCCCACGAAACAGGACATGCGCATCGTGGGCAAGATCATCGATGCGCACCGCGCGTGCGTGATCCTTATGAACAAGTGGGACCTCGCGCTCGAGAAGGGTATGACCGAGACGAAGGCGACACCCGTCCTGCGTCAGATGATGCCGTTCATCTCGTACGCGCCGGTCGTCTATTGCAGCGCCAAGACGGGCTACAACATCCGCCGGACCGTCGACGCAATCGACGCTGTCGCCTCAAGCGTGCAGACGCAGATGCCCACGGGCGTCCTGAACCGCACGCTCGTGGAGGCCACGAAGCGCACGCTCGCGCCGATGAAGAACGGCAAGCGCCTCAAGGTCTACTACGGCCTCCAGGTGGGGACAGACCCCCTCACGGTGCGTCTGTTCGTGAACGACCCGAAGCTCGTCACCCCCGCGTATCTCACGTACCTCGAGAAGGCGATCCGCGCGCGGTTCGGCCTTGAGGGCGCGCCGCTCCGGATTTTCCTCAAGGCGCGTTCACGCAAGGACGGCGCTGCGCTTGGAGCGGAGATCGCCGCGAAAAAGAACGGCTGACGATGTCCCGCGGACTCTCCAAGAACCTCTCCCTCGCCTCGTGGAAGTTCTTCTTCTCGGGGAGCGGCATGTCGTTCCGCACGGGGAGGTACTTCATAGAGGCGGCCCTGCTCGGCGCGGTCACGGGCATCGTGACGGCCGCGTTCGAGTGGATGATCGTTCACATGGACGAGGCCGTGGGCCTCGTTACGAATCCGTGGGTGCGTTTCTTCCTTCCCGCACTTGGCGCCTGCGCGGGCGCACTGCTCATTTCGCGCTTTGCCCGCGTCGAGCATGCGCGCGGCACAGACTCGGCCGTGCACGCGTTCCATCAGGACGCGGACATCCCCCGCACGGTAATCCCCGTGAAGTCTGTCGCCTCCGTCCTCACGGTGAGCCTGGGCGGAAGCGCGGGTTACGAGGGACCAGTCACGCTCCTCGGTGCGGCGTGCGGACGCGTCATCACGCGCCTCTTCCACCTCGACCGCCGCGCCGCGCGCATCCTGCTCGCCGCCGGCGTGGGCGCGGGCATCGCGGCACTGTTCCGCGCGCCGCTTGCGGGCGCGATTTTCGGCGCGGAGATTTTCTACTCGTCGAGCGATCTTGAATACGAGGCGCTTCTGCCTAGCTTCGCCGCCTCCACGGTGAGCTACACCGTGTTCGCGTGCTTCTGGGGATGGGAACCGCTCTTCGCCATGCCCGCCAAACATTTCGAGAAGGGACTTCACCTCCTTCCGTACTTCGGGCTCGCGCTCATCATCACCTTTGGCGCGCGGTTCTACATCGCCTTCTTCCGCTGGATGGAGAATGTGTTCCGTCGCTTCAAGGCGCCCGTGTGGCTGAAGGCGACGATAGGCGGTCTCGCCGTGGGAGCAATTGCACTTGTCTGTCCCTTCATACACGGCGCGGGCTACGGGCTGGTCGACTTGTCCTTTGTGGGCAGCACCACCGAGAGCCATGGCTGGTGGCGCATGGCGCCGCTCTGCTGCGCGGCGTTCTTCTTTTTGAAAATCGTCGCCACGTCGTTCACGGTTGGTTCCGGCGGTTCCGGCGGCGTGTTCGCGCCGGCGCTCGTGTGCGGCTGCGCGCTCGGACTCGGTACGGGGTTCTGGTATCAGGACGTTCTGCCGTCCTGGGCAGGCATCGTGCCCGCCGAGTTCGCGCTCGTGGGTATGGCGGGATTTCTCGCGAGCACCATCCGCGTGCCGATCACGGCCATCGTGATGGTGGCCGAAATCAGCGGCAACCACGAGCTGCTCATGCCCGCGATGTGGGTGTGCGGCATCGCGTTCTGGCTCAACAACGGCTGGAGTCTCTACCGCAGCCAGGTCCACGACCGCGAATCCTCCCCGATTCACTCTTGAAAAATTTTTCAGAATGCCATTGACAGGGCACCGTCATTTATGATAAAGTAATCGCGTGCTTACCATAAAAGGAAGTGCGACGATGAACAAAACAGAACAGACAAACAGTCAAGATACATGTGAAAACGGGAACGGCCACTCGTTTCTGCCGCTCTACGTGACGAACTTCTTCGGCACGCTGAACGACAACTTCCTGAAGACGCTTGCGGGCTTCACGGTGATCGGCTGGATTGCCGACGAAGGGCTCAAGTCAATTGCGATGGGCGTGACGGCCGGCGCGCTCGTGTTGCCCTACATCCTCTGCTCGCCGCTCGCGGATCGCCTGACGGCGGTGTGGGCGAAGCGGCGGATCGTGCGGATCGCGAAGTGGGCGGAGCTGCCGATCATGGCCGTGGCCATCGCGGGCTTCGCGCTCAAGTCGCCGTGGCTGGTGGTCGGCGCGGTGCTCCTGATGGGATTGCAGAGTTCGCTCTACTCGCCGGCCAAGTACGCGCTCATCCGCGACATCGGCGGCGAAGGACGCATCTCGACCGGCATGGGCGGAATGGAAGGGGTGTCCTTCCTCGGTGTCCTCGCGGGTACGGTGGCGGGGGCGGTATTTGCGGACTTGGAAGTCCGTTACCCCGAATGGAATCTGTCATGCATCTGCTTTGTCGCCTTTGCGACGCTCGGTCTCGCGGCGAGCTACACGATCCGTGCCAAGGAAGAGCTGAACCATGCGCTCCATGCGATCAATCCGATTCGCTACATCCGCCGCGCCTACCGCATGGCGGGGCGCTATGACGGCCTGAACGCGGTGATTCTCACGCTGTCGGTTTTCTGGTGGGGCGCGGCGATGCTTCAGATGGGGCTGCTGGTCTATGGAAAAGCGGAAAACGGCCTCAATCTCAGCGCGACCGAAACAGGTGCGCTCCTCTGCGCGGCGGCGGTTGGCATTGTCGCGGGACAGATCATTGCGGGGTTCGTGGATAGGCGGCGGTTCCTTTTGGGCGCGACGCTCCTCACGGGCTGGATCGCGGCCGCGCTGCTTCTGGTGCTCTACTTCGTGCCGATGCCGCCGGTGGCATTTGGAATTGTGTTGGGGCTGCTCGCCTTTGACCTTGGTTTCTTCAAACTGCCGCTCGACGCCGAGATTCAGAAGGTCGTGAAGGGACCGAAGCTCAACACGATGCTTGCCTACTTCAACCAGGTGTCTTTTCTCTTCATGCTCGCGGCGAGTGGGTGCTACGCGTTCGTGAGCTGGGCGTTTGGCCCGAAAGCGTTTCTACTGTTGTTTGCGGTGGTGATGCTGGTGGTGCCGTTTCTTTTCGTGTTCAGCTATCGGTCGGTGCTGCTCTGCACGGGCCGGTGGATATTCGCGCGGCGGTATAAGGTGGAGGTGGAAGGGCTAGATCAGCTAGAAGGGCTAGATCAGCTAGAAGGGCTAGGGCAGCTAGAAAAGCGAAGAGTGCCGCTCCTCGTGCTGCCCAACCATCCGGCGATGGTGGATCCGATGCTGGTGAGCTTGATGTTTTGGAAAACGCCGCTCAAGCCGTTGAGCGACGAGTCGTTTTTCCACACGGGCATCGTGGCGCCGACCGTGCTGCGCACGCTCGGCGCCGTGCCGGTGCCCGACTTACGCAAGCACCGCACGGCGAAGGGCGCCTCGATTGCGCGCGGCCTCGGCGACATCGTGAAGTCAACACTTGAAGATGGCGGCAACGTGATCTTCTATCCTTCGGGCCACATCCAGACCGAGCCGGAGCATGAAGATATCGGTACCCGCCAACTCGCCTACAACATCTGCAAAGATCTTGCTGATGCGGACTCCAACGAAGTCGGGGTGGCGGGCCTCTGTGCCCGCAACTACCAAGCGGGCCTCCGTGCCCGCGCCCGCATCCGCATCATCGGAGTTCGCACGCGCGGACTCTGGGGTTCGATCTGGTCGCGCGCAGGCCGCACCACTTCGCCCGCGTTCGTGCCGACGTTCATCAAAAGCGTGCTGCTCTGGTTCTTCTGGTCGCCGTTCGTGCGCCGCCGTCGCGTGACGATGCATGTCGAGGACTTGACCGACCGAGTGAAGGAGTGGTCGAACCTGACGCGCCTCGAGTTCAATCGAAAGTTGGAGGAGTGGTATAATGCTTGAAATGTTTTTAGACAGGATTAACAGGATTGAGAGGAGCGGGAGTATGAAGAAGAAAATCATGTTTGTCGCACTTGCAGTTGTTGCGATGGCGTGGTGTCCCACTGCGTATGCCGACGAGGGTAGCGATACAGTCGGATGGACACCGCTTGCGGTTGATATATGGACGTTGGGACGCACGAACGCGCACGTGATCGCTATTCCGCCGCGCGACTGGAATGTCGCTGGACTGTCACTTGGCGGATTGCATCTTGGCGGGAACCGATCCGTGTATGGTGCGCAGATAAATCTTGTCGCCGGATCCGCCAAGTCGATGTATGGTGTGCAGGCGGGGTTATTGAATTGCGCCGAGGAATGTTGCGCGCTGCAGTCTGGTGCCGTAAATGTATTTGGCGATGGCATGGGTTTGCAAGTAGGCGCATTCAACGGCATAGAATGCACTGTCGCACAGTATGGCTTGGGCATGCAGACTGGTGTATTCAACTTCATGGACTACTGCCATGGTGCGCAGTTCGGACTTTTCTATATCATGAACAAAGGCGGCGGGGCGCTGCAAGTTGGATTTTACAACGGGCCGTTGGTGATTTGTGCCGGCGGGCTAAACAGTGGAGCAGGGGTGCAGCTAGGTGTGTTCAACTATAGTATCAAAGGCAGATATCTGCAAATAGGCTTCATAAACACTGCCGATGATTCCGATTGTTTCCAGCTTGGAGCTTTGAATTACCACAACAATTTCGTCACGCCGCTCGTGGGTTGGTCGTTCAAATAGGCTCGACACAGGAATTCTAAAGGAGGAGCAGAAATGAAACGTCTAATGATCGTGATTGCGATGATGGTGCCGCTGATGACACCAGCCAGCCTGTTCTCCGAACGATCTGGGGAGATTTTCCAGGCGACGCGGGAAGGACCGGGTGAATTGGCACTCGGGTTGATTTATGTCGGAGTGATTATCCCGCCGGTTGGACTAGCAACGGTACCAGCCGGAATCGCCGTCGCTGCCGTAGATGAATTGGTCGTATCACCTGTGGTCGATCTGTGCTGCCTGCCATACGACCTAGCGCAACCGCGTCCTGCTCTGGTTCTTCTGGTCGCCATTCGTCCCGCGCCGCCGCGGGACGATGCACGTCGAAGATCTCACCGACCGCGTGAAAGAATGGGCGCAGGGCACGCGCCTCGAGTTCAACGCAAAACTGAATGAGTGGTACAATCAATGAAAAAAGCGTTTGCCATAATGCTTGTAGCGTCCATGGCGGGCGGGTGCGCGCTGATGGAGAGTCACTACGGGGAAATAGACGTATTCGCTTTCCCGGTGTTTCTGAGGTATTCCAAAGGTGAAAGAAAGACCAGTTTTCTGGGGCCGTATGGTCTGCTGGGAATATGGGATTCGACCACAAACGGAGAGAAGCAAGTTCTCATACCGACGCTTCTTACGTACATGGAGCCGGGCAAGGAATTTGCATCGCCGCTTTTTTCGTGGAGCGACAGTGGAACGTTTAAGATACTTATGACGGGTCGTGAGGTTCACAATTCCGTTACCAACTTATGCATCACGCCGCTCATGGGCGTGAAGTCTGGCACGTCCGAGGGCGAATGGCTCTTCCCTGTCTGGTACCGCAAGAGCGATTTGGAGTACGACAACCGGCTCGCATTGCTTGACGAGGACCGGCTGCCGGATGGCGCTGACAATTGGTGGCATTCCGAGCGTAAAAAGAAGTTATTTCTGCTATTGGGAGAGGAGGAGTCCGTTGCATATAGTCGACATAACGTCAGAGGTGCCCACCGCATAACGCACGAGCACAAGCAGTGTTACATACCGCTGGCCCGCCAAAGAAAGAAATGGTCGGATTACGACAGGACTACGCGCAAAAAGCTTGCAGATGGAACGAGCGACCGACTGGATTTCTTGATTGTCAACTATGAACGCAAAGTGGGTGGCGTTGAAGGCTTTGACCGCATTCAATGGGGTATCCCTGACGAATCATGGCCGAGAATACTCTGTTACAAGTCTGATGAAAAGAACGGCGCGGAGTTTTCAGTATTGGAGCATAGTGGCGCGAAACCCCGCAATGCCGAGAAGAAGGGCGAAGGACATACGCCGCAAAGAGTTGAGGAGGAATGAAAATGAAACGCATGATGATAGCGATTACGATGATGGTGCCATTGATGACATTTGGCAGCCTGTTATCCGAACGGTCGGGGGAGATTTTCCAGGCGACGCGGGAAGGACCGGGTGAATTGGCGCTCGGATTGTTCTATATTGGAGTGCTTATCCCGCCGGTTGGACTTGCAACGGTGCCTGCCGGAATTGCCGTTGGCGCCGTGGATGAACTGGTCGTGTCGCCTGTGGTCGATCTTTGCTGCCTGCCATACGACCTGGCGCAACCACGCCATGGCTTTGTTCTGCGTGTACGCGATGCGGACGGCAAGCCTGTGTCTGGAGCGAGTTTCTTCGCAAACATGAGTACGCGCAGCCATATTGAGGACGTCGTACGCGAGACGACGGATGAAAACGGCGAAATCTTCATTCCAAAGTTGAACCATGTCGCGTTGAAGTTCGTGACGATTTCAGCGGACGGATGCTATGATTACCGTGAATATGACGGTCCGTGGCATTGCGTCTACGAGAAACAACCAGGCGAAGACGGGAGAATCGTATTGGATTTCGTCATGAAGAGGAAAATCCGTCCAGTTGAGAAAGTCAAGGCGGCAATTGAGATTCCAGATTCCTTGCGATGGCAGTCGGCTGAGTTGTTCTTTGACTGCGAAAAGGGCGATTGGCTGCCGCCATACGGAAAGGGAAACACGCCCGACCTGAAATTGACAAAGGCGTTTGAATGCAAAGATGATAAAAAGCCTCAGGCGGCATACCGGCAGACAATTCGCATCGAAACCGTCGGGAAGGGAAATGGTTTCCTGCGCGGGACGTGCAATTGGTATGATGGCATGCCGGGTACGTATCAAATCCCCGCCACAGCGCATTTTGACGACAAACCGGAACCTGCCGTCTATTGCTGGCAGTGGGATGGCGGTGGCTCGAAGGGGACAAAGGGATTTGACGAATCGACCTATTATTGCCTGAGGCTTCGGACTCGCCTTGCTGAAGATGGGAGCGTCGTTGGCGCGCATTATGGAAAGATCTTTTTCCACCGTGGCATCGGGAGCCTTGCCCAAACAGTGTTTGTTTGCGCGGAAAACGAACTGTGGTTGGAGTAGGTCGTTGTATAAGCTAAAGGAGGTATGACCATGTTGAAAACTGTTATGAAATCGTCCGCAAGGATTCTGGCCTGCGTCGCAGTCATTGCGTTGCTGACCGGGATGGGATGCATCAATTCGCTCATGTTCCATCCTGAGTTTTGCAGGGGCGGATATGGCGAATCCACCGAAGGGTACGTGGATGTCGGCACGAACGGCGTGAAGATCGCCGCAATCGTACTGGGCCCGGAGCGAGGAAAGAAGGCGATTCTGCGGTGCCACGGTAATGCGGAAGATGCGGCGAATTCGCTGTTCGCCTTGCGGTACCTCGCACAGCGTGGCTTCACGGTTGCGTGCGTCGACTATCCCGGCTACGGGCTTTCGGATGGTTCGCCGGACGAGGAAGGGTGCTATCGGAATGTCCATCGCCTCTATGACTGGCTTATTGAAAAGCGAGGCTTCAAGCCCGAGGATATCATCGTTGACGGGTTCTCCATCGGAACGGGTTCTGCCGTGGAGCTTGCTGCCACGAAGCCGGTGGGCGGACTTGTCCTGGAGGCGCCGTTCCTTTCCGCGCCGCGTGTGGTGACGCGAATACGCATTCTGCCGATCGATCCCTTCCCGAACCTCAAGATGATCAAGGACGTGAAGTGTCCCGTGTTGATCATCCACGGAACGAAGGATTCGGTGATTCCGTATCGACACGGCAAGGAGCTTTTTAAGCTCGCAAACGAGCCCAAGCGCTTCATTTCAGTCGAGGGCGCGAACCACAACGATCTCGTGTTCGTGATGGGCGCGGAACGGTATCTCAAGACGATTGAAGAGTTCGCACGAGGCGCGGCGGGCGCAACGCCCTCGAAGGAAAAGGTGAAGTAAAAGAATGAAAGGAGTAAAGTGATGGGAACGATTATTGGAATTGCATTGGTTCTTATTTTCATTGCGATGCCGTTTGTGACACTTGCAAAGATCTCTGGCCTCGCAGCGGAAATACGGGAACTCAAGATGCTGTTGGGAATCCTGATCGATTCGCGTGCAAAGACGAAGGACAAGACTAACGTCGAGGTGGCGCCGAACGTCAAGAGCACGTCCGAGCCCGTGGCCAAGCCATTGGTGCCGCCACATGTGCCTGCGGTGATAACACCAAAAGAACAGGTACAACAGGAACCAGGGCCTGTGCCTGTATCTGCTCCGATGGCTGAACCAATACCAGAACCTCTACCAGAGCATCTGCCAGAACCAGAGCCTCTGCCAGAGCATCTACCAGAACCTGAGCCTCTGCCAGAGCCCTCGCTTGAGCCGGTGGAGCCGGAAATGAGTGCTTTCGACATCTTCTGGGCGAAGTTCGAGGACTGGTTCTGCGTGCGCGGGGATTTCGCTCCGAAG
The DNA here is from genome assembly GCA_902779075.1 of uncultured bacterium. The sequence continues at coordinate 16,916 of CACZAK010000070.1, read as the reverse complement.
GGGACGACACGGGAATTTGCCGTCGCGACGCGCTGGCTCACGCGCGTGGGCGCGGTGCTGCTCGTGGGGGCGATTGCCTACTTCCTTGTGCTGGCCATCGACAAGGGATGGATCGGACCGGTCCAGCGTGTCTACGGCATGATGGCGTGGGGCGTGATCGGAACGGTGTTCGGCACGTGGCTGAAGCTGAAAAGCGAACGCTATGCGATTCTCGGCGAGGTATGCGCGGCGGTGGGGCTGGTGGCGCTGTATCTGTCGTTTGGGTTGGGACATCGCTACTTCAAGCCGCCGGTGATTGCGTCGGGGTATGTCGCTTTTGCGGGGCTTTTCGTCGCCACGATCACGGCGGGAGCGCTTTCGGTGCGGCTCAAGTCGCTCATGATTGCGGGCCTTGCGCTCGTGGGCGGGTTTCTCGTTCCGACGATCTGCAGCTTCACGGACCACGACGTGCAGCTCCACGTTTATCTGTTCCTCCTGTCCATTGGCACATGCGCGGTGGCGTGTCTGCGCGGGTGGACGCTCTACGGATTTGCGGGGATTGTCGTTGCCGCGCTTTTCTCCCAGGTGAAGTGCGGTTCGTGCTTCCAGTGCAATGTGGCCGTCGCGTATCTGTTCTATGCGCTTGAGTACGCATTGTTCCTCGCGCTCACGGTGCGGGCGTCGGTGCGTGAAGGCAATGCGAACATACGTCCCTGCTATTGGGTCGCCGCCGCGATCGCGGGGGTGTTCTGTCTCTGCAAGTTGGGCACCATCGCAGAGGACCACTTCGCATGGCATGGCGCGTGGACGCTGCATCATCTTGGATGGGCGGCGGCGTTCGCCGCGCTTGCGGTTCTGAGCCGCCGCCGCAGGTGGGGCGGCACGCCGGTGTTCGTCGTGTTCGCGTGCGTGTGCGCGGCGTTCGCGCTCGGCACGGCGTGCTTTGACTGGTGGCGCTTGAACAATGCGACGAGCATGCTTCTCTTCTGCCTTCTCGCCGCGCTTCTCGTCGAGCTTGGCGCACGGAGCGAGGACCGTACGCTTCAGGTGGCCGCGTTCCTTGCGACGGTCGTGATGTCGTTCGCGGGATTCTTTTACTTTGCCATCAATGCGGAGAATGTCGGCGGCGGATATGCGCATGTCTTGGTCGACCGCATGCAGTACCTGTGGCCGGTGCCGGCGTTGGTGGCGTTCGCCGGATGGCGTCTGGGCGAGCGGGCGTTTTGGGTTGGTTGGCTGCGCGTTTTGGCGTATCGAACGGCGGCGGTGATGTCGTTCGTGATCCTGACGGCTGAAAGCCATTTCTTCGGACGCGAGTTTCTGCCCGTGCTGCGCGGCGGGTTCGTGACGATCGTGTGGGCGGTTGTGGCGTCGGCGTTGCTTGCTAGTGGCATCGTGCGTAGGGTCAAGGTGGCGCGTCTCGTGGGGTTGGGCGTGCTCGCGCTGTCGGTGGTGAAACTGCTGTTTGTGGATACGGCGTCGCTGTCCACGCCCGGGCGCGTGGGCGTGTTTGCGGCGGTGGGCGCGCTGCTGATCGTGGGCGCGTTCCTTTATTTGAGGTTCAAGGCGGTGTTTGAGGAGGCGGGCGCGGAGGCCCGCCACCCCGAAGTAGAAGAAGGAGGAAAAGAATGAAAATAGGATTGGCGTTGGGAAGCGGAGGTGCGCGGGGAATCACGCATCTCGGCGTGTGGCAGCGGTTGCAGGAGTTGGAAATCCCGATTCACTGCATCGCGGGCACCTCGATTGGCGCGATTGCGGGGGCGACCATCGCCGCCGGCCGTGTGGACGAGGCGATTTCGTGGTGCAAGATGTCGAGCTGGAAGAAGCTGCCGGAGTTGGTCTTAGACCTGCCCACCATTAAAGCGTTGATTGCCGGGCGGAAAGTTGAGAAGAAGCTGCGACAGATCATTGCGACGGAGAGGTTTTCCGACTTGCCGATCCCGTTTGCGGCGGTGGCCACGGATCTCAATACGGGCGAGGCCGTGGTGATGCAGGAGGGGGATTTGATCTCGGCCGTGCGCGCGTCGATGGCGATTCCCGGCGTGTTCAGTCCTGTCGAGCGGGATGGGCGCGTGCTCATCGACGGGGGACTCGTCAATCCGGTGCCGGTGTCGGTATGCCGCGCGCTGGGGGCGGATGTGGTCATTGCCGTCGATGTGAATCCCCTTGCTGATCCGGCGGAAGCCAAGCCGTTCAAGAAGCTGCACATCAAGGACGTGCTGCTGCAATCCTTCGGCATCCTGAACTACGAGTTGACGCGCCGCGAGTTCGCGGTCAACGGACCCGACGTGCTGATCTGTCCTGCAGTAGAGCATGTCGTGGCGCTCGACTTCCGGAATGCCAGACGTCTGGTCGAAATCGGTCGGCAGGCGGTCGACGAGAAAGTGGTTGAAACGCTGAAGGCGAAGATCTCTCATAAAAAAGAAAGGAAGTTGTCATGATGAGCGCGAATGAAAAGAGAAGTGGGGCGCGGTGCGCCCTGATGATGGGTCTGGCGGTTGGCGCGATGCTGCTTGCCGGGTGCAAGACGGACCAGATGAAGTCGACGCCGTTCTACGAAGGACACGACGTCACCTATACGGGCAAGCCCGAGGATCGCGTGAACCTCTGGCCGATCGCCTACTGGCGCGAGCCGGTGGGCTCCGTGCTCTGGCCGATGTTCTCCTTTTCGGATGACCATTTCGCGTTCCGTCCCTTCTACTCGCACTACGGCGCGGAACATAACTTCCTCTGGCCAATCGGACAATACGACACGGCGAACCGCGAAGGGCGCGTCTTCCCCGTGTTCTGGGGCGAGCATGACTTCCACGTGTTTCCCGTCGTGTGGAACCACCGCGATTTCCATTCGCTCTTCCCGCTGCTCTTTTGGGAGGAAGGCGACTACCTGACGCTCTTTCCGCTTGCATGGTGGGATATCGACGGAAGCGCCTTCACCCTCTTCCCGGTCTTCAGCCACAGCAAGGAACGGGACTGGCTCATGCCGATCTACTACCATGACGACGAAGTCACGCTCGTGACGCCGCTCTTCGGCACGAAGAAGAACGGCGACAACTGGCTCCTGCCGCTCTACTACCACGATGACGAAGTCACGCTCGTGACGCCGTTCTTCGGTACGAAGAAGAACGGCGAGAATTGGCTTGTGCCGATCTATTACCACGATGACGAAGTGACTTATGTGACTCCGTTCTTTGGCCTGAACAAATACGGCGACAGCTGGCTAATCCCGCTGTATGCCTCCATCAGCGGAGATTTCCTCTCTCCACTCTGGTGCGGCGGAAGTGGCACGGATGGCGGGAAGGGCACGAACTCCTGGTGGTGCGCGCCGCCGCTTCTCTCGTGGGGTGCCGATGTCAAGGGCGCTTACGACAACCGCTACCTGCTCGGTCTCGCCGGACGTGCCGGAAGCGAATCGTTCTCGGAGTCGTGGCTGGTTCCGCTCTACTACGGCGACAGCGACGGGACGTTCGTCACGCCCATCTACGGACAGACGAAGGAATCGCACTGGACGTTCCCCATCTGGTACAAGAGCCCCAGCTTGTTCGCGTCGTGGTTCTGGTGCGGACACTGGAACGCGGCGGGCGAGAGGGACTGGTGGTTCGTGCCGCCGCTCCTCACGGGCGGCAGCCGCGACAAGAACGGCGAAAACCTCAAAATACTGGCAGGCCTTGCAGGTGCTGAATGGAATGGCCCGAATGGTTTCCGCAGCTCTTGGTGCTTCCCGCTTTGGTACGAAAGCAGCAAAGACCTGTTCGTGACGCCCCTCTTCGGACGGAACGGGGAAAGCAAATGGATTCTTCCGCTTGCCTATTGGGATAACCTTGATTTCGTCACGCCGATCTGGTGGCAGTCGTTCAACAACAAGACGGGCGAAACGGAATCCTGGATGATCCCGCCGCTCCTCACGGGGGGCGGCACGGATAACCACGACAAGTCGTACTTCTATTCGCCGATCGGCGGCTACAGTGAAAAGAAGAGCGGCCTGTTCCCGCTGTGGTTCAAGGATCAGGACGGGTTCTACTCATTGCCGTACTGCCAGTACAAAGATCGAAATGCCCAAACCGAGACGACCTGCATCCCGCCGCTTCTTTCGTGGTACAGGACTGAAACTTCCAAGCACGACCGCTGGGTCATGTCCCCTGAAGAGACGCGCGTGCTCCTGGGGCTCTTCGGACGCAACGCGGAAACGAACGGGGCCATCCGCTCGGAGTGGATTTTCCCGTTGTACTACCGCGACGGCGACGGCGATTTCATGACGTTGCTGGCGGGGCGCAAGACATCCGGCGACAGTGTCGATCACTGGTGGTTGACGCCGTTCATCGGCACCACGACGGGCAGGACGTCCGGATTCTGGTTTGGCCCGTTCGTCTCCTGGAATGCGGACGAGGATCTGCCACAGCTTGAAAACATGATGAACGCCGAAAAACTGGACAGTTCCATCGTCGGGAAGGTGCGCAAGGAACGGGATTGGAGCAAGAAGGGGTTCGTCACGAACGATGTGTTCCGGGTGGATGGCCGTATTGCCAGCGAGGCGCTCCAGTTCAATTTCGAGACAGCGGGGCAGAAACATACCATCTACATGGACGGCGGAGACAACGCCAAGCGCTACGGGAAGTGGCGTCTGGAATCCATCAAAAACACGGCCGGCAAGCTGTGGCGCGAGGGAAAGAACCGGACGGTCTCGTTCGATGAGACGACCGAGTTCGGCAACCGCCTGCTCTACGGCGGCGAGCGGGAACGCGTGGTGAACTTCGACTACGACACGAAGGAGAAGGTATTCGACGGCGAAGTGGGCGAGTCGCTTTCGCTGTTCGGGCTCGTGTGGTCCGCGCGCGACGAGAAGTTCAAGGGCCACGACTACTCGAAGCGCGCGCTCTTCTGGCGGCTCTACCACCGCGAGGAGCTCAACGGCGACGCGACGACCGACATGTTCCCGTTCATCACGCGCGACGAGAAGAAGGACGGTTACAGCAAGACGTCGTTCTTCTGGCGACTTTTCCGCTACGAGAACGACCCGAAGAAGGGCACGAGCCTCGACCTCTTCTTCATCCCGCTCCTCCGACCGTGAATAAAAAATCGCGCATTGCGTTTCTCCAGCACACGGGCGGCATTTTTGGTATAATGTAAGCCGTCATGCACACAGTCCTTCAACACCCGCTGGTAAAGCACCGTGTCACGCTGATGCGCGACATCAACACGAAGCCGAAGCAGTTCCGTGAGCTCGTCAACGAGCTCACGGAGTTCCTCGCCATCGAGAGCCTCAAGGATCTCCGCACGGTGGAGGTCCCGGTCACGACGCCCGTCGCGAAGACCGTCGGCGTCAGGATCAAGGACAGCATCGTGATCGTCCCGATTCTCCGTGCGGGGATGGGGATGCTAGACGCGATGCTGCACGTCCTGCCGTATGCCAAGGTCGGTGTCCTCGGAATGCAGCGCAACGAGGTGACGGCGGAGCCAGTTCCGTACTACGCGAAGGTTCCGCCCGCAAAGGGCGACGAACTCGCCATCGTGATCGATCCGATGCTCGCGACGGGCGGGAGCGCGTGCGACGCCTTCGACCAGCTGAAGAAGCTGGGATACCGGCGCATCGTGTCCCTCAACCTCATCGTCGCGCCGGAGGGCATCGCGAAGGTCGAGGCGGAGCATCCCGACGTCCCCGTTTTCACCGCCGCGATGGACGAGCGGCTCAACTCGCACTTCTACATAGTGCCTGGCCTCGGCGACGCCGGCGACCGCATCTTCGGCACACTGTAGCCGGGCGGCGCAGGTCGGTCGTTCAATCAGCATAACGAACAACGCCTGCATCATGAAGAAATCAATCCAGTTTGCGGTTGCACGGCTCGTCGTGCTGGCGTTGGCGTCGCTGCTGATGGCCGTCAACTACCGCACGTTCGTCGAGTGGGGCGGACTGTATCCCGCGGGCGCCACCGGGCTTTCGATGCTCCTCCAGCGCGTCCTGCAGCGTCTCTCCGACACGGCGGGGCTAGGCTGGACGGTGCCGTTCTCGCTAATTAACTTCACCTTGAACGCGATTCCGGTCTGGATCGGGTTCCGATTCATCGGACGGCGCTTCACGCTGTATTCGCTCTACGTGATCTTCCTGACGGGGTTCTTCACGGACATCATGCCGGTGGACGCGCTCACGTCGTTCGTGCCGGCGCACGACCTGATGCGGCTCAAGACCGATCCGTTCGTGACGAGCCTCTTCGGCGGCGTGTCCTTCGGCTTCGGCATGGCGCTGTGCCTCAGGTGGAACGCCACGACGGGCGGCACGGACTTCATCGCGATCTACCTGTCCGAGCAGAAGGGACGCGAGACGTGGAACATCATCTTCGCCATCAACGCCGCCATCCTCCTGGCGGGCGGGTTCGTGTTCGGCTGGACGGGCGCGCTCTACTCCATCGTCTACCAGTTCGTGTCGCTCCAGGTCATCCACCTGATGTACCGCGCCTACCAGTACCAGACGCTGCTCATCGTCACGAGCCAGCCGAAGCGCATCTGCGAGGCCATCCACAGGCTCAGCCACCACGGCGCAACGGTCATCGACGCACACGGCAGCTATCTCGGACACAAGACCTCTCTCGTCTATTCCGTCGTCGCCGCCGACGACACGAGCCGCATCTACGCGATATGCAAGAAGATCGACAAGGCCGCCTTCGTGAACACGATCAGCACTTCGCGCGTGATCGGCAGGTTCTACATGCGCCCGCGCGACTGAAATGTCGGCGAAAACCGGCAAAAGAAACAGATAGTTGCGTGGACGGTGGGAGTTTGCTAAAATTCCCGCCGTTAAATCCTAGAGGTTAAATATGAACAACATGCAGACTCATCTCTCCCGGCGCGCCTTTGTCAAGGGCGGGCTGGTTACTGCCTTTGCCGCGCCGTATATCGCGCGCGGACGCAACGCGCTCGGGCGCACGACGATGGCCTTCATCGGCGCGGGCACCCAAGGGCGCTACCTGTTGCACCAGTTCCTTGGCCAGAACGTGGTGGTGACGGCGATCTGCGACTGCGACAGGGCCCGTCGCGAAAACCGCACGAAGGTCGTCAACGACTACTACGCGCAGAACCCGCAGCTCGGCGTCCCGAAGGACGTGTGCCGCGCCGTGGCCGACTACCGCGAGATCCTCGCGGACAAGTCGATTGAAATGGTGTGCATCGCCACGCCCGACCACTGGCACGCCTACCTCGCCGTCGAGGCGATGAAGGCGGGCAAGGACGTCTACTGCGAAAAGCCGCTTACGCACAACATCAACGAGGCCAAGGTGATCATGGCCGTGGCGAAGAAGACGGGACGGCTGCTGCAGACCGGCGCGATGCAGCGCAGCGGCATGGAGTTCCGCGTCGCGTGCGAAATCGTGCGCAACGGCCTCATCGGCGACGTGAAGAAGGTCGATGCGGTGTTTGGCGGCCCATCCCGTCCGCCGATCGGTTTCTACAATCCCGCAAATGCCGCGCGGGAGTGTGCGCCGAATCCTGACGTTGACTTTGACATGTGGTGCGGTCCCGCCCCGCTCGTCAAGTATTCCGACCGGTTGGCGCCGCGCGGGGTGCATCGGCATTTCCCCGCCTGGCGCGAACACGACTACTTCGGCATGGGCGGCGTGGGCGACTTCGGCGCGCACAACCTCGACATCGCGCAGTGGGGGCTCGGCATGGACGAGAGCGGCCCCGTGAAAGTTGTGAAGTCAAACCTGCCGCCGTCTGCGGATCCGCGCGACGGCGGACGACGTCAGTCCGACGCGCGGCTCGTCTTCGGCAACGGCGCGGAGATTCGCCATGTGCCGCACCGCAAGATGGACTACGTGGATGTGTTCTACGGAACGGAAGGCGCGGTGGCGGTTGACCGTGGCCATTTCGCCGTGTGGCTCGGGAAGAACATCCAGCAGCTGCCCGTCGAGGAGCTGAAGCGCTTCAACACCGGGGATCTGCCCGGCGCGCAGAAGATCGCGATGTGGAATCCCCGCAAGCGCAAGTTTTCCGACCGGAGCCTGCTGGACGCGGTCAACAAGGCGGTCAAGCACTTCAACCTCAAGAAGGCGCCGATCAAGCTCTACAAGTCGCTCAACCACCCCGCCGACCTCGTGAACTGCATCAAGACGCGCCAGCAGCCCAATTCCCGCGCGGAAGTGGGCGCGCGCTCGTCGATCCTGTGCAACCTGCTGCAGATCAGTTACGTACACGACACGGGCTTCGACTGGAACCCAGTTGACAACGTCTTCGCCAACGGCACGGGCAAGTCCGAATGGCTCGATGGCTTCTACAAGGCGCGCAACAATCTTATGGTCTGGGAATAAAGAGTTTTTGAAACGTGAGGGCGTTTGGAAACGTTCTCTCCAAGTCAAAGAAAGGCAGGCAGAACATGACGGCAAGAAAGAACCATACTGGAAACCCGTTCATCGTAATGGGATGTGCCGCGCTCGTATGCGCGGGCTGTTCTTCGGATCCGGAGGGATTCACGAAGGCAATGGACGTACTTGGCACGGCCACGGCCATAGCCGTTGCCGCCACACAGCCACCACCACCACCACCACCCGTCGTCGTGCAACAGCCTGTCGTTGTCCAGCAACCCGTCGTAGTGCAGCAATCTGTCGTGGTGCAGCAACCAGTTGCGGTGCAGCAACCCGTCGTGGTGCAGCAACCCGTTGCTGTACAGCAGCCTGTCGCAGTGCAGCCACCAGTCGTTGCCCAGCCGCCAGCCGAGGTTCAGCAGCCTGTTGCCCAGGCACCGGCCGTCCAGCCGCCTCCAGTGGCGGCACCGGCCGTCCCTGCGGAGATCGAAGCGTTCGCGAAGGCCCGCACCACGGCTGCGGACACGGCCGAACCCGAATACAAGTACGGCTCGTTGCGCTTTTCAAAGCCAGCCACGCCCGAACAGATTGCCGCCGTGAAGCAGAAGATCGCAGCAGGTGAAACGTCCACTGGCAGTATACGCCTTTATTTCAACAAGGTTGACGACGCCACCGTGGCTGCGGCGATTGCCCAGTTCCCGGGAGCGACGGAGGTGAGCGTGTCCGATACGCAGCTCACCACGCTCGCGCCGTTTGCGCTTCTTTCAAACGTGACAAAGTTGGCCGTAAAGGGCGTGAAAAAGTTGAACATTGCCCCTCTTGCCGGATTGCGCAAGGTCCGTTCCATCGACTTCACTAACTCCGAGATCGCTGACCTCTCGCCTCTTTCGGGAATGACGGAGCTGGAGGACATCGACCTGTACGGCGCCGAACTCACCGATTTCTCCCCGCTGGCATCCTGTCCCAAGCTTGATCGAGTGAACTTTTACGCCGCTAAGCTGCCGCCCGCCGGTTACGCCTCGCTTGGGACGCTTAAGCAGGTGAAGAAGTTCCACGGCGGGCTCACGAAGATGACGTCCATCGAGTGGATGAAGCAGGTGCCTCAGGCGGAGGAGGTGAAGATTTTCGCCGAGAAGATTCCTGACCTCACGCCAATCGGCTCGCTCCCCAACCTCACGTACCTGCGGCTCTGGAACATGGACGGCGGCTCGTTGTCCACCGCCGTGGGAGACCTTGCATTCCTGTCTGGCAACAAGAAATTGAAGAAACTTGAGTTGCCCGGCAGCCGCTACGTCAACACGGACGTGCTGGCGACGTTGCCGCTTCTTGAGACGGTCGATCTCTACGGCGCGAAGAATCCGGTGAGCGTGGCGTTCGCCACCCGGCTGCCCAAGCTCAAGATACTCGGACTCGGCGGCGCGACGGTGACGGACGGCGCGGTGGTGGCGTCTCTCCCGAAGACCGTGCGCGTGCGCACCGACAAGAAGACCAAGGGCGTACCCGAGACAAAGTAAGCACGACATCTTGCGCAGTATATGGTACATCCTTGTCGCAATGCCTCATTTCGATAGTGGTGAGATAATGTTGTTGAGATGAGGGCTGTTTAGGATTTTAGCAAAGAAGGGCAAAAAGGTGTTTTTATGCAGAAGATTTTGTGTAATGCGTTGTTTGCCGTTGCACTTGTTGTAACGTTTCCAGTTTTGGCGCAGAATGAATGCAGATTGACGTTTTCCGGTTACGAGGGTACGGAAAAGCTGACGGACTTCCCTGCGCTCATCAAGATACCAGATGGTCTCACGGGATTCGACTACAAGGATGCTACGGTGGACGGGAGCGATCTTGTTTTCTTCGGCTCGGACGGCAAGCCGCTCGCATACGAGATCGACACGTGGGACCCGGAAGGGGATTCGTATGTGTGGGTGCGCGTGCCGGAGGTGACGAAGGCAACGACGATAACGGCGCGGTGGGGCGTGTCATGTGCGAAGACGTTCTCGTCTTCGCCACGTAGTGCTTGGAACGACGACTATCTCGCGGTGTGGCACTTCTCGAAGTTCAGGAAGGGCGTGACGCGCGACTCCAAGAACGGCCTCGAAGCCGAGGTACGAGGTAAGGATACGCGCCTTTTCATCCACGCCGATGCGTTCGTGGGCAAGGGCTACTACGCCGCCGCCAAGACCACGAAGTGGGGCACGTACCTGAACGTGCCGAACGATCCGCGCTGGACCGCGTACGAGAAGACGGGCAAACTGACGGTTTCGTTCATGGTCAACAGCACGATCGATCCGGACACCCAAACGGAAGAGCACCATGCACGCATCGTCAGCAACAAGGCGAACTTCGGCGACGACAAGGGTTTCGAGGTCGCCATCGCGGGTGGCGAGCGCGTCTGGTCGTGCGGACGCGGGGTCACGAACTTCTGGTATGACGTGAACAAGCACGGCGGAACCGACAAATACACTTTCCGCGACGGCTGGGCATACGTGACGGTGACATACGACGCCGAGGCGGGCGAAAGCGCCATCTATTTCAACGGGCGGCGCGTCGCGTCCGCAAAGGGCGCGGCGTATGCGCCGACGGTGACGGGGCGTCCGCTCGCGATCGGACACTTCGCCGAGGCGCTCGTCTATGAACGCGCGGCGAACGAGGAGTACTTCTGCGGCTATCTCGATGAGATGCGCCTCTCGAAGACGGCGCTTTCTCCCGACCGCATCCGCGCCGACTATCTCACGCTCACGCGTCCCACGCAGTTCGCCGTGGCGGAGGGCGGCAAGGCGGCGCGCGTCCTGACGCGCCGTCTCGCGGAGGGCGACACGCCGCCCGTCGTGCCGGACATCGGTTCGTGGCGCGGCGTGAACGCCGTCTCGATGTTCTACTCGCCGTGGAACAAGACCGACGACTGCGCGTACGGGCGCTATCTCGAATCGGAGTTCGCGTTGTTCAAGAAGTGCGGACTCAACTTCGCGCGCCTTCCGATCGACTACCGCTTCTTCGTCTCGGCGTACGACTGGGAACATTGGCTCGAGGACGGTCTTGAAAAGGTCGATGCGGCGGTAGAGTACGGACGCAAGTACGGAATCCACGTCAATCTCTGCCTCTACCGCGCGCCGGGGAAGATCGCCTATCCGGCGGAGAAGGGAACGAATGCCGTGACGCGCGACCCCGTCGCGCTCGAGGCGTTCAAGCGCATTTGGCGCGAACTCGCCCGCCGCTACAAGGGCATCTCGAACAGCGAACTGAGCTTCAATCTCGTCAACGAGCCCTCATTCTCAGAGAAAGACTTCATCCACGTATTCGGCGAGACCGTGGACGCGATCCACAAGGTTGATCCAGGACGGTTTATTATCCTCGACGGCAACCGAACGGCGACCGTGCCCGTGCCGTATTTCTTCAACGTGCCGCTCACAGGCCAGTCGTTCCGGGGCTATGCGCCGGGTGCATTCAGCCACTACGGTGTCTGGTACGGCGGGCACCCGAAGGTAAAGCCGCGCTGGCCGGCGGGACCAGAAGACAAGGCGATGCAGTGGGTGGTGGACGGGCAGGCGAAGATGCTAGCGAAGCAGGACTGCATTCCGAAAGGTTACCCCGTGATGATCGGCGAGTTCGGGTGCTACGCGAAGATGGACCACGAGTCGTGTCTCAAGTGGATGGAGGCCGGTTTCAGGGAATGGCGCAAGCGCGGCTACGGCTGGGCGATCTGGGACTACGACGGTCCGTTCGGATTCGTCGATTCCGGCCGTCCCGACGCCGAGTACATTGAGATCGACGGCCGCAAGATCGACCGCAAGATGCTGGAGCTTATTAGGCAGAAATGAGAAGAATCTTCTGGTTATTGGCGGTTTGCTAGTTTCTGTGAGAGCATGGTCTGCAACGTGTGGGGGCGCCGTTCCCGTCCGGACCGCCTATCGTCCCCGACTGGCCCGAGACGCGCGACGAGTTCCAGATCACGCGCCAGCTGAGGGGCCGCCGCGATGACATCCCGAACTACGGCTACGCCGGCATCGTGGACAAGGGCGACCTGGTGAAGGCCCACGCGCACCTCTACGCGCTCGTTGACAAGGCATACGGCCTTTATCCGTGATTCCGCGCCGTAATCTCACGTAGAGGCGCAGAAAGATAAAGCCAGCCCGAACCGTGATATTACGGCTAAATCCGTAAAGGAAGAGCTTCCAATCACTTTCCGTGATCCGTGACACCTAGGTTTCAGAAATTGTGGCTCTAAAAGTCATAACAAGCCGGAAAGCATTTTGAAGGCAAAGTATGGTGAATAAACGTCGCTGTTGGATTCCAGTTTTTAGCCGCAAAGAACGCAAAGGTCGCAAAGTGTGTCACTTTGACACACTCACCTCGTGGGAAAAGGCCGGTTTGTGGCGGAATTTGCTTTGGTGCGCAGCAGAGCATGAAATGGTGCGCAGCAGAGCATGAAATGGTGCGCAGCAAAGCATCAAATGGTGCGCACCAAAACCTTCGATGGTGCGCAGCATTGAAATGTGCCAACTGTGTCAAAATGACACACTCATAGTAGGGGTCTAGACTTTTGCGTTATACTCCAAAGTACATGGGATCCAACGGACATATCAATGCGCTTGGTGGAGCGTAATCTCCTTCGCGCGCGCGACCTTATATATATAGGGAGGCAGTCGCGCCCGTACTCGCGAGAATTTTGCAACAGGCTCCCTATTCAAAATGTTTAAGGCTCCACTCCTTGCCACTGAGTTCCCCATAGTAGCCCGCCGCCTACGCTTCGCGCAGGAATGTAGATGAGGATAACTTTGATAGCTTTCGCTATTGGGAGATTAGGAGTTTTGGAGTTAAGGAGAGTATTTAAAGAAAACTCCCGTTCTCCAAGACTCAAAAACACCCAACAGCGAAAGCAAAGCAAAAACGCAAATTATGGTTAAGTTATAGGCAAGGGGCTTGCGCGGGAGGGCGTGAAATGATATACTGCCCCGCGTGATGAAAGCGACAAATTCTAAAATTCTGCCGTCCGGCGTGAGCCGGCGCGAATTCATTCTCTCCAGTCTCGCGGCGTCGTTCGTGGCGGGCTGCCGCACTGCTGACATCTTCGGAGGCCCCGCGCTGACGTTCGGCGTGGTGAGCGATATCCATGTGACAACGGCAGGTACGGAGGCTCGCTACGAGAAGGCACTCCGTCTCTTCAAGTCGCGCGGCGCGGACGCCGTGATGGTGTGCGGCGACCTTGCCGACTGGGGCACGCTCAATTCTTTGCAGCTAGTGCGCGACGCCTGGAAGCGCGTGTTCGGCGACGGCGATGCGACCGTGCCGCTACTCTGCACCGGCAACCACGACTTCGGCGGCTGGGGGTACGGCGACATGACGATGGACATGCACGCCTCGGGTCATTCCGAGGACGAGGCGGCCGTGAGGGCACCTGGCGGAATGAAGGCCGCGTGGGAGAAGATTTTCGGCGAAGTATACGCGCCGGTTCGCTTGCGCACCGTGAAGGGGTACCATTTCGTTTCGACGGAATACGCGGACGCGGACAACGGCAAAAAGCGTCCGGACGCAGCCGGGTTCCTCGTGGCGTACGGCAAGCGTCTGCGTGACTCCGGCAAGCCGTTCTTCTATTTCCAGCACCTGCCAATCAAGGGGACGACCGGCGACAGCGGACATCGCTCGGACGGCGGCAGCGTGTATCCCGTACTGAAGACATTTCCGAACGCAGTCTCCTTTACGGGGCATACGCATCGTCCATTCGTGGACGAGCACCAGATTTGGCAGGGCGAATTCACTGCGATCGGTACGCCATCGCTTTCCTACCCCACGCTCGCCGGACACGAGAACGGCGGCACCTCGAAGCGCGACGGCTCGGCCACGAACGCGATGCCGATGATTCCAGTGCGCCGCGACCTCGAAGGTACGCAGGGCTTCTTCGTGAATGTGTACGAGGATAGGATCGTAGTGGAACGCATCGACGTGGAGGCGGAAGAATGGGACCGTGAGGTCGCTCCCGCGTGGATCATACCGCTCGCGGGCGCGAAACCCTACGCCTGGTCCGAGGCGGAGAAGCGCGTGCCCGTGCCAGTGTTTCCAGAAGGGGCCTCCGTGCGGTGTTCAATGCGAAACACGGAAAACCGCCAAGGCAAGTGGACGATCGTGATGACGTGCGAGTTCCCGTCGGCAACCGTGCCCGAAGGGTGGCGCGTGTTCGACTACGAAATCCGCGCCGTGCCGAAGGACGGCTCGGAGCCGCTTGTTAAGCGGTTCTACTCGCCTGCCTACCACAAGATTCCGTCCTGCGAACCGGCGAGCCAGAGGTTCTGGTTCGATGTGGCCGAGCTGCCGCAGGACAAGGACTACGTGATAGAGGTGCGTGCCCGCAACTGCTTCGAGAAGGCGTCGGAGCCGATCACCGCGGGGCGCGTGTTCCACGGCAAGCCGGGCCTCGGAAAGGTCAAGCGGTGATTTGCCGAAGGGGCGGAGGTTTGGTATAATTACACACTCACATGGACAGGCAAGAAGACAATTCGGATGATCGGGCCGCGACAAGCGCGGCCATCCCCGCCAGTGGTTTCTGGCTGCGGCGATTTCTGTCGCATGACAGCGGGCCGTTCGCGCAGTTCGTGAAGTACGGCGCAATCGGCGTTGCGGCCACAATCGTGCAGATGGCAGTGTTCTATCTGTTGGCATCCACATTTTGCCGCTGTCTCGGGCCGGATGACTGGGCGGTAAAGTGGTTCGGACTGCCTGCGGTGGAGTTATCTCGCTTCGTGCGCGGACTCCGCTTTGCCGTGGATACCGCACTTGGCTTCACGGTGGCTAACGTGTTCTGCTGGTTGATGAACCGCGCGTTTGTATTCCGTCCGGGCAAGTTCGTATGGTACAAGGAATTCGGGATGTTCTTCGGCGCGGCGGCTGGCGCTATGGCGCTTGCCACCGGACTCGCTTGGGTGCTGATCAACTGGATGGGACTCCAGACTACGGCGGCCGTCATAATCGAGGTCGTAGTGTCGTTCCTCGTGAACTTCGTCGCCCGCAAATTCTTTATCTTCAAAGGTTAAACAACTCAAAACAAAAAAAGGAGACAACAATGAAAAGACTAATCACAGCTATGGCCTGTGCCGCATGCGCGGGCCTTGTGTTGGCGGAGGACACGCCGAAGGTGGCTCCTGTTGCGCCGAATGCTGATGCCGCTGCTCAGAGGGCGGATTTCGCCGCCCGCCGTGCGGCGCGTGCGCGCCGCATGCGTGACGGATACGCGGCAATGCGCGGCCGTTCGGTCGAGGCACGGCCGTGGGGCAAGCTCGCGGACGGCACGGAGGTGAAGCTCTACCGCCTCGTGAGCCCCGGCGGACTCGTCCTTGACGTGTCGGACTACGGCGGCCGCGTGGTACGCTGCTACGCCCCCGACAAGCACGGCAACCTCGCCGACGTCACGCTCGGCTGGAACACCCCCGGCGAATACGAGACGCTCGGCTTCTCGATGGGTACGCTCATCGGCCGCTATGGCAACCGCATCGCGGACGGCAAGTTCACGCTCGACGGCAAGGAATACACGCTGCCGATCAACGAGGACAAGAAGACCGAGGCCACGCAGCGCCACTGCACGCTCCACGGCGGCCCCCAGGGGTGGGACAAGAAGGTGTGGAAGGCCATGCCGATGCCGTCCCGCGGCCCCGTGCAGGGCATCGTGTTCTCCTACGTCTCCGCAGACGGAGAGATGGGCTTCCCCGGCAAGGTGAATTGCCGCGTGACCTACCGCGTGCTGCCGAACAACACCTGGACGGTTGAATACTACGCCACCACCGACAAGCCCACGGTGCTCAACCTCACGCACCACTCCTACTGGAACCTCGCGGGCGAGTCGAGCGGGAACGTACTTGGGCAGGAACTCCAGATCTTCGCGGACGAGTACACCACGACGACCCCCGGCCTGATCCCCTTGACGAACGCCTGCGTGAAGAGCACGGGCTTCGACTTCACCACGCTCCGTCCGATCGGCGCGAAGGCCGACCTGATGAAGGCCGACAAGTCGCTTGCGGCGATGGACTACTGGTACGACCACAACTTCGTGCTGCGCGGCAAGATCGGCGAGCTCAAGCAGGCCGCCCTCATGCGCGATCCCGTCTCGGGCCGCACGATGGAGATCTGGACCACCGAGCCCTGCATGCAGATGTACGGCGCGCAGAACATGGACAACAAGCTTCCCGCGAAGGCCGCAGGCAAGCATCTCTGCCAGTTCGCCGGCGTGGCACTTGAGACGCAGCACGCGCCCGACTCGCCGAATCGCCCGGACTTCCCGTCCACGGTGCTCCGTCCCGGCGAGACGTTCCGCTCGCGCACCGAATACCGCTTCGGCGTGGGGAAGTGATTATGCACGTCGTCGTCTGCGTAAAACAGGTGCCGGACACCACTAACGTCCGGATCAACCCCAAGACCAATACCCTGATGCGAGAGGGCGTGGAGTCGATCGTCAACCCGTTCGACGAATACGCCCTTGAGGAGGCGCTGCGGCTGAAGGACGCCCACGGCGCGCACGTCACGGTGATTTCCATGGGGCCGCCGCAGGCGACGGCCGTTCTCCGCGAGGCGCTCGCCCGCGGCGCCGACGACGCGTTCCTCGTGTCGTCGCGCGCCTTCGGCGGGGCGGACACCCTCGCGACGAGCTACACGCTGTCGCAGGCCATCAAG
>CACZAK010000069.1 GCA_902779075.1 uncultured bacterium | reverse complement strand
TTTTCGGGGGCCGCCCCGCCTCGTGGCGGAACGGCCCCGTAAAAACGCCGCTAAAGGCGTCACTTCACATAGAAGGATTCCCTAGTTTTGGAATCTCTGTAATGTTTGCTTTTGGCAATTGACGTGCTCGGGCGAATTTTGGTATAATTTCGCCGCAAGGAGGCACAGGAATGGCAGCAATCAAGATTAGACCTATATCCGATTTGCGCAATGACTACGCAAGCGTTGAGGCGGATGTCAAGAACGGACCGGTTTTTCTCACGAAGAACGGGTATGGGACGCTCGTCACGATGACGATCGAGGAGTACGAGCGTCTTTCCGATCCGCTGGAACGTCTGCTTGACGAGACGGACGAGTATTGCCGTACCCATCCGGAACGCGAGGATGGCGAGGCAATGTTCAAGAGAATAAGGGACAGGCGCCATGCACTCCGGAAAGTTTCGGCTTGAGGCCACGCCGCTCTTCGGAATGGAGCTTGAGCAGGCCCTCAACTACATCGAAACGCAACTTGCCAATCCTGTAGCCGCTGACAAACTCCAGACAGATGTCGAATCAGCCGTACGCGAGAGGCTTTTTGCGCCCACTTCCTTTGAGCCGGTCGCATCCCGTGTTGACCGCGAAAATCCGTATTATCGCATCTACGTTGGGAACTATATCGTGTTCTACTGTGTCATCGGCAATGTCATGGAGCTTCGCCGATTCATCTACAAGGGCCGCAACTGGAGAATACAGATATAAGTATCACGTAAGAGCCGTCACGTAAAAGGCGTGATGGCATTGATTAGCACGGGCGTGGTTTCCCTTTTAATGCCATTGCGATAAGGCAACCGAGGACCTTGATCGCGTTGAAGCCGGTCATCCACCAGAGCATCGTGTCGAGGGATGTAATGTTGTGATCGGTGAGGAACTCTGTCCACGAGGCGGGGATGACGCCGGTGAAATAACCGTGGCCGGTTATGAAAAGCAGAAGCACGGGATAGATGGCGTCGAGCGGAACCATCCACAGCATGAACCTGAAGCGGTTGGCGGAAATCTCCGCAGTCACGTAGAGGCCGATCAACGCACCGAGGGTGCTGACGCCGATTTGCCACGGAATCGCCCACCCATAAGCCATGTACTGTTCGCCGTGTGGGAGCAGGGAGAGGATCGTGCCGCCGAAAAAGAAGAACGGGAGTGCGACGAGAAAACTAAAGCCAATCGTTGCGGCGGCGGCTTTTAGAATCAACGGACGCGTATCCTGGCCTTTCGCCGCGAGTGCGGCCGTGAAGGGGAAGATCGTGAATACGAGCGTGTTGAAGAGAAAGCTCGAGATGTCCGAAAAGCGCGTGGCCATATAGTAGCCAGCTGAATCAAGGTCGGGAAGTCGCTGCCGCAGGACGGTTGATTCAATGACCGTACACAAGCTGCTGGCCACGCCGCTTATGAGGAATATTAACAGAAGCTTTGAGAACTTCCTGACGACTTCGCGGTTCCAGTAGGGTTCGGCTGGGACGGAAAGTTCCTTTCTGAGGCTGAACACCGACGCGACGATGTTGAACGCGGGCGACGCGCCCTGTCCCACGAAGTAACCCGCAATGGGACGGAACGGCATCGCGATGAGCATCGCCAGAAGGCGGAGCGGTGCGCCGAGGAGGTTCATCACCGCGTTCGCCTTGAACTTCTTGAGCGCCTGGATCGTGTTCGTGAAGACAGGGGCGACCGCCGTGATGAACGACGTCGCGATGATGATCAGTCCAAGCGACCCTTCCACGATGCGGATGCGTTCAAGGAACATGGGCAGCGTAAAGCGCGCGATGATGATTGCGAGGAACAGGAACACCGCCGCCGAGATGAACACCGTGCGCATCAATGTTTTGAGCTTTCCGAATTCCTGATTAATGGAAAGTCGCGACACCTCGTTGCGAAAGGTGTTTGCGAATACGGCGACGGGAAGGGCGAGAAGCCCCGCAAAATTTCCGAGCGGCGTGACCGCGCCGAGTTCGGAGGGATCGACGTACTTGGGGACGAGCCACAGACCGACGAAGGCGTTGAGGAGGTCGGCTGCGCGGCAGGCGCAGAAAAGTATGAGCGAATACCACCAGAAGTCGCCCATGCGCGCGTGAAGTCTGTCAAGAAGGGCTTTCATCGGGTCATGGGTGGATCCAGGCGAGGTCGTCCTCGAGGGCCTGGCGGCGGTCGGCGGCGAGGCGTTCCCAGACATCGGGCGTCAGCTCGATGCCGGCGGCCTTGAACTGCGCGATGAGGTTGCGGCGGCGCCATTCGCCGACATCCTTCTTGCGCATCTCGTAGTCGGGACGGAGGCGCAGCGCCTCGTCGACGGTGTAGAGGTGGAGCTTGCCGTCCTTCATGCCCGGCACCATTTCGCCCGTGTCGCGGTAGGCCTCCACCGCGTCCCACGACGCCTCGTCGAAGGCGTCCTGCGCGTTTCTGGCGTCCTCGGGCCAGTCCTTCCGGTCGAGGGTCATATTCCAAGGTCCTTTCTCATGGCATCGGCAAGTTTGCGGTCGATGGGGGTCTCCTCGCCGTTGCGCCGGTAGATGAGGCGCTGCGTCGTGGGGACTGCGTCGAAGACGAGCAGGGTGTCCGCAAGCGCGGCGTATTCCTTTACGTTCGCGCGCGAGCGCGCGTAGCGCCGCATGACATCGTCCGTCGGCACGTCGTGTCCGCCGGCGAGCACGCGGTGTCCGATGCGGAGCGGCAGCGCGGCCGGCTCCGGCATCCAGAGGTAGTAGATCGCGATCTGGTATCCGGCGGCCTTCGCCTCCGAGAGCAACCGGAGGTGTCCGCGGCCGGAGAGCGTGGTCTCGAACGCGAAGGAGGCGCGTTCGGAGATGAGCTGCGCGATCCGCTCCAGCGTGAGCTTCCCGGCCTTGATCGCGGAGAGGCGGATGTCCGTGGGCGACATCCCCTGCGCCATCAGGTCGGGGTTGACATATTCGACGGATCCCGCGAAGTCCGGCAGGTACCGAAGCGCGAACGTGGACTTCCCGGAGCCGTTCGGCCCCGCGACGACATGGCACACTGGCTTATGGACTTTTGGTTTCATTCGTTGTGAGGAAATAGTCGCTGCCGTTTTTGCAGACTACGCCAGAGGACGGTCGAGTTCGGCGAGAACGGCGAGAAGCGTATCCATGTCGGCGTCGGTGCCTACCGAGATGCGCAGACGGTCTCCCGTGCGCGGACCCGAGAAGTAGCGCACGAAGATGTTGCGCGCGCGGAGCGCCTCAAAGATCTCGGCGGCGGGACGGTGCGCGGGTTTCGCGAAGAGGAAGTTCGTCTGCGAGGGCGGCACGTCCCAGCCGCGGCGGCGTAGCTCGTCGGCGGTGGCGTCGCGCGTCTTCTGAACCTTGGCGGCGTTGCGGCGCATCCACGGGAGGTCGGCGAGCGCAGCGAGTGCGACGGCCTGCGCGAGGGCGTCCACGTTGTAGGAGTCCTTGACCTTGTAGAGCGCCTCGATGAGGTCTTCGGGGCCAACGCAGTATCCGAGGCGGAGGCCGGCGAGGGAGAACGATTTAGAGAGCGTACGCATCACGACGACGTTCGCGTTGTCTGCTGCGGCCGCAAGCGGCATGCACGTGTCATCCGCGAAGTCGGCGTAGGCTTCGTCCACGAGCACAACCCCTAAGAAGCTCTTCGCGAAAGCGGCCACCTGCTCACGCGGATAGCGGACGGACGTGGGGGCGTTGGGGTTCGTGAGGAGGAAGAGCGCCACGGGCGCGTCGCCGGCGCGCGTGACGGGCGGTGCCCATGTGAAGTCGGGCGCGAGGGGCGAGGGCGCGAAGGGGACGTTGCGGATCGCGGCGAGCGTTTTGTAGAGGGAGTAACTCGGATCGAACGAGCCAATCGCCTCGTCGTCGTCCACGAACGCGCGGGCGGCGAGGGTGAGCACCTCGTCCGAGCCGTTACCCACGAACACGCGCGCGGGCACGGTACCGTCGCGTTCCGCGATCTTCTCGCGGAGTTCAGTGAACACGGGGTCGGGGTAGCGGCGCAGGCGGTCGAGGTCGAAGGACGCGAGGACCTTCTCCACGAGCGGCGAGGGCGGGTAGGGGTTTTCGTTGGTGTTGAGCTTGATGACGCTGCGGTCTTTCGGCTGTTCACCTGGGGTGTAGGGCGTAAGCGCCCGGACGGACTTTGCGATTCTCATTTTTTGGCAGGCTCTTTGTCTTTTGCGCCGGACTGAATCAGCACGGCGCTCGTGTGGCAGGCGCGGCGCGCGAGCAGGAAGAAAAGGTATTTTTCGTCCGCGTAGTGGCTAGTGAGGTTGACGACCTCGCTGACGCCTTCGCTCGCCATTTCGGCGCGGAGCACCTCCATGTTGTTTGGGAGGTTCACGGTGTTGCGGAACAGCTTGCACCTGTAGCTGTTGGGGTGGTCGGGGTTGCCGCTCGCTACGGGAATGAAATTGAACAGCAGCCACACGGAGTTCTCGATCTCGACGGCGGCGACGGGCGTGGTGCCGTCGTCCACTTTGACGTTCCCGAACTCCTTCGACTTCAGAACGGTCGTACAACCGCTTGCCAGAAGGGCGACTGCGGCGACTAGAGGTATTAGCCTTTTCATCGTTTTGAGCCTCCGTCGGGAATGCGGTTCAGCAAATTGCGCATCTCCTCCTTGAGCGCGTCCATGTCCTCGCGTCCGGCCGCGCGGGCGTCCGTGGGCGGGCGCTTCCTGCGCACGAGCGAGCAGGAGTACTGCAGTTCTCGGTAGGACACGACGTATGGGAGTGGCAATGACACGCCTCCTACGCCGATGGACATGAGGACCTCCGCGTTGTTGAAGATCTGGAGATCCCGCACGTCGCATCCGCGAGCGTCTGCGTAGTCCATGAGGCGGCGCTGTATGACGTTCTCGTCCACGTCGTTGCGGAAGAACCGCCACGGCAGGCTCCGGTCCACGTGCGCATTGCCGCATACGATCGGCCAGCGGTTGAAGAAGTACCAGCCAAAGTTGGACACAACCACGTGCTCGGAGGCCTGTCCGCTGTCTCCATGCAGTCTAATCGCCTGGCTGGATTCGTTGCCCAGCGGCGTCGTTTCAAGGCTGAAGCAGCCTGCCGTCAGGAGCAGTCCGCCAGCCGCCAAAAACTGTAAAAGATTTTTCACGGCGGAAATTATACCAAATCGGCTTGACTTCTGTGACTGAAAAATAATAAAATGTACGCACTTCAATGAGCAAACTAGTTGACAAAATTTCGCGTCTCGTGTTCATCGTGCTGTTCATCGGCATAGTCGCTGCCGGTGTAGTCGCGTCATACCCGCGCTACACGCGGATGAAAGGACTTGCACGGGAGAAGGCGCGCTTCCTTCAGATGGTCGAGGACAAGAAGGCCGAAATCGCCGAGCTGAAAGAGCAGCAGCGGCGCTTTTCAACCGACAGGGGATTCGTCGAGAAACTGGCGCGCCGCAACCGCCGCGTCTACCCCGGCGAGTTGGTGTTCATCTTCGACGACTAGTTGGTGTACAAGCCCATGCGCCGATTTCTGTGCTTTCTCTGCGGACTCGCCGCGTTGCCTTTCGCCTGGGCGCTCGTGCGCGTTTTCGTCGATGCTTTTCGCCTCATGCCCATGTCTGGCGACGCGCTCTTCCCGCCGGGCGCGCTTGCCATGGCGGCCGGGTTCCTGCTATTCTTCGTCCTGTGGATATTCCGGATTGCCCCCATGCGGCTTTACGTGCTGGGACACGAACTCACCCATGCGCTTTTCGGACTCTGCTTCGGCGCAGTCCCCAAGAACCTTAAGGTCGGGCTGAAGGGCGGGTCGGTTGAACTTACGAAGACCAACGTGCTGATCACGCTCTCGCCATATTTCTTTCCGTTCTGGACGGCCGTGGTGGGACTCGTGGCTCTCATCGTACGCGCATTTGTAACGCCATTCCCGTTCCCGGCCGCCTGGCTTTTTGTCGTGGGCTTCACCCTGGCCCTGCATGTGTGCTTCACGCTCCGCGCGATTCTGCAGGAACAGCCGGACCTTCAGGAGTATGGCTATGTGTTCTCATACGTGTTCATCTGGATTTTCAACGTCGCCGGCGTGATCGCCTGGATTGTCTGCACAAGCGAGGTGACCTGGGCCGCAGTTTGGCAGCGATTGTTGCTCCGTTCCGCCAACGCCTACGCCTCCGTCGGACGCGGTTGCATCTGGATCTATGAATCTGTACGCTCACTTCCCTTTCTGCAGGGCTAAGTGCGCCTATTGTGCACTTCATTCCCGCGCGGGCTCCACGGCCGAGACGCGCCGTGCGTACTGCGAGCGAATGGCTAAGCAAATCATGGCGCTGGATGCGATCTCCAACCTCTCAACGATTTACTTTGGCGGCGGGTCGCCCGCGCTCTGCGATCTCTCGCCTCTCTTTGATGCGCTGCGGATACGTCTGGCGGCCGCGGGGCGACCGCCCTACCGGGACTTGTCTTGCGAGTTCACGGTCGAACTGCATCCGCTCGATGCGCAGCCGCGCGTCCTTGAACAGTTGAAGGAGGGCGGCGTTAACCGGATCTCGCTCGGTGTGCAGAGCCTTGACGATGACGTGCTGAAGGCAATGGGGCGGCTGCATACCGCCGCCGAAGCCGAGGCCGCGTTCCGCGCCGTGCGCGCGGCGGGTTTCATGAACGCGGGTATCGATCTCATCGCGGGATGGCCCGGTACCACGATGGAATCCTGGCGCACCACGCTTGCGCGCGCGACGGCGCTCGGGCTCGACCATTGCAGCGTGTATACGCTCATCCGCGAACCGAAGACGCGCCTCGACCTGGCCGTGCGGCGCGGGGAACTGGTGTTGCCGTCCGATGACGCGGCCCTCGCCCAGATTGACACCGCCCGCGCCGCGCTTGCCGAGGCGGGGCTCGCGCGCTACGAAATCTCAAACTACGCCCGACCCGGCTTCGAGTGCCGGCACAACCTCGCCGTCTGGCGCGGGGAGGACTACGTCGGGCTGGGAGAAGGGGCGCACGGGCGCGTCGGGCTTGTGCGGACTGCGAGCGGAGTTGAGACCACGGTGTCGCCCGAGGAGGATGCAGTGGAACGTGCGCTCTTCTCCTTGCGTACGCGCGAGGGGTTGTCGCTCGAGCGCGTCGCCCGACGCTGGCCGATTCTCGCACCGCGCCTGTCCGCCTGGCGCGAGACGCTTGAGTTTTTCAAGCGACAGGGGCTCCTTCAGGATGCCTATCGCCTTACCCCGCGCGGCGCGGAGGTGTGCGACTCAATCCTCGCCGAGCTAGTTTGACGTTTCATCCCAATCTGCTATACTATGCGTCATGCAAGACAACCTCCAGATACCCTACGGCATCTTCGACTTCAAGCGCATCCGCACTGAAGGCTACTACTACATCGACAAGACAGGCTACATCCCCACGCTCGAGCAGGCCGGATCATTCCTCTTCTTCGTGCGCCCGCGCCGGTTCGGGAAGTCGCTTTTCATCAACATGCTCCGTTGCTACTACGACCTCGCGGAGAAAGACAACTTCGAGAAACTCTTCGGCGGGCTCGCCATCGCGGAAAGGCCGACGGCCAACGTGAACCGTTTCCAGGTCCTCTACATGGACTTCTCGCGCGTGAACCGGGGAATCGGGATGACGCTTCAGGAACGCTTTGAGTCGCACATCGGGGATTGCCTCGACGCTTTCATGGCAAGATACGGGGTGCAATATGGGGAGGCATTCCTTGAGGAATACAGAAAAGTCCCGGTGGCGAGCAGATTCACTAAAATGGCCGAATATGCCAAGATCAAGGGATTCCACCTCTACCTGATGCTCGACGAGTACGACAACTTCACGAACGCGATGCTGCGCGCGGAGGAGTCCGGCGACTACCGCTCCATCACGCATGGACAGGGATTCTACCGCGAGTGGTTCAAGGAATTCAAGGCTGACTTCGACCGCATCTTCATGACGGGCGTGTCGCCCGTGACGATGGACGACCTCACGAGCGGCTTCAACATCGCGTTGAACATCTCCCAGGACCCGGACTTCAACGCGATGCTGGGCTTCTCCGAGGATGACGTTCTGAAGCTCTATACGGACTTCAAGGGGACGGGGCGCTACAGGTCCGGCGAGCCCGCCGAATGGGTGAAGTCCATCAAGCCTTGGTACGACGGTTACTGTTTCTCTAGATCAAAGGTGGGACGGGAGTGCGTGTTCAACAGCGACATGGTGCTCTACCACCTTTCCGCCCTTGTCAAGACGGGAGAGGCACCTGGGAACATGGTGGACGTGAACATCAAGACGGACTACGACAAGCTCCAGACGATCGCGGACATCCAGCGCCGCATGGCCGGTGGCGGCGAGGGCGTCCTGCCCGTCACCGAGGAGATTGCCTCCACGGGGCAGATCGCGTTCGACCTCGTGGAGTCGTTCCCAGCCGACAAGATATCCGACGTCGCGAACTTCCGCTCGCTCTTCCACTACTACGGCATCCTCTCCATGGCCGGACGCGAGATGGGGCAGACCGTGTTCAAGGTGCCGAACCTGTGCGTCGCACACCAGCTCTTCGGGTACCTCCGCTCCGCCTACCTCCGCGAGAACTCACCGGACTGGTCTGAGCTGGAGAAGCTCGCCGCGCGCTTTGCGTACAAGGGCGAGTGGGAGCCGTTCCTGCGCCGCCTTGCCGAGGATTACGCCGGCACCACGCCTGTCCGGGGCGGTATTCAGGGCGAGATCCGCATCCAGGGCTATATGCAATGCGAGTTCGGTCACCTCAACTTCTATCTGGCTCGTCCGGAGATGGAGCTCGCGCGCGGGTTCTGCGACTTCGCGCTCTTCCCCGAGCGCTGCCACTACGGCGACGTGCAGCATAGCTACATTATCGAACTCAAGTTCTCTGCGAAGGACGCCACCGAGGCTGAACTCGCCGAGAAGTACGACCAGGCATTGGATCAGCTCGCCGCCTACCGCGCCGACCCGTTCGTTCCGTCGCTCGCGAAGGGCACGACCCTGCATCAGATCGTGTACCAGTTCAAGGGCACGGAGCTTGTCTGCGCGAAGCAGATCGCTGAAGAGCAAATGTAAGTGGCGACAGGAGAACGGTTTCCTGGTTTGTTGGGCGCACGCTTTTGGCGGGCACGCCTTGCGCGGGGACGGTGGATTTTGGTATAATTCGCCGCGTGGAAAATAATCAACAAAATTCGTTGCCTCCGCGCGTGGTGCGCTGGACGCAGAAACTGCTCGACCTCTCACTGCGTAACCGCATGCTGAACGTCCGCGACGTGAAGCAGGTGATTCCCCTCGCATGCCGCGACATCGCGCGCCTCGAGGACCAGCTTGCGTCTGACGAGGTAGTGTCTATCGCCTTCGGCGACCCGACCGAGAACTTCCTCGTCTCGGGCTGCACGCCCGACGAAACTAAGCGCCGGCTCAAGGTGCTGTTCCGCGTGGCGAAGTCCGACCTCGAGGAAAGCGGCGTGAACACGCTCTTCCTCGCAATCGGCTTTTTGCGCTGGAAGGTGTCGCCCAAGGACGAGAAGTCCTACCGCGCGCCGCTTCTCCTGATGCCCGTGAAGCTCGTTCGGAAGGGCGTCTCGGACTTCCGCCTCGCGCAGCTCGACGAAGAGACGATAGTCAACGCGACGCTCCTCGAGCTCCTGCGCAGCCAGTACCGCGTGACGGTGCCGGACGTTGATCCGCCGCCGCAGGACGCGCACGGCGTGGACGTGACGAAGGTGGTCGAGGCGTTCCGCGCGGCAGTGAAGGACCAGCCGGGCTGGGAGGTGACGCGCGAGCTCGCGCTCGGACAGTTCTCGTTCGGCAAGTTCGTGATGTGGAAGGACCTCACGGGCCGCCTCGACGCTCTGCGCCAGCATGCGCTCGTGGACCACCTCGTGCGCGGCGGCGGTGTGTTCGACGATGGCGTGAAAGTGTTCCCGCCGGAGGAGATCGCGAAAAACATCCAGCCGGCGGAGCTGTTCTGTCCGCTCAGCGCCGACTCCTCGCAGCTCGCGGCGGTGCTTTACTCCCAGCTGGGCAAGACGTTCGTGCTGCATGGTCCGCCCGGCACGGGCAAGAGCCAGACGATCACGAACCTCATCGCGCACAACCTCGCGCACGGACGGCGGGTGCTCTTCGTCTCTGAGAAGAAGGCCGCCCTCGACGTGGTTCACAACCGTCTTGCGAAAATCGGCCTCAAGCCGTTTTGTCTCGAACTGCACTCCAACAAGTCCGGAAAGACGGAGGTGCTCGCGCAGTTCGCAGAGGCGCTGAACGTGCCGGACTGCCGCGGGCCGCAGGGCTGGACGCTCAACGCGGACCAGCTGGATACCGCGCGCGGGGAACTGGATGCATACGTGCGCGCGCTGCACCGCGTGTATCCGAACGGCCTCTCGGCCTACGACTGCTTCGCGCTGGCTATCGCGGAGGGCGGCCTGCCGGAGGGCGCTCGCCTTTCGATCGACACCCTCACGCAGACGCAGGAGGCGCGCGAGGAAGCTCGCCAGTGCGCCGTGAGGCTCGCGAACGACTGGGCTGCGACGTCCCCCGACGTGGTGGACGCGCTTGCGCCCGCGAAGGATGCGGACTGGTCGCCGGTTTTCGAGCGTAACTTCCGCGCGGCAGCTCAGGACCTTGCCGCGTCGTCGCGCAAGGGATTCTTCGGACGGTTGATGGGCGCGTTCCGCAACCGCGCGTACGTGCCGTTCGGCACGGCGCGGAAACTCACGCCCGAGGCGGCGGATGCGCTAGTGGAGGCGTCCGACGGCCTGCGCGGCGCGCTCGGCTACCGCGCGTCGCGCGCGGACGCCGTCCAGCGCGGACTTGCGCCGCTCGTGCGCTCGCTTGAGGGCGAGGGTTTCGACGCCGAGGAGGCCGCACGCCGCTTCGACGCGGCCTACGCGGCGAAGATGATCGACGACGTTGTGGGCGCGCAGCAGGTTCTCGCGCGCTTCACCGGCATCTCCCAGGAGGAACGCGTTATGCGCTTCCGCGCACTTGACGAGCAGGCGCGCGAAGAGGCGAAGGGCGAGGTGTTTGCGCGCCTCGCCGCACGCCTCCCGCGTCGCCGCGCAGAGGATTGTCCTGCCGCAAGCGAACTCGGCATCCTCCGCCGCGAGTGCGAGAAGAAGGCTCGGCAGAAGCCCGTGCGCCAGCTGCTCGCGGAGATTCCGTCGCTCGCCGCCGTCCTCAAGCCGTGCTTCCTCATGAGCCCGCTCTCCGTGGCGCAGTACCTGCCGCCTGACGCGGCGCCGTTCGACCTCGTCGTGTTCGACGAGGCGTCGCAGATCCCCGTCTGGGACGCGATCGGCGTGATCGCGCGCGCGAAGCAGCTCGTCGTGGTTGGCGACCCGAAGCAGATGCCGCCCACGAACTTCTTCCAGAAGGGCGAGAGCGAGGCGGACGCCGAGGACGAAGACGTGCCGGAGGACATGGAGTCCATCCTCGACGAGTGCCTTGCCGCAGGCGTCTACTCCTCGCACCTCAGTTGGCACTACCGCAGCCGCCACGAGTCGCTGATCGCATTCAGCAACCACAACTACTACGACGACCGGCTCAATACCTTCCCGTGCGCGCGCACGACGCCGCGTCTCGGCGTGCGCTTTGAGTTCGTGGAGGGAGGCGTGTACGACCGTCGCGCAACGCGCACGAACGAGGTGGAGGCGCGCGCCCTAGTGGACTACATCTTCGCGAAGGCGAAGGAGCCCGGCTACAAGCCGCGTTCCATCGGCGTCGTGACGTTCAGCCAGGCGCAGCAGGAACTCATCGAGGACCTCGTGGACGCGCGGCGCGAGAAGGACCCGTCGCTTGAGACTCTGTTCGCCGAGGACGCCCCTGAGCCGTTCTTCGTGAAGAACCTCGAAAACGTGCAGGGCGACGAGCGCGACGTGATCCTCTTCAGCGTGGGCTACGCGCCCGACGCAGACGGCAAGTTCGCGATGAACTTCGGCCCGCTCAACCGCGACGGCGGCGAGCGCCGACTCAATGTGGCCGTGACGCGCGCGAAGGAGCAGGTGGTCGTGTTCGCCAGCATCCACGGCTCGCAAATCGACCTCTCCCGCACCTCCGCCACCGGCGCTGCGCACCTCCGCAGCTTCCTCGAATACGCCGAGAAGCAAATGGAAAGTGTAAAGTGTAAAATGGAAAATGCGGGGGAACCTCGCTTGTCGCGACCTTCATCCGAATCCTTCCCCGCCACCGTCGCCGCGTTCCTGCGCGAGCACAAGTGGGAGGTTGACGAACAGGTGGGCGCGAGCGCATTCCGCATTGACCTCGGCGTGCGGCGTCCGAACGGCGACGGCTACCTGCTCGCGATCGAGTGCGACGGCCCCGCTTATGCGTCGCAACGTACGGTGCGCGACCGCGACGAGCTGCGCGCCTCTGTGCTGAAGGGACTGGGCTGGTATGTTACGCGCATCTGGAGCGTGGACTGGGCGCTCGACCGCAAGCGCGCGGAAGAGTCGCTCCTTGGCCTCCTCGATGCCCTTGAAACGAGCGAACCTCCGTCCTCAACCGGCTCTGTCGCGGCCACCGGTAGGGCGGGCGCCCCGCGCCCGCCGCGATCCGCTTCATCTCTCCCGCCCGGCGTAACGGCGGTGCGCGCCTCAGCCGCGCGGCACAAGCAACCGGCGAAGCGCGCGATCGACACGATCCCGCTAGACGAACTGGCGCAGGCGATGCGCGATGTGGAGACGGACTTTGGCGCGTGCGAGCGCGACGCGCTCTATCGCGAGACACTCAAGCGTTTCGGGCTCTCCGTGCTCACGCCGAAGGCGCGCACTTATCTCGACGCAGCATTCCGTCGGAAGTAGGCGGATCCAATCCGCCTACTTCAGCTTGAATCCCGTTCCGACGAACTGGGCGATTTCGCGGCCAGTATCGTCGGCAACGTCAACGTTCACGACGCACGAGTTGCGTCCGTCCTTCTTGTAACGGGCCGTGGCGATAAGCCGATCGCCCTTGACGGGCGAGAGGTAGTTGATGCTTACCTGCTGGGCGACCGTGATCCGCTCGCGGTCGTTCGACAGCGCGGCGAACGCGAAGTCTGCGAGGGTGAATATCGCCCCGCCCATCACGCCGCCGTAAGCGTTCTTGTGACGGGCGTCGACGGTCAGGCTCGTGACGGCATGGGTCTCGTCCAGCTCGTCCAGCGTCATTCCGTTCTCCGTGGCGAACCTGTCGCACGAGAAGTAGCCCCGTGCGTCTTCGATCGTCGTGAATCTTGACATGGGATTTTCCCTTTTGTTAGATGAAATCGATGGCGTATCCTTCGCCCATGTAGGTCGCGGAGCAGACGTACTGCACGGCGGTCTGCGAGAACGGTTCCTGCCAGAAGGCGTGGCAGTGTCCGCAGAGAATCGCCTTGAGGAGCGGCTGCGCCTTGATGTACTTGATGAACTCCTTCGTCGGAGCGTCCGCACGCTGCTGCACGCGGCGGTCGCGCCATTCCTCTTCCTTGGACAGGTGACGCCTCGGGGCACGCCACGTGGCGATCTTCTCGTCAGGAACGCCCGTCTCGTAGGAACACACACCACCTGACTTCTTCAGTTCGACGTCATGGTGGCGCGGCGTGTAGAGCGGTACGTGGCACATGAGGACGATGGGCAGGCCCTTTGCGACTTCCTTTTCCATGCGGGCGAGCTGTTCGGCCGTGAAATTGTAGTACACGTCGTCCACGGCGACGAAGTTCACGCCGTTCACCACGCGCGACGCGAAGGTCAGGTCGTTGGGGAAGCTCGCCGAGACGCGCGCGTAGCTGTCCGCCTTGTAGGCGGCGTCCTCCCGCGCCTCGCCGACGTACTTCGAGAACTCGTGGTTCCCGGACGAGACGAACCAGTCGTCGGAGCCGAAGTAGCGTGCGACGAGCCTGAGGTTGGCGTTGGAGACGAAGTCGATCATGTCGCCGGTGTGGAGAAGGAGCGCGTTGTCGCGCCGCGCTGCGGCGACTGCCTCCGCCAGGTAGTGTTCGCCAAAAGCCATGTGGGTATACCGTCTGGAGGCGAGGTCCAGTTTGCGGGGATCCTTCTCGGTCGCGTCGGCGCGCACGATGTGCGTGTCCGAAATGTGTACGGCCTTGAAGGGACGCTCCGCGCCGACCTTGATCTGGAGGCGGCGGAGGTCGAGGGGCTTGAAGCCCGGCAGTTTCGTTTTGCGGACGGTGTCCGCAGGTACGGCGGCGCGAAGCTCCGTCGCGAGCGCCAGGGCGGCCCCGGCGGCGATGAAGGAACGCCTGCTGATGTTAGAATCCTTGTTTTCCATCGGCGAAGATTGTACCAAAAGCTCCGTGCCGATGCACGCACCATTGGATTGATTGTCAGTTTTGTGCGTTCGGAAAAATCGCGGCTTGCGCGGCGGGGGCGGGTGTGCTAGAATGTCCGCATGAGAAAAATGACAGTTGTGTCCGCCCTTGTGGCGGGAGCGTTCGCCGCGTTCGGCGGCGCGAAGCAGATCGGATACATCGGCGCGAGCAGCGGCACCCAGCCGAACGCGCTGAAGATCGTGGAGGTGGACGCCGAGACGGGCGCAATCGCCGTACGCGGCACGCTGCCCGTGGCGAACGCCACGTACATCGCCGTCAACCGCGCGCGGACGCGTCTCTACACGTCTCTTGCGGACCGTTCCGTGCCGAAAGGTCCGAACGGCGGCGTGGCCGTGTACGCGCTCGACCCGACCGGCTGCGCGCCCGTGCTCCTCGAAAAGCTCGCCACCGGACATCCCGCGCCCTGCCATCTTTCGCTTTCGCCCGACGAGAAGAAGCTCGTCTTCGCCGAGTACGGACGCGGCACGGCGGGCTGGGTGGACCTCAAGGCGGACGGCACGTTCAAGAAGGAGACGCTTAAGGGAATCGTCTCGGAGGATCCCACCGGACCGAACAAACCGCGCCAGGACCGTCCACACTGCCACTGCGCGCGCGTGACGCCCGACGGCAAGTACATCTGCATCGTCGACCTCGGCACGGACCGCGTGAAACTCTACTGCGCGACGACGGGGAAATTCGTGCGCGACGTGATCACCACGCCCGCCGGGGCGGGTCCGCGCCACATCGCGTTCCACCCGAACGGACGCTTCGCCTTCCTCCTCTTTGAACTTGAGAACTACGTGACGAGCTACCGCTACGCGGACGGACACTTCACGCCCATCCAGCAACTCAAGCTGACGCCCGAGGACTTCACCGCATTCTCGAAGGCGGCCGCGATCAAACTCTCCGAGGACGCCTCCGAACTCTACTGCTCAAACCGCGGACACGAATCTCTCGCCGTGTTTTCCGTCAACGCCGAAACGGGCACGCTCGCGCGGCGCGGCATCATCAAGCTCGACGGTTCCTTCCCGTGGGACTTCGAGGTGCTGCCGGGCGGCAAGGTGTTCGCCGTCGGTTTCCAGAAGGACGGCGCGCTCCGTACCTATCGCTACGACAAGGCCGCCTGCACGCTCACGCCGCTCGCAGCCGTGAAGGACATGGGCTCGGTCTTCTGCACGACCTTCCTTCCCGTTTCCGGAACGGTCGCATCAATCGCAGACTCCGGCGCCGTCGATCCGCGCGTACGCACGATTGTGCCGCCAACGCGCATCGTCGCATCGTCGCAAGGACTTCGCGGCACGGAGACGCTGTGCGGACCGCGTTTCGGACAGGTCTCCGAGGGCGCATTCGGCGCGGGGTCGGGTCCGGTACTGAAGCCGGGCGAATGGATTGTGCTCGATTTCGGGCGCGAGCTGCACGGATCGCTTCAGATCGGGTGCGGCGCGAAAAGCGGCAGAGGCGCGCGTGCGCGCGTGCGGTTTGGCGAGTCGGTGGCGGAGGCGATGAGCGAGCTCGGTGAGCGCGGGGCGTGCAACGACCACGCGATACGCGACAGCGTGATCGACCTTCCGTGGTTCGGACAGCGTGAGATCGGCGAGTCGGGATTCCGTTTCGCACGGATCGACAACGCGGGCAAGGGCAATCTCCAGCTTGAGTACGTGCGTGCCGTGTCGGTCATGCGCCCGATGGAGCGCCTCGGGTCGTTCCGTTCGTCGGACGAAAGACTCAACGCCGTGTTCGAGACCGCCGTGCAGACAGTCCATCTCTGCTGCCAGTCGTATCTCTGGGACGGCATCAAACGCGACCGCCTCGTGTGGATGGGCGATACGCATCCCGAGACGATGTCCGTCCTCGCCGTGTTCGGCGCGGCGGACGTCCTCCCCGCATCGCTTGACTACATGGCCGCCACGACCCCGCCGAACAAGTGGATGAACGGGATGCCCACGTACACCCTCTGGTGGCTCCGGAACGTCGCGGAATGGTACCGCCACACCGGCGACGTCAACTACCTGAAGAAACACGCGGCGTACATCTCCGCGACCTTCGACCACGCGTTGACGGGAATGAAGAACGGCGAATGGACGGCGGGTACGTTCCTCGACTGGCCCACCCAGCACAACAAGGCGGCCGCGAAGGCCGGGACGCAGGCGCTCGCTCTCGTATGTGCGCGTGAGACGGCGTTCATGGCCGACGCGATCGGGGACGCGACCCTCGCCGACAAGGCGCGTTCGCTCGCGGCGAAGCTAGAGAAGCTGCGTCCGGAGCCGTGCGGCGCGAAAAGCTCCGCCGCGCTACTCGCGCTCTCCGGTCTGCGCTCGCCCAAGGAGATGTTCGAACAGGAGCTTGGCCGCGACGGACACGACAGGGTCTCCACGTTCTACGGCTACTACATGATCGAGGCGATGAGCGCGGCGGGCGAACAGCAGCGCGCGCTCGACACCGTGCGCGACTACTGGGGCGGCATGCTCGACGTGGGCGCGACGAGCTTCTGGGAGGACTTCAACCTCGCCTGGACGAACAACTGCTTCCGCATTGACGAACTGCCCGTCGCGGGCAAGAAGGACATCCACGGCGACTATGGCGACTTCTGCTACAAGGGCTTCCGCCATTCGCTCTGCCACGGTTGGTCGTCGGGCCCGGCCGCGTGGTGCATCCACCGCGTCCTCGGCATCCAGCCGCTTGAACCCGGCTGCACGACCGTGCGCGTCAAGCCGTCCCTCGGCGACCTCGCGTGGGCCGAAGGTGCGTACCCCACGCCGATGGGACCTGTGCGCGTGCGTGCGGAGAAAAAGGCTGACGGCATGATTGAGACGACGATCAACGCGCCGGAAGGAGTGAAAATCGTCCGCGAGTGACGCCATGCGCATTGCCCTTTCGACAAACTGGAACAACGCGCGTCTCGACGACGGCGCGGCCATCGCCGACGAGGCGATTGCGCTTGGCTTCGACGCGCTCGAGCTCGGCTTTCGCACGATGCCCGAGCAACTGCCCGGCTTCAAAAGTCGGCTCGACCAGATACCCGTCGACTCCGTACATGCGTACTGTCCCGTGCCCATCGGCGCGCCGAGCGGACACCCCGAACTCCACCAGCTCGCGCATCACGACGAGGAGGAACGCGCGCTCGCGCGTCTGCTCCTGAAGAAGACGATCGAATGCGCCGTCGACCTCGGCGCAAAAGTGGTCGTGACGCACGCAGGCTATGCCGAGCTTGATGGCCTTTTCGTGAACCTCGATTCATCCGTCCTGCGCCGTCTCGCGAAGGGGAAAGAAAACAAGCCCGACGTGACGCGTCCCGTCTACGTGAAGCATCTCGCCAAGGCGCATGTGCGCCGCAAAAAGCGCGGACGCAAACTGTTGGAGGTGTTCCGCCGCGAACTCGACGTGGTCATCCCCGAACTTGAAAAGGCGCATCTCACGCTCGCGCTCGAGAACCTGCCGAGTCTTGAGGGGTTCCCGAACGCCGAGGAAGCCGAGGCGCTGATGAAGGACCTCGCGGGCGCGCCCGTGCGCCTCTGGTTCGACACCGGCCACGCACGCGTGCGCGCCAGTTTCAAGTGGGACGACCCGGAGACGGACATCGCCAACCGCTTTGCGTCGCACATCTGCGGCATGCACCTCAACGACGTCAAGGACTTCCACGACGACCACCGCCAACCCGGCTGGGGCAACGTCGATTTCGCCGCGCTCAAGCCGCTCGCCCAGCGCGACATCCTGCGCGTGTTCGAGCCGCACGAACCCGTGACCTTCGATGAATTGAAGGCGAGCCTCGCCCTGATTCGGAAAATCTGGTCGTAAATTGTGCCACTGTCCCATCTGGCACAGCGAGTGTGCCACAGTGGCACACGGGCACTGTGTGTGACACGCCGCTGAAAACACAGAATTGCCAATTCGCGGAGCTTTCACGCCAATTTTCATGTGTTGTTAGTTTGTTTTACCGCTTGGCACGCATTTTGCTTATTTTCTGCTGCCCACATGGAAAGAAAGTGGGCAAGGAGAAAACATTATGGCAAAAGTATTAGGTATAGACCTGGGCACCACGAACAGCTGCATGGCTGTTATGGAAGGTGGCGAAGCGACGGTGATTCCGAACGCGGAAGGCCAGCGCACCACGCCGTCAATCGTGGCGTTCACGAAGACGGGCGAGCGTCTTGTCGGTCAGGCGGCGAAGCGTCAGGCCGTGACGAACCCGAAATCCACCATTTACTCAATCAAGCGCTTCATGGGCCGTCGTTACGACGAGATGGAGGCCGAGCGCAAGATGGTACCGTACGAGGTCGTTCCGGCTGCGAACGGCGACGCGGCGGTGAAGGTGGGCGATAAGACTTATAGTCCGCAGGAAATCAGCGCGATGATCCTGCAGAAGCTGAAGACGGACGCGGAGGCGTTCCTCGGCGAGAAGATCACCGAGGCGGTCATCACCGTGCCTGCGTACTTCAACGACTCGCAACGTCAGGCGACTAAGGACGCCGGCCGCATCGCGGGCCTCGACGTTAAGCGCATCGTGAACGAGCCGACTGCGGCTTCGCTCGCGTATGGTCTCGACAAGAAGAAGAACGAGAAGATCGCCGTGTACGACTTCGGCGGCGGCACGTTCGATATCTCGATTCTCGACATCGGCGACGGCGTCTTCGAGGTGAAGGCCACGAACGGCGATACGCACCTCGGCGGCGACGACCTCGACCAGGCGATCATGAAGTGGATGATCGAGGACTTCAAGGCGCAGAACGGCATCGACCTCGGGTCGGACGTGATGGCCCTCCAGCGTCTCAAGGAAGAGGCCGAGAAGGCGAAGTGCGCTCTGTCGTCCGCTACGACCTACGACATCAACCTGCCGTTCATCACGGCCGACTCGTCGGGTCCGAAGCACCTGACCATGACCCTCAACAAGGCTAAGCTCGAGTCGCTCACGATGGACCTCGTGAACCGCACGAGCGAGCCGTGCCGCAAGTGCATGGACGACGCGGAGCTCTCCTCGGTCGACGAGGTGGTGCTCGTCGGCGGCCAGACGCGCATGCCGCTCATCCAGGAAAAGGCGAAGAGCCTCTTCGGCAAGGATCCGCACAAGGGCGTGAACCCGGATGAAGTCGTAGCCATGGGCGCGGCCATCCAGGGCGGCATCCTGAAGGGCGACGTGAAGGACGTGCTGCTCCTCGACGTGACGCCCCTCACGCTCGGCATCGAGACGCTCGGCGGCGTGATGACGCCCCTCATCGAGCGCAACACCACGATTCCCACGAAGAAGAGCCAG
>CACZAK010000068.1 GCA_902779075.1 uncultured bacterium | reverse complement strand
CCCGCTACCAATTTACAATATGGCAAAAGACGACGATAAAGCGATAGAGGTCACGGGAACCGTCACAAAGGTTCTCCCGGCGACCATGTACAAGGTCCAACTGGACAACGGGCACGAAGTGCTCGCCCACATCTCTGGAAAGATGCGGAAGTTTTTCATCAAAATCGCGATTGGCGACAAGGTGACGGTTGAAATCTCGCCGTACGACCTTGGCAAGGGGCGTATCACCTACCGCCACAAGGAACCGCCGCGTCAGCAGGCCTGAGGGGCCCATGGCTCGGCATCTTCTTTCCCTGCACGACGTTTCGCTTGCATTTGGAGGGGATCCCGTTCTGGACGGGGTCTCTTTGAATGTGGAAAGCGGCGTGCGCGCGTGCGTGACCGGACGCAACGGCGAGGGGAAGTCCACGCTGCTGAAGGTCATCGCCGGACGGATCGAGCCCGACACGGGCGAAATCATCCGCGCGCCGGGGCTGAAGGTGGCATTCCTTGAACAGGAGGTTCCCTCGGACCGCCCCGGCACCGTGAAGGAAATCGCCCAGTCGGACCGTTTCATCTCGCAGATGGGGCTTGACCCCGCCGCCGTGTTCAATTCGCTTTCGGGCGGCATGCGCCGCCGCGTCCTGCTTGCGCGTGTGTTGGCAGACGAGCCAGACCTCGTACTCCTCGACGAGCCGACGAACCATCTTGACGTCGCGTCAATCGAATGGCTCGAGGCGTTCATTCGCCGTCAGACCGAAACGGCGTTTCTCTTCGTCACGCACGACCGCGCGTTCCTAAAGTCGGTTGCGACATATGTCTACGACCTCGACCGCGGTACGCTCGCCGGCTGGAACTGCGACTATCGCACCTTCCTCCAGCGGAAGGCAGACCTGCAGGCGGACGAGGTGGCCCTTTGGGCAAAGAAGGCGAAGAAGCTCGCGCAGGAGGAGGCGTGGATTCGCCAGGGCGTGAAGGCCCGCCGCACGCGCAACCAGGG
Source organism: uncultured bacterium (assembly GCA_902779075.1). Next base: position 52,864 of record CACZAK010000068.1, on the reverse strand, counting down.
GCGCGTGGAGGCGCTGCGCCAGCTGCGTCTCGAGTTTGCGAACCGGCGTACGGCGCTCGGCACGACCACGCTGCGGGTGGACACGGCGGCCGCGTCCGGTGACCGCGTGATCAAGATTGAGAACCTTTGTTTCGCATACGATGCAGGACACCCCATCGTGAAGGATTTCACGGCGGATGTACTGAAGGGCGAGCGCATCGGCGTGGTGGGCGAGAACGGCACGGGGAAAACCACTCTCCTGAAACTGCTCACGGGCGCGCTCGCGCCCACGTCCGGTGCGGTGACGATCGGCACGCGCGTGGAGATGGCGTTCTTCGACCAGCTGCACGCCCAACTTGACCCCGAGTCTACCGTGAAGGAGGTCGTCGCGCGCGACCGCGATACGGTCGTGGTGGGCGGCGTGCAGAAGCACGTGTTCGCATACCTCGCGGACTTCCTCTTCACGCCGGAGCGCGCACGTACGCCCGTGAAGGCGCTCTCGGGCGGCGAGAAGGCACGACTGCTTTTGGCCCGGCTTTTCCTCAAGCCCTCTAATCTTCTTGTGATGGACGAGCCCACGAACGACCTCGACGTGGAGACGCTGGAGCTGCTGGAGGAGCAGCTGCTCAACTACAAGGGCACATTGCTCGTCGTGTCCCACGACCGCACGTTCCTCGACAACGTGACTACGAGCTGCTACGTGCTGGCGGGGGACGGCGTGGTGCGTCCGTGCGCCGGCGGTTACGCGGAGTCGGCGCGGCTGCTGAAGCAGGTGAAGGAGGCGGGGAAGGGAAGCGACAAGAGCGGCCCGCTCGGCGAGCGGGCCCTACCAGTGGCCGCTCCCGTGGTAGGGTCGCCTCGCCGAGGCGACCGTCCGGGCAAGCTCACCTACAAGGAACAGCGCGAACTGGAGGCGTTGCCGGCGAAGGTCGAGGCGCTGGAGGCGGAGATCGCGGAGATTGAATCCGCGCTTGGCGATCCTGCGCTTTACGCGAAAGACCCCGCGCGCGTGGCGGCGCTGACGGCACGGCTAGGTCCCGCGAAAGAGGAGCTGGACGCTGTCGAGACGCGCTGGCTGGAGCTTTCCATGCGGTGATTGGTGATGCGCATCTGGAAGAGGATTTTGTGTTTGGCGTTGGTCGCGGCAAGCGCGACCCTCTCTGCGGCGGAGTTGCCGCGTCTGCTCGCGTTCGGCAGCAGCGACTCATGTGAATGGTGCAAGCTTCTCGAACGCCGCGTGTTCTCTAGCGGCGCATGGCATAACTGGGCGACAGGACATGTCGAGTTCGTGCGCGTGGACCTGCCGCGCGGCGACGGCGTACTTGCGCCGGAGGAACGTGCGCGCAACAATGCACTGGCAGATCGTCTGGATGTGAAGGGCATTCCCACATTTGTCGTGCTCGCGCCGGACGGCGAACAGGAGCTTGGCCGCGTGAAGGTGCCGGATTCTGCGCACGGGCTTGGGCGTGAGATGACGCCGGAGGCATTCATTGCCGCCGTGGAGGAGAAGTTGGGCCGCGACGAGCGCGGCATCTCCCGTAGGGTGGAGCGTCCTTCGCCATGGCGCGTCTATCGCTTCATCCCCGTCGTGCTGCTGCTGGGGTTTGCATCGTTCCTGCTCGTCGACAAGTCGAAGCTACCGCTTGCGTTGCGCGGACTCAACAAGATGCTTGGCACCCGCATGACCGTTGCCGCCGCTTCCATTGCCGCCGTGCCGCCATGGAAACGCCTGCTGGCGTTCGTAATGGTACTGGCCGCATTTATTTTGGCCGTGCTTGGCTAGGGGGTTGCGCTAACGCGGCGAAACGGATATAATATTGCCGACGTTTCACCAAAAGAGGATTCTACGACATGGCGATCTCACGCAGGGCGTTTCTTGCGGGCGCGTCGGCGTTCTCCATCATGGAGGGACTTGCATCGGCCGCCTCGAATGCGCGTATATTTGCCCCGAACGGCGGTCAGGCGGCGGAATTTCTCATCTGTCGTCGGTTATACCTTGACATCTGCGGGCGCATACCCACGCCTGAGGAGGTGAACGAGTACGTGGCCTCGCGCAGCACCCGGAAGCGCGAGAACCTGGTCGACAAGCTGCTTGAGTCGGACGACTTTGCCGACTACTACGCGATGCGCTACTGCGACTTCCTGCGTGTCAAGAGCGAGTTCCCGATCAACCTTTGGCCCAATGCCGTCTACGTGTACCATCACTGGATCCGCGACACGATCCGCCGCGACATGCCCTGGAACGAGTTCGCGCGGACGCTCCTCTTCTCGCGCGGAAGCAACTTCCGCGTGCCGCAGGTGAACTTCCTGCGGGCTGCGGCGAGCCGCACGCCGGAGGGGCTGTCCAAGGCCGTGTCCACGAGCCTGCTGCTGGAGCCGACGGAGAAGTACGCGAAGTACTTCTCGCGCGTGAGATGGAAGAAGACGCGCGAGTGGAAGGAGGAGATCGTGTACCTGGACGACGGCCCGGCCGACGCCTCGCCGGAGGCGTTCATGGCGGAGCTGGAGGGGCCGCTTGCGCCGCAGTTCGTCGCCGCGCCCGTGCAGCGCGTCCACTGGTGGATATACGGTTCGCTCGCGAAGAAGTACGAGTTGGAGCGGTGGGCCAACGCCTTCAGGAAGGGCGGCTACCGGCTGAAGCCGCTCCTGCGGTACGTGTTTTCGCAGACCGACTACCGCAAGGGGCCGGGCAAGGGCGGGTTCCCGGCGCGGCGGATGGACGCGGAGGTGTTAGACGACGTGCTCTGCACGCTCACCGGCGCACGCCGCGACTTCGGGTCGATCGCACCGGAACCCTACTCGTTCCTGCCGCCCACGCGCAAGTCGGTGCTGGTGGAGGACGGCTCGATCACTAGCGCCTTCCTCATCCTCTTCGGGCGGCCCGCGCGCGACTCCGGTCTCCTTGACGAGCGCAACAACCGCATCACGGCGAAGCAGCGGCTCTACCTCTACAACTCCAGCAAGCTCTGGCGCGACCTCGGCCGGTTGGTGGAAGGCAAGGATTTCGCCGAGCTTTCGCATGCAGACCAGATCCGGGAGCTGTACATGCGCTTCCTTTCGCGTCCCCCGGTGAGGGACGAGCTCTTCTACTTCGACGAGAAGAACAACATAGGCGCCCGCGACGTCGCGTGGTTTCTCCTCAACTCACGAGAATTCCTCTACCGGATATGAACACGAACAAGCAGAACAAAGCGCCGGAGCCGGCGAAGCGCGGGTTCGCGAAGAGCGTCATCGAGATCTGGCTGTGGGGCGGCCCCTGCCAGCTGGAGACCTTCGACCCGAAGCCCGACGCGCCGCACGACTACAACAACGGCCTGAAGTCCATCAAGTCGGTTTCTGGATTCGAGCTGCACGAGTGGCTCCCGGAGCTGGCAAAGTGCTCGAACCTGTACTCGATCATCCGGTCGATGACGCATCGCTATCCGGGCCACGAGACCGCCACCTACCTCATGCAGACGGGGCGCAACCCCGGCGGTGGGGTGACGTATCCCGCGCTCGGCGCGCTGATCTCGTCCTCGCGCGTGAAGGGCCCCGGCAAGGGCAACTCGGTGCAGTCCGGCCTCCTCTACGAGGGCGATCTTCCGCCGTTCGTGATCCTCACGCACGCGAAGGGCCGCTTCTCCGAGGTCGGGTTCCTCGGCGAGGCATACGCGCCGCTCGTGACGGGCGGCCGCGCGTCCGCCAAGCGCTTCGAAGTGGACGGCATCGTGCCGCCCGGCGGCCTCACGCGCGAGCAGATCATTGATCGTTTCGGCCGGGCATCGCGCATCGACCGTCTTCCGCCAGACGCGGAGTTCGAGGCCGCGGGCGCTGCCGCGCGGGAGATAATCCTGGGCAAGGCCGCCGAGACCTTCGACCTCACGCGCGAGAAGGAGCAGACGCGCAAGCGCTACGGAACGAATCCGGCCGGCACCTCGTACACCGAGATCGGCCAGCAGCTCCTCGTCGCCCGCCGTCTCGTGGAGTACGGCGTGCCGTACATCTCGATAAACTACAGCGGTTGGGACTCCCACAAGCGCCACTTCGAGACCATGAACCGTCCCACGCACGAGATGGACAAGGCCGTATCCGCGCTGCTCCAGGACCTCAACGAGCGCGGGCTCCTCGACTCCACGATCGTCTGGCTCAGCGGCGAGTTCGGCCGCGTGCCGAAGGTGGACCGCCAGCCGCCGTGGAACGGCGGGCGCAACCATTTTCCGCGCTGCTTCTCCGCGCTGGTGGCGGGTGGAGGCTTCAAGGGCGGACAGGTGGTGGGCGAGAGCGACGAGACCACCGACCACGTGAAGGAGCGCCCCGTCACGCCGCAGGACTTCCTCGGCTCGATCATGGAGCTTGCCGGCGTCGACCCCGACGACCGTCTGCCCAACCCCATGTGGCTGAAGGAGTACGGCCCCGTGATGAACCCGAAGGTGAAGTCGCAGTGCGGGCGGCTGAAGGAGATATATGTATAGTGCGAGAGCCGGTATCGCAGCCGCAGCCGTGCTGTGCTGCGCCGCATTGCCTGCCATCCCGAAGCCGGGCTACTACCATCCATCCAGCGTGCAGTGCGGCACGAAGACGCGCGTCATCATGGGCGGCGACGCCGTCTCCGGCGTGCAGGGGGCGTGGATCACGGGCGAGGGCGCTCGGGTAACGCGGATCGTGGTCGTGCCGCGTCAGCCGCGTTCGACGGGCAAGGGGCAGCACCAGTTCGTGCTGAACTGGATGTACGACATCCTCGAGGAAAACCCCGTCGTCAAGCAGACGCCGCACCGTCCCCTCCCCCCGGAGGCGCTAAAGGAGAACACCGATTGGCAGGAATGCAACTGGTGGCACTTCATGGAAGACCGCGACAACCTGGAACTGCAGACCATCGCCCGTTTCCTCTTCACTCCAAACCGTTATCCGCAGCCCACGCCCGCGCTCGACAACCTCGTGATCTTCGACGTGGAGGTGGACGCGGACGCTCCTCCCGGCCGGCGCGACATCATCATCTACGACGGAAGGAGCGCAAGCGCGCCGCACCCGTTCTTCATCACGCGCGAGCCGCACGTCGCCGAGCCGTTCTTCGTGATCCCGCCGCGCAACTTCCCCCGCAATCCGCTGTCCGTATCGCTGCACTTGCCGCCAAACATCCCGCCGCAGACGCTGCCAATCCACATAGACGGGCAGATATGGCCGGGCGAGGTGGACGCTTACACGCTGCGTCTCGAGGAGGGCCAGCAGCTAGTCTGCTCGCTCGTCGGCCGCGAGCTGTTCCCGTACCTCGGCGACGCCGTGCCGGGATTCTTCAACCCCGTGCTGAGCCTGTGCGACAAGAACGACCACGAAGTTGCGTTCGCGGACGACTTCTACTACCTGCCCGACCCAGTGCTCACCTACAAGGTGCCGGCTGCCGGGTTGTACACGCTCAAGGTGTACGACAATCTCTACCGCGGCGGGCCGAACTTCGTCTACACGGTTTTCTGCCGCGACGCAGAGACGGATCGTCCCCTCTACACGCCGAAGGAGCGTGCGTTCAACTGCTACCCGCAGCCTGCGGCCTTCATCCCGCCAAAGCCGAAATCGGCCCTAGGGCTGGTAGTACGCACTGGCTCGATCGACATGCCAGGGCGCAAGGACCGCCACTTCGTCGAGATAAAGGAGCCTGGCACCTGGCACTTCGAGCTGTATGCCCGCCGCGAGGGGTCGCCGCTCGACGGCGTGCTGGACCTCTACGGCCCAATGGGAAGCCTGCCGCTCTCCGTGGCGCCTCGCCTCGCAACGTGGGACGACACGCCCGGCCGTCTCTACGAGGTGAAGAACGTAGGCAGCGCATCGCTGCCCATCATCAAGACGAACATGCTCTACGAGGGAACCATACCGCAGGCAGAGTGCGACCCGTCCGGCACGTGGACCATCAAGGATCCGGGTAAGTACTGCGTAACGGTGTCCGACCGCGCCGGACTTGGCGGCGAACACTACGACTACACGCTCTGCATGTCGCCTGCTGAGCCGTCGTTCGAGGTGTTCTCCCTGGTGTCGGCGTGCCGCGTCGACAACGGTCGCGCGCGCTTCAAGGCGTGCGTGCTGCGCAAGGACGGGTTCGACGGCGACATTTCCTTCGACAGCACGCCCGACTACGACGTGAACGGATGCTTCATCGGCGACGCCCTAGAGACCAGCGTCACCATAAAGTTCAAGACGAGATGGCAGGGCCTGAAGCGTTTCGACCTGACCGCATCCGGCGAGTTGCCGGACGGAAAGGAAATCCGCGTGCGCGTCACGCCCACCGATCCGGGCGAGCAGGCGTTCGCCTACTCGCACCTGTTGCCCGCACAAGGCTTCTACTTCGGCGTGGCGGGCACGTCTACGCGCGAGCCGACGCGTCACCCAGAACCGCAGCTCATGGGCAAGAAGCAGTCGAAGTCCCACAGCAACGGACAGAACTGTTCGTCCTGCCACCTGAAGACGGCGCAGCATAACAAGGGCAAGTCGTGCAATGAGTGTCACAAGGATAAGAAGTAACGGGGCGGCAAGGGGTCTGCCGCAGATTCCACAGGCGGTAGTGTCGAACACGGGGCCGAAACGACGCGGATCGCCCGTTCCTGCCATACTTGTGCTTCTTATCCTGGGGACGGTAGGCTACTTCGGATGGAAGGCGTTTGATGACCGCCGGGCGGTGATGCGCACACGTGAGGCCGAATTCCGTAGGTTACAGGCGGAACGGGACCGCCGGCTGCGGTACGTAGAGCCAGAGACCAACGAGGTGAAGAAGGCGGAGGTGACGGCGGTGGTGGCGCCGCCGCCAAAGCCGCCGCCGGAGGAGCCGAAGAAGAAGACGGAGGCGGAGGTGCTGCGCGAGGAAGAGGAGCACCGCAGGGCCGTCTGGGTGCAGATCGAGGAGGCGCGGAAGAAAGACGGGACCAAGCCGCTTGGCTCTTTCGCGGGAATCCGCTTCGGCGAACCCATGGTGTCCGGTGTGCCGGTGAAGTGGGGAACCGCTCTCGAGGAGTCGGCGGGCGACTCAGTGGCGGCGCGCGGGGTTGTGTTCGCCGTATACGGGCCGGAGCTCAAGAAGCCGTTTATGTCGTTTGGCACCAGTCCGCTCGTGTGGGTGACGCCGAAGAGGCGGCGTCCGTACCGCGTCGAGTTCAGCCGGCCGCTGGAGCTCGTGCCCCAGACGATGCACGATCCGGAAACGGGCAAAATAGTGGCCGCAATGCGCGAGAAGTTCAAGAAGGGTAGGTTTTTCGCGCCGCGCCCCAGCGTGCTGGGCCGCGAGGGCTGCGAGTATGTTCTCCCCATTGGCTTAGCCACGGTGACGATCGAGGAGCGAGACGGCGCCCTGCGCTTCGCCGTGGAGCGGGAGGACATCAGGAACGAGGCCCGTGCCGAGACGGTGCTGCTCCGGCAGGAGAAGGGCCGAGTCTCGGCGGACGGTGCTCTGCTCGACTCCAACCGCTACCCGCATCGGGACATCGACTGGGCAGAGTACCGCGGCGTGCGCTTCAAGGACGAGACGCCGCGGGCGTTCTGCGGCATTGTGTTCGCGAGCCGACCGGCGGAGAACACGGAAGTGGTCGTGCCCCAGAGGGGCCCCAAGGGGTTCTTTCTGGACTACGGCAGGGCGAAGTGCGCGCCGTTCAGAGGATTCGCCTACGGGCGGGCCGACATCGACCAAGTGCGAGGCGGCGTGTACGCCGTCCACCTCACGAGCGAGGGCGGGACGGAGGGGCAGGACGACAAGGACTACTTCGAATCGGTGAAGGCGTCGCTTTCCGCGCACTACAAGGTGAACCCGTCGGAACGGCAGGGCGAGGGCGAGTTTCCGGAGCTGACATACAGGATCGGCGACCTCACTGTTGTGTTCGGCCCCGATCCGCGCGGAGGCTTCTATCTGCACGCCGAGAACAATGTGCTTGCCGACCTTGCCAGCATGCCCCCTATCATAGTCCGGCATCGTAAACGATGACCCCCTTTCACCCAGTTTTCACAGATTGGATTCTCCTACGGCATCGGCCATAAATTTATGGTAAAATATCCCCGCACATGAAAGAGAACATTTTGTTGATCTTGAACGTACTCGTCACCGTCACCGGCGGGTTGGGCGTGTTTTTGCTTGGAATGAAACACCTGTCCGAGGGCCTGCAGGCCGTCAGCGGGCAGGGATTGCGGAAGTTCATGTCGCTCGCCACCACGCACCGGATCAACGGCGTGGGAACGGGCATCGTGTCCACCGTGCTCGTGCAGTCGTCGTCGATCATCACCGTCATGCTCGTGGGGTTTGTCTCGACTGCGCTCATGACGCTTCCGCAGGCGTTCGCGGTCCTCATCGGCGCGAACATCGGCACCACGGCGACGATCTGGATCATCGCGTACGCGCCGAACCCGCAATTGCTCGGCTTCATCGGCATCGGCCTGGGAGGCGTCCTGTACTTCTTCCTGCGCGGCGAGAGGATTCACAACCTCGGCCTCACGGCCATCGGGCTCGGCCTCGTGTTTCTCGGGCTCTACATCATGTCCGAGGGCGTCTCGCCGATCCGCGCGGATCCCGACTTTGCGGCGGTATTCACGCGCCTATCCGCCGATACCTACGGCGGCGTGTTCGCCGTGGCGCTTTTCGCGACGCTCTTCACGGCTGTCGTGCAGTCCTCCGCCGCGACGATCGCGATTGGCATGGCGCTTGCGGCGCAGGGACTAATTTCCTACGAAGTCGCCGTCGCGGTCCTCTTCGGCGCGAACATCGGCACCACCGCCACGGGCTGGATCGCGGCGATCGGCGGCACGGCGGACGCACGCCGCACGGCGCTCTCGCACACGCTTTCGAACGTCCTCGGCACGCTTGCGCTCATCTGGTTCTTCCCGCTCTTCGTCAAGTTCGGGCAGACGCTCTTTCCGAACTGGAACGTCGCGGAGAGCACGGTCGTCTCTGGGCGTGCGGTGAAGGCTTTTACGCACATGATGGCCCCGATTGCGGTGACGGACACTCTGTTCGCGGTCTGCCGCGGTCTCCTTTTCTTCCCGTTCGTCCGTCCTTTCTGCCGTCTGATCGAACGCATCGTGCCGCAGCCGCCGGATGAGAAGCCGCACCTCTCAATTCTCACGATCGGCGCGAAGATCTCGCCCGTCCTCGCGTGCGACCAGGCGCTTCTCGAAGTGCAGTTCATGCGCGACAGTAACCTCGACCTCCTTGCCTGCGCTCGTCGCGTGCTGGCGGAGCAGGACGACCCCGACGAGGAGAACGAGCAGCACATCGTCCACCGCGAGGACATCCTCGACAACGTCCAGCGCGAAGTCACGGAATTTCTCGCCTCCATCATGTCGAAGCGCCTCGGCGCGGACGTCTCGGCGCGCGCGCAGCGGCTGCTGCGTCTCACGGACGAGCTGGAGAGCGTCTCCGACGAGGCGGCCACGATCCTGAAGGTGGTGAAGCGCCTGCGGAAGAACCGCCAGCGCATCTCCGACGTGTCCGTGCAGGTCGTCCTCTCCGTCCACGACCGCGTGTTCGCGTTCGCCGAGAAGGTGTCCCCGTGGGTGCGCTCGCCGCGTCCAGTGATCGACGTGGAGGCTGTGCAGGCGGAGTCGCGCGAGATCCACGAGTTCATCCGCGACTGCCGCCGCACGCAGCTCGGACGCGTGGGGCCTGACGATCCCGAGTCGCCGCTGCGCGTGCTGGGCGAACTCGACATCATCAACGCATACGAGCGTGTGCGCGCGTACTACCTTAACATCGCCGAGACGCTCGCCGGCGGCAAGGCGAACGTGAAGTGAAAATGGACGTTTCCCGGAGAGATTTCCTGGCAGGTTCGCTCGCCTCGCTCGGTGCGGGCGCGCTGGGCGGGCGCATTTTCGCGGCGCCGCCTGGGTGGAAGCCGGCGAAGAATCCAAAACTCGTGTTCGGCATCTTGAGCGACACGCACCTGATGGTCGAGTGGGACGGAAAGTCGCTGTACCGGACGATGACGTTCGACTACATCCGCAATGCGTTCAGGCTCTTCAAGAGCCGCGGCATCGACGCGTTCGTTCATCTTGGCGACGCCGCGCACCGGGGATGCGTCCGCGAATGGGAGTTCCACGCGGAGGTGTTCGAGAAGGTGTTCGGCAGGCACGGCGGCCCCGTCAAGATCATCATCGTCGGCAACCACGAGCTGTTCGGCGGCAGCGGACACTGCAGGGGCGTCTACCGTGACCCGAAGTCCTGGCAGGAGAACGCGATCTGCGCCGACCTGCCCCGACACTACGAGCGCGTGTGGGGCGAACCGTATTCGGAGGTGTTCCACAAGGTGGTGAAGGGTTACCACTTCTTCGGACGCCACTGGAACGAGAAGGAGTATGACGGGGTGGGCGAGAAGCCGTTTGCGGACTATATCCTCTCGAACGCAGTCCCGTGCTCCCTGCGCGGTACAAAGCCGTTCTTCATACTTTCGCACAGAAGGCACCATTTCCGCTTCTGCAGCGCATTGCGGGAATTCCACAACGCCGTCGCGTTCATGGGCCACTGGCACTGGAGCAACGCGGACTGGAAGACGATCTTCTGCGACACGGACACCTTCGGCGGGTTCTTTCCGCACATACAGATCGGGTCATGCCGCTTCGACGGCGGGAACGGGGTGGATCCGTTCAACGACAAGGCGATGAAGGCGAAGGAGGACTCGAGCAGTTGGGCGGGACACGGCCACGACCTTCCTTCGCGTCAGGCGATGATCGTGAACGTCTACGACGACATGGTCGTGTTCGAGCGGCACGAGGTCGGACAGGGCGGCAAGCTCGGTCCCGACTGGATCCTCCCGCTTGGTGCATTCAAGCCGCATCCATTCTCGCTTGCCGAGCTGCAGAAAACCATCGGTGCGCCGGAGTTCGGCAAGAAGGCGAAACTTGAAGTTGCCAACGCGCAGATCGAGGTGGAGAAGGGAAAGGACGGCAAGAAACCGCGCAAGGAGCCGGGGATCAGGATCTCCATTCCGATGGCCGACGGCAATCCGGCATCCCGCGCCTTCGCCTACAATGTGGTCGTCGCAAGCGAAGACCGAAAGGACCGGTTCTTCAAAAGCGTATTCTTCGTCGGGCTCAATTCCGGCATCGGACACGAACCAAACGGCGGCGTGACGACGGTGGACATACCGAAATCGCAGCTTCCCGCAGGGAAGAGGCTGACCGTCGCCGCACGTCCCGTCAGTTCCCTCGGCACCAAGGGCAAGACCATCGCAACCACATACAGCGCGTGATCGGGCGCATCTGCATAATTCACCGTAGACCCCTCCGTTGAATGGAAACAACTGTTTGAAAACAACTTGCCTTTGGCGCGCGGGCTAACTCGCCCGCGCCCATTTGCTGATCCTCAAACTCTCACGATTCTGAATGTTCAAGGTGCGCCCGTAGGACTATGTTGTTCTTGAAAGTTGTCTTGGTTGTTTCCAATCTCAAAACGCATGGGTGAAAAACAGAGATGCGCCCTGCGTGATCCCGCATGGCAGGAACGCCTTCTTTGTGGTATAATTACAGCGTCTTTCAACCTAGAAGCACAAGGAGAAACAAAAATGGCGTTCATCACCGACGATTTCCTGCTGACCACGAAGGCGGCCAAGGAACTCTACCACGGCTATGCTGAGCAGATGCCGATCATCGACTACCACTGCCATCTGCCGCCGGCGGAGATTGCTGAGGACAAGCGCTGGGAGAACATCGCGCAGGTGTGGCTTGGCGGGGACCACTACAAGTGGCGCCAGATGCGCTCGAACGGCGTGGACGAGAAGTACATCACGGGCGACGCGCCGTGGGAGGATAAGTTCAATGCCTTCGCCGCCACGATGGAGCGCCTCCTCAAGAACCCGCTCTTCGACTGGTCGCACCTCGAGCTCGCGCGCTACTTCGGCGTGACGGAGCGCCTGTCGTCCGCCACGGCGGCGAAGATCTGGAAGAAGTGCAACGCGAAATTGCGCGGGAAGGACTTCTCGGCGCGCGGGCTGATGAAGAAGTCGAACGTGAAGGTGGTCTGCACCACCGACGACCCAATTGACTCCCTCGAACACCACCTCACCATCGCGAAAAAGCCGTTCGGCACGAAGATCCTGCCCGCGTGGCGCAGCGACAAGGCGTCGAAGATCGAGGACGCGAAGGCGTGGAACGCGTGGATGGACAAGCTCGCCGCCGCCGCGAAAACCCCTGTGAAGAGCTGGGACGACTTCCTCTCCGCGATGGCCGCGCGCCATGCGTTCTTCGCGAAGGCCGGCTGCGTGGTGAGCGACTACGGTATCACCGAGGTGTTCGCCGCGCCATACACCGAGGCCGAGGTGCGCCGCATCTTCAAGAAGGCGCGCAGCGGCAAGGCCGTGACGCCGGAGGAGGCGCTCAAGTTCAAGAGCGCGTGGCTCTACGAGGGCCTGAAGGCGGACGCGGCGGCGAACTGGACCGCGCAGCTCCACTTCGGCTGCCTCCGCAACGCGAACACGCGGATGTTCCGTCTGCTCGGACCCGACACCGGCTACGACTGCATCGGCGAGTGGAACTCCTGCGAGTCGCTCGCGCGTCTCTTCGACCGTCTCGAACTTGAGGACGCGCTTCCGCGCACGATCCTCTATTCCCTCAACCCGAAGGACACGGAGATGCTCGCCACGCTCATGGGTTCCTTCCAGAAGGGGCCCGACCGCGGCAAGATCCAGCTCGGCGCGGCGTGGTGGTTCTTCGACCAGAAGGACGGCATGAAGAAGCAGGTGGAGGCCCTTGCGGCGCTCGGCTGCCTCGGCAACTTCGTGGGCATGCTCACGGACTCGCGCTCGTTCCTCAGTTACACGCGCCACGAGTACTTCCGCCGCATCCTCTGCGCGAAGCTCGGCGAGGAGATCACGCGCGGCGAGCTGCCCAACGACATCAAGTGGATCGGCGGCCTCGTCTCGGACATCTCCTACAACAACGCGAACCGCTACTTCTTCGGCGCGAAGTAATTCCGCCGTGGTGGGGCGAGCCCTCCGGGCGAGCCGCGATCCTTACAAAACCACATTCCGTACCATAATCTCACACCTCCTACCTGCTACTTCACCTTTTGCGATAAGTCGATGCCCAAAAATAAATTGGGCACCACACGATAATTTCACGCAGAGGCACAGAGAGGCGGAGAGCGCGGAGAAAGGCCTTCTTGCTTTCGCTATTGGGAGTTTTGGAGTTTCGGAGTTAAGGAGAGTTACAACTAGAAATAAGAAGGGCATGTTCAACTGCGATTTAGGTTTATTCCCCATGCTTTGCCTTTGAACTGCTTTCCTGCTTTAGAGCCCCAATTAATGACACCTAGGTGTCACACCCCATGACACCTAGGTGTCACACCCTATGACACCTAGGTGTCACACCCTATGACACCTAGGTGTCACGCCCCTGACATCTAGGTGTCACGCCCCTGACATCTAGGTGTCACGCCCCTGACATCTAGGTGTCACGGAGTATGTAAAGGGACTGAAAGCTCATGCCTTGTCAACGAGAGGTGTGCGTGGGCCTTCACCAGGTCGGTTGGGGAATCGTGAGCGGCTCGCCCCCCTTGCCCCGTCACGGCCGCACCGGGAGGGCCGCGCCCCGTCGCGGCCGCAAGGTGGGGCGAGCCGCCCCCCCAAAAAAAAACATGTTCCGCACCGCAATCTCACGCCCGTACCCGCCACTTCACATATACGAATAAGTGACGTACCGCGCATTCACATCTCAAACTGTGCGAAAAACTTCAATTTCCCAAAATCCCAAAATCCCGCTTGCGCGAGGTAGGGGAAAGGGTTATAATACCAAATGCTTTTGTCCGTCAAAGGACAACGCTCTGAATTATCATCTGCCGCCCCGTGTCAATGGCGGTCTGAAGTGATGCGGAACGGTGGGGCTAGCCCTCCGGGCGAGCCGCAAAAGGAAAGATAAAACTTGAAAGGACAAGCGAAATGAAAAAGATACTGATTATGATGGCTGCGGCAGTGGCCGTGGCGTTTGGTGCGTGGGCCGATACGGAAACGGTCGGCGACTACACGTGGACGTACCGCATCAACGGCGACACGGCGGAGGTTTACAACTATGATTATGCCGCCATCTCGCCATCACCTGCTGGTGCCGTGACGATTCCTTCCACGCTCGGCGGCAAGCCCGTGACGAGCATCGGGTCATCTGCGTTCGATGGTTGCAGCGGGCTTACGAGCGTGACGATACCGGATTCTGTGACGTTTATTGGGCAGGGGGCGTTCTATGGTTGCTGTGGTCTTACGAGCGTGGTGATCCCGAATGGTGTGACGCGTATCTGGCATGAAGCGTTCAGGGAGTGTAGCGGATTGACGAGTGTGACGATTCCCGCCTCTGTGACGTACATTGGAGATGCAGCATTTACTGATTGTGATGAAATTACACGCGTTTATATTTCCGATCTTGCGAAATGGTGCAATGTTGTTTTCGATGATTATATTGAATCTGCGCATGATCTCTATCTGAATGGTGAGAAAATCACGAATTTGGTGATTCCTGACGGCGTGACGTACATCAAATATGGTGTGGTATCCCATTGTGTCGGACTTACGAGCGTGACGATCCCTGACTCTGTGACGAGCATCGGGTATGAGGCGTTCAGAGGTTGCAGCGGGATTACATCGTTTACAGTGGGTAATGGCAATGCTAACTATTCATCCGCAAATGGCCTATTGCTGTCTAAAGATGGTACGATGCTCATTCGTGGAGTCAATGGTGACGTGATGATACCAGACTCTGTGACGAGTATTGGGTCGTATGCGTTCGAGGATTGCAGCGGGATTACATCTTTTACAGTGGGTAATGGCAATGCTAACTATTCATCCGCAAATGGCCTATTGCTGTCTAAAGATGGCAAGACTCTTATACTAGGCGTAACTGGTGACGTGACGATTCCTGACTCTGTGACGAGCATCGGGTCGTCTGCGTTCAGAGGTTGCAGCGGTCTTACGAGCGTGACGATCCCTGACGGTGTGACGAGCATCGGGGATGATGCGTTCGGCGTTTGCAGTGGCCTGACGAGCGTGACGATACCTGACTCTGTGACGAGCATCGGGTCGTCTGCGTTCTCCGGTTGCAGCGGTTTGACGAGCGTGACGATACCTGACTCTGTGACGAACATTGGGGATTATGCGTTCTCCGGTTGCAGCGGTCTTACGAGCGTTGCGATATGTGGCGCCGTGGTGAAAATTGGTTATATTGCCTTCGGTGACTGTACGAATGTTACAAGCTTGGTCGCGCCATTGATCCCGCCAGGATTGGATAGCCGTAATCTGACAAGTGTGACGATACCTGACGGCGTGACAGAGATCGGGTCGTCTGCGTTCAGGGATTGCAGCGGTCTTACGAGCGTGACGATCCCGAACAGTGTGACGAACATCGGATCATCTGCGTTCTTTGGTTGTAGCGGTCTTACGAGTATCACGTTGCCGTTTGTCGGTTCGCGGCGCGGCAATTCTGGCACGTCCGATTCGGTGTTCGGATATATCTTCGGAACAAGTTCCTATACGGGTGGTACGAAGATCGAGCAGTATTATTATTACGGCGGTTATTCGTATTATTACATTCCGGCGACCTTGAAGACGGTGACGATAACCGATGAAACCGTCTTGGGATACGGTGCGTTTTACGGTTGCAGCGGTTTGACGAGCGTGACGATACCTGGCTCTGTGACGAGCATCGGGGATTCTGCTTTCTCCGGTTGCAGTGGTTTGACGAGCGTGGCGATTCCTGACTCTGTGACGAACATCGGGGATTCTGCTTTCTCCGGTTGCAGTGGTTTGACGAGCGTGACGATCCCTGACTCTGTGACGAGTATCGGGGGTAATGCGTTCTCCCATTGCAGCGGTCTTACGAGCGTTGCGATATGTGGCCCCATGGTAAAAATTGGTTATGATGCCTTCGGTGGCTGTACGAATGTTACAAGCTTGGTCGCGCCATTGTTCCCGTCAGGATCGTTTAGCCGTAATCTGACAAGTGTGACGATACCTGACTCTGTGACGAGCATCGTGGATCGGGCGTTCGAGTATTGCAGCGGTCTTACGAACGTGACGATTCCGAACAGTGTGACGAGCATCGGGTATGAAGCGTTCTACGGTTGCAGCGGTTTGACGAGCGTGACGATCCCGAACAGCGTGACGAGCATCGGGTCTGATGCGTTCTATGGTTGCAGCGGTTTGACGAGCGTGACGATCCCGAACAGCGTGACGAGCATCGGGTCGTCTGCGTTCTCCGGTTGCAGCGAATCACTTTTCGACGTGACGACGATTTCTGATGTGAAGTTAGTTGATGGTTGGGTAGTTGCGACGATTTCTGATGTGAAGTTAGTTGATGGTTGGGTGTTTCGCAAAACGGGCTCGCTTTCCGGCAATCTGGATTTGACAGGTATTCGCGGCATCGGGGATAGTGCGTTCTCCCGCTGCAGCGGTTTGACGAGCGTGACGATACCGAACAGCGTGACGAGCATCGGGAATCGGGCGTTCTATGGTTGCAGCGGTCTTACGAGCGTGACGATACCTTGCAGCGTGACGAGCATCGGGGATTTGGCGTTCTTAGAATGTGGCGGTTTGTTGTCAATATCGGTTGATTCTGGGAATGCCAATTACAATATACGAGGTGTAAATGGTGATGTGACGATCCCTGACGGCGTGACGAGCATCGGGGATTGGGCGTTCGATGGTTGCAGCGGTTTGACGAGCGTGACGATTCCTGACTCTGTGACGAACATCAGGGGTCATGCGTTTATCGGTTGCAGCGGTTTGACGAGCGTGACGATCCCGAACAGTGTGACGAACATCGGGTGGCAGGCGTTCGATGGTTGCAGCGGGCTCACTAGCGTGACGATTCCTGACTCTGTGACGAGCATCGGGGGAATGTCGTTTAACGGTTGCAGTGGTCTTACGAGCGTGACGATTCCTGCCTCTGTGACGAACATCGGGTATGAGGCGTTCGTCGGCTGCAGCGGCCTTACGAGCGTGCATATTACCGACCTTACGAAGTGGTGCGGTATGTCATTTGAAGGAACATGCGCCAATCCGTTTTATTACGCGCACAACCTCTATCTCAATGGAGAGAAGGTTACGGCATTGACGATCCCGGACGGTGTGACGAGCATCGGGGATATGGTGTTCTACGGCTGCAGCGGTCTTACGAGCGTGACGATTCCTGCCTCTGTGACGAGCATCGGGTGGTCTGCGTTCTACGGTTGCAGCGGTCTTACGAGCGTGACGATTCCTGGCTCTGTGACGAGCATCGGGGATTATGCGTTCAGGGGCTGTAGCGGTTTGTTATACGAGGTGTAAATGGTGATGTGACGATCCCTGACGGCGTGACGAGCATCGGGGATTGGGCGTTCGATGGTTGCAGCGGTTTGACGAGCGTGACGATACCGAACAGCGTGACGAACATCGGGGGGCGGGCGTTCGATGGTTGCAGCGGTCTTACGAACGTGACGATCCCTGACTCTGTGACGAGCATCGGGGATGATGCGTTCTACGGTTGCAGTGGTCTTACGAGCGTGGCGATCCCTGACTCTGTGACGAACATCGGGGAGTATGCGTTCGGCGTTTGCAGTGGCCTGACGAGCGTGACGATCGGTAACGGCGTGACGAGCATCGGGTGGTCTGCGTTCTACGGTTGCAGCGGTTTGACGAGCGTGACTATTGGCAACGGCGTGACGGACATCGGGTCGGGTGCGTTCCCGGATTGCAGCGGTTTGTTGTCAATATCGGTTGATTCGGGGAATGTCAATTACAAGTCGATCAACGGCTTATTGTTATCTAAGGATGGCAAGACTCTTATACGAGGTGTAAATGGTGATGTGACGATCCCTGACGGTGTGACGAGTATCGGGTCATCTGCGTTCTCCGGTTGCAGTGGCCTTACGAGCGTGACGATTCCAAACAGTGTGACGAGCATCGGGTGGTCTGCGTTCCGCCATTGCAGCGGTCTTACGAGCGTGACGATCCCGAACAGCGTGACGAGCATCGGGGGTTCTGCGTTCTACGGCTGTAGCTGTCTTGCGAGCGTGACGATACCGAACAGCGTGACGAACATCGGGGATTCTGCGTTCTACGGCTGCAGCGGTTTGACGAGCGTGACGATCCCGGACAGCGTGACGAGCATCGGGTTGTCTGCGTTCTCCGACTGCAGCTGTCTTGCGAGCGTGACGATACCGAACAGCGTGACGAGCATCGGGGATTATGCGTTCAGAGGCTGTAGCGGTTTGTTGTCAATGTCGGTTGATTCGGGGAATGTCAATTACAAGTCGGTCAACGGCCTGTTGTTGTCTAAGGATGGCAAGACTCTTATACGAGGTGTAAATGGTGATGTGACGATCCCTGACGGTGTGACGAGTATCGGGTCATCTGCGTTCTCCGGTTGCAGCGGTCTTACGAGCGTGACGATACCGAACAGCGTGACGAACATCGGGTCATCTGCGTTCTCCGGTTGCAGCGGTCTTACGAGCGCGACGATTCCCGACGGCGTGACGAGTATCGGACTTTCTGCGTTCTCCGGTTGCAGCGGTCTGACGAGCGTGATGATTCCTGGCAGCGTGACGAGCATCGGGGATCGGGCGTTCGAGGATTGCAGCGGTCTAACGAGCGTGATAATGAGCGGTGATTGTCCATATAGTTATGGTGCGCTAGCTGGACCTTTACGATATGTCATTGATCCTTTCTACGGCATTGGTTCGTCATGTGTGGTGTATCTTCCGAGAGGAAATAGTACGTATGCCGTTAGAGATGGCAAGTGGCAGGGAATGACAGTCGAGTATTATGACCGTGATCCGGTAGATACGTTGATCTTCACCGTCACTTTCGACGCGCAGGGTGGCTCGTTGAGGACAACTCGCCCCACCATTGTGACGAACGGCTGCGCGGTGGGCGAATTGCCGGTGGCGGTGTGGGACGGCCACACTTTCGATGGATGGTTCACCGAGGCGGACGGCGGCAGTCCTGTGCGTGACGATACCATCGTCACGACAAACGTCACGTTCTACGCGCACTGGACGGAGGACGGCGGCGGCTCCGGTGGTGGTAGTGCTGGCGGCGGCGGTTCTGGTGGAGAAGGTGGTAGTGCTGGCGGTGGTGGTTCTGGTGGTGGCACCGGCGGCGGTGCTGGTGGTGGCTCCTCCAGTGGTGGCGATACGCCCACGCCCATACCCACGCCCACGCCTCTGCCGGAGACTGTTGTTGCCGGAACGGTGGCTGATACTACCTTCTTGGTCAAGGCTCAGACAGTTAAAGGTGCGCTCTACAAATGGAATGGTAATATAGCGGGCACGATGCAGGTCAAGGTTGGCAAGGTCAGCAAGAAGGGGATCGTCAAGATTTCCGGTACTGCCACGTTGCTGATCGACGGCAAGGCGAAGAAGGTCTCGGCTAAGGCGGTGAAAGTTGCTTTGGACGCGACGGGGCGCGTCCCTCCCGTGACGCTCGCATTCAAGGCCCCGGTTGGGGAGATGGCGTTTGAGATGGCTGCGGATGGAAGCTTTACGCTGAAGAATGGCAATTATGTGATGGTTGAGAAGAAGGTGGGTGGCGACTGGAGCAAATCGGGGGCAAAGGTGTATGTGGACGGCGGTCGCGGGGCGACCGCCCTACCAGAGGGGACGATCGAGGAGCTGCTGCCGGATGGCGAGCCGGTGATTCCGAAGGGCGGGAAGTGGTCGTTTGCGAAGGCTGCGGGCGTGAAGTACGCGAAAGACAAGAAGACGAAGGTGTCTAGCCTAGTGGTCGACACCAAGAAGGGTACGAACCGTTCCGCGATGAAGCTCACGTACACGCCGAAGACGGGCATCTTCAAGGGCTCGTTTAAGGTGTATGCGATTCAAGGCGGGAAGCTGAAGAAGTTCACGGTCAAGGTGATCGGCGTGGTTGCTGACGGGAAGGGGACGGGTAGCGCAACTGGTCCGAATGGGATGAGGTTTGACGTGAGCGTTGAGTAGGCGAGGTGGGGTGAGCCCTACGGGCGAGCCGAGGACGGCTCGCCCTATCAGGCGGCGCGCTCGGTGATCGCGCCCTACCGTACGGCTCGTCCCAACTTGCGGCTCGCCCGGAGGGCTCGCCCCACCCTTGGAGGGCTCGTCCCTCCATTTCGTCGCCAAGGTGGCGGCGTCCTCCAGTCAGCAACAACGGCTGGACTTTCCCCATTTTTCCTTGAGGTGTGCGATGCGCCGTGAGACAACTGCCAAATCGTGCGCTTTCTGGCTGTTATGTGCGGTTGTGCTGTTTCGCTGCGCCTCGGGGCTTTGTCGGATTCCGCCGAAATCCGCAAAATTCGCATGGGGTGCCACTTGAAGTCATGCTCCATGATGGCAAAGATGCCGCATGTTCCCGCGCTTGCCGAGAAATATACGCTTCCGGGGAAAAGGAAGTGGCTTCCATTCGGTGAAACCCGTATAATACGGGGCGTCAAAAACCACTGAAGGGAAGCCGACATGAATGATACCACAGCCGCGCACAGATTGCGAGAACAACTTAAGAAATTCGTAGTCCAGTGAACACACCCCTTGCGGGGAGATTGAGGAAATGATATACTGTCAATCTCCAATTCTTCGGCGGTTGATTGGTTTGATGGGTGTCAGCAGGCTGTGCAGCTTGCCCCATCGGCCTCACTAAAGAAGGTTTGAAATGACCTCAATGGGAAACGTAAAGGAGACGAAATGATG
The DNA here is from genome assembly GCA_902779075.1 of uncultured bacterium. Next base: position 32,274 of record CACZAK010000068.1, on the reverse strand, counting down.
AAGAAGAATGGTTTTACAATAGAATTTGTGTTAAGCAGCTTGCTAGTTACGACATTTTTTTCCAATATTTCTTTTGGATGGACCAATGCTGGAAATGATGTATCCAATCTGTTTCACGTTTGCTCGCAAACCGATGCAAATCGCGACAGTAAGTATAGGTCGGTAAATGGTTGTGAAGGTTCTTATATTTGGAAGATAGGAGATGTTGGGATAAATGGATTTGCAACGGTGGATGGTTATTGGCCGAGAGAACGCCACCCAAATGTTATAAATAATCCTCCTTATAATCTTGTGATTCCAGAGTGGCTGTCATGGCAATTTGGATCAAGAACAGGAAGCGGGGTGGTTACGTATCTTGACGGGCAGGCCTTTAGAGGGGAGGATTGGCTACTTTCAGTGTCCATTCCCTCTACAATCGAAATTTACGGATGGGGGTTGTTTGCGGGGTGCAAGTCTCTCAATTCGGTTACGCTTAATTGCCGCCTGATATCGTCATCGATGTTCAGCGGATGTACGAGCCTCAGGCATATCGACATACCTGATGGGGTTGTGACGAACATTTCGCGTCAAGCATTTAAGGGTAGCGGACTTGTTGAAGTGTCGATTCCTGGTAGCGTCGGACATATATGTGAAAACGCCTTTGCAAATTGCACCAACCTGTCGTCTGTCGTGATTAATGAAGGGGTGTTGGGAATAGACGGACGGGCGTTTGCAGAATGCACTAGTCTGTTGTCGGTCGAGATACCGAAATCGGTTAAAAGCATTAAGCAAAATGCTTTTGACGGCTGCACCAGTATGACCAATCTTGTGTTGCACGGTGGTGTGCATGTGTGTGACGAAGCGTTTACGTCTTGTTATAGTTTGAAGACGATTGTCGTGGCGAACTCCGACGACGAGGTGGGGGCCACCGTCTTTGATGGTCAGGCATTCGCGTGGTGCCGTAACCTTGAAAGTGTCTTCTTTGACGGCAATGCTCCAAGTACTGGCGTGAATATTTTCCGAGGTATTTCTGCTTCCACTTGTACAGTCTATGTTCACCGTGGCTCAACGGGTTGGGGCGTGGACATTCCTGGCAAATGGAACGGGGTGAGCATTGAATACATTGAAGATGTAGGATTGACTGACACATTTGATGTTGCATTTAGCGCAAATGGCGGCAGTGTTGATGTCGCTAAGAAGTCGGTCACTAAGGGGGCTGCTTACGGGGAACTGCCTGTCCCGACGCGAACCGGATATGATTTCGCGGGCTGGTTCACGGCGGTCGACGGCGGAACGAGTGTGTCGGCTGATACCGTTGCGGACAAGAGCGTGACGCTTTACGCCCATTGGACGCCAATTAGATACGCAATATCATACGTACTTGATGGTGGACGCAACGCAGCGGGCAATCCAGCATGGTACACGATAGAGATGGCGGTTTCTCTCTCCGCACCGGTAAGAGACGGCTATAGGTTCAAGGGGTGGACGCCCGATGGCGGCAAGATCGCGAAAGGTTCAACTGGCGACAAGACCTTTACGGCCACTTGGAAACAGAGTGGTGGCGGTGGTTCTGGTGGCGGCGACACGCCCACGCCGATATCGACACCAACGACTCACTTGGTAACATTTAACGCGAATGGCGGTAATGTGTCGCCTACTACGCGGACGGTGACTAGGGGCGCGGCGGTTGGTACATTGCCGACGCCTACGCGCAGCGGTTACACCTTTGGCGGTTGGTTTACGGCGGCGAATGGAGGTGCGCAGATTACGGGCGGAACAAAGGTAACTGCGAACGTGACCTACTACGCGCAATGGGCTGAGATAACGGCGGGTAAGCTGAATACGAGTTTCGCTAAGGCACAGACGGTTGACGGGGCGCTGTATAAGGGCGGTGCGCTCGCCGGCACGATGCAGGTGAAGGTGGGTAAGATCACCAAGAAGGGCGTGGTAAAGGTATCTACCACGGCGTCGCTGCTTGTTGACGGCAAGGCAAAGAAGGTCTCGGCTAAGGGGGTGAATGTCGCTTTGGACGCGATGGGGCGCGTACCTCCCGTGACGCTTGCCTTCAAGGCGCCGATTGGGGATATGGCGTTTGAAATGGCTGCGGATGGAAGCTTTACGCTGAAGAATGGCAATTATGTGATGGTTGAGAAGAAGGTGGGCGGCGACTGGAGCAAGTCGGGGGCAAAGGTGTATGTGGACGGCGGTCGCGGGGCGACCGCCCTACCAGAGGGGACGATCACGGAACTGCTGCCGGATGGCGAGCCGGTGATCCCGAAGGGCGGGAAGTGGTCGTTTGCGAAGGCTGCGGGCGTGAAGTACGCGAAGGACAAGAAGACGAAGGTGTCTAGCCTCGTGGTCGACACCAAGAAGGGTACGAACCGCTCCGCGATGAAGCTCACGTACACGCCGAAGACGGGCATCTTCAAGGGCTCGTTCAAGGTGTATGCGATTCAGGGCGGGAAGCTGAAGAAGTTCACTGTCAAGGTGATTGGCGTGGTCGTCGACGGGAAGGGGACGGGTAGCGCGACTGGTCCGAATGGGGTGAGGTTTGACGTGAGAGTGGAGTAGGTGGGGCGGCGCGTCTTATCGGGTAAACCTAAAATCCTCGGTTGAAAGTCTCACGCAGAGGTGCAGAGAGGCGGAGAGCACAGAGAAAGTTCAGAAATCCGACGGAAAAGAAAACCATTACAAGAAGAATCTCGGAAAGCTCTTTCACCCAATTGGTGAAAACAAATACATACTCAAGCAATGGGATAAACTCTGCGAACTCTGCCTCTCCGCGCCTCTGCGTGAGATATAACATGGAGTGGTAAATCGAAATGAGGAATTAAGGGTAAAGCGTCCGAGTCAGGGGGTGGACGCGAGAAGCGTGTCGCCTTCAACGGCAATGACGCGCGTGCGCACGAGGCTCCGCCGTTCGGCGGGGCCTTTCCATTTGCAGGGAAGGTAGGCGTCGGTCCAGCCATGTTCGCCGCCACGCTCCACGCAGACCTCGACCTCGCGGCCGAGGAACGACTGGGCAAAGGCCGCGCGCTGGATGTGTCCGAGGGCGGTGAGATTACGGGCTCGGACCAGACGCACGGGGCGGGGAACGGAGCCGTCCATCGTGGCGGCTGGCGTGTCGGGACGCTCCGAGTAGGGGAAGACGTGGAGGTTGGAGAAGGCATGACGCATGAGAAATTCGCGGGTGGCTGCAAAGTCCTCGTCGGTCTCGCCGGGGAAACCGGTGATTACATCCGCGCCTAGCGCGAGGTCTGTCCCCAGTCGTTCCCGCGCCATTGTGCAAAATCGATCCACCAATCCGATATTGTATGGTCGTTTCATCCGTTTCAAGATGCGATTACTGCCACTTTGAAGCGATAAATGCAAGAAACGGCAGATATTAGGATGTTTCTCCATTATATCCAATATTCCCTCGCATCCTTTACCAGGTTCCAACGAACCAATCCTTATCCTTGCGGGGATAGCCCCCGTCATTTTCCCCATGGGGACAGACCCCAGCATTTCTGCGAGGATGTCAAGTAGCGAGGCGAAGTTGTGCCCATCTGACTTGTACAGGGAAAGATTGCATCCCGTCAGCACAATCTCACGATATCCTGCCGCAAGGAATGCCCTGGTCCGCACCATAATCTCATCGATAGGAACGCTCTCCGGTGCCCCGCGAAAATGCGGAACAATGCAGAAAGTGCATTTTCCGCTGCATCCGTCCTGGATTTTAAGATATGCGCGTGAGGTCTGTAGGGGGATGGAGTTGGTAGTTGGCAGGAGGTGGGGAGTTGGTGGTGGTTGGGTGTTGGGGAGGCAGCCTATGGGGCGGATTTCGGTTGAGGGGTAACGGGCGTGGAGGTGGGCGATGGCCTTCTCGCAGTCGCGTTGGGCCTTGGCCGTGACGCTGCACCCACGAACGAGGATGAGATCGGGGATGTTGTCAGCGACGGGGTTAGATCCTCCCGTTTCGCGCGAAGTCATGCCCAGGTCGACGATCTCATGCCCGGCGGCCTGATAACGTGCCTCAAGGTCGAGCGACTCGGCGCGGTTGAGGCGGCATCCAAATGTGACGAACGCGACTTTCATCTGTTGAGGTAATTGCAAAGCCTTCTTTCGCGCCATTCGCGAGACAAGCCATGCGGCTTGATGGAACTCGCAGAAAAAACCTGCGCATCTGAAAGGCTCAGCGCGGGTAGTATGCCAAATTCGTGCCCACTATGCAAGGAAATCCGGTGGAATGGCGACTTGTTTTCAAGCCGTCTGGGCGTATCTGCGTAATTCACCGCCGAGCCTTCTGATAATTGGAAACAACTATTTGAAACAACCTGCCTTTGGCGCGCGGGCTAACTCGCCCGCGCCCATTTGCCGATCTTCAATTCTGAATGTTCAAGGTGCGTCCGCAGGATAATGTTGTTCTTGAAAGTTGTCATGGTTGTTTCCCAATCCCAATACGTATGGGTGAAAACGTAGATGCGCCCCAAGCCGCACTTTTCGATATATTTTACCAGACACCGCCGCCCGCAAAGATAAATATGATATAATAACAGCCTTGAAACTTTATCGAAAGGTTGAGGAACAATAATGAAATTGATGCTGCTTGCGGTGTCGTCTGCGATGGCGGCGACATGCGGATTCGGGGGCATTGCCCCAGTTGTGGTATTGCCTGATTCGCCAACGGCCGTTGAGAAGTCCGCCGCCGCCGAACTGGCGGGCGAACTCGGCAAGTGCCTCGGAGAAAAGCCGAAGGTCGTATCGGAGGCCGATTTGGCGAAGGACGCGACCTCCGTTAAGCTCTTCGTCGGCGCGACGCAGGCGGCGAAGAAAGCGAGGACGGACGGCTCGGCGAGCCGTCCCTACCAAGTGGATGAGGTGTATTTGAAGTCCGTGGAGGGGGGCGTGGTGCTGGACGGCGATCCGGCGCGCGCGCCGCTGTATGCCGTTGACCTTTATCTCGAAAAATACTGTGGCGTGAGGTGGTGGACCTCCGACGCGGCGACGTACCCGAAGCTCGACGCGGCTCCCGTGAAGGACATCGCTCTCTCATACACCCCGCAGTTCAAGTACCGCGAGACGTACTACCTAGACGGATTCGACCCGCTCTTCAAGGTGCGCTCGAAGGGCAACTTCACGTCGCTCACTCGTTACCTGCTTACGGACATCAAGTTCATTCCGCCGGAGCTGGGTGGCAACCACCGTCTGTTCTTCTTCAAGGGACGCCACAGCGCGTACCATTCCTTCTTCGAGGTGCTGCCTCCGAATGTGTACTTCGAGAAGCATCCTGAATGGTATTCGCTTGTGAAGGGGAAACGCGAGCCGAAGCAGCTCTGCCTTGCGAACGCCGAGATGAAGGCAGAGTACATCAAGGAGACATTGAAGCGTCTGCGCGAGGATCCGTCTGCCGATTTCATCCAGGTCTCGCAGAACGACTGGCGTGGATACTGCACGTGCGAGAAGTGCAAGGCGATGATGGCAGAGGATGGCGGCGCGCCGTCGGGTCCGTACCTCCGCTTCGCGAACGACGTCGCGGAGGCGGTTGAGAAGGAGTTCCCGAACGTGCGCATCGACACGTTCGCCTACCAGTTCACGCGCAAGGCGCCGACGAAGACGAAGCCTCGCCACAATGTGGTGGTGCGTCTCTGCGACATCGAATGCGACTTCGCGCGTCCGCTCGACAAACCCCTGCCGCCGCACAAGGCGTCGTTCGCGAAGGACCTCGCCGACTGGAGTCGTGTCGCCGGCGGAAACCTCTTCATCTGGGACTACCTCGCCAACTTCCGCAGCTACATGATGCCGCATCCGAACATCAACTCCATCGCGCCGAACATCCGCCTCTTCGCCGAGAACGGCGCGGTGGGCGTGTTCGAGCAGGGCGACGCGCTCTGTTCCGCCGGGACGTTCGCGACGCTCCGGCACTACGTGACGGCGCACCTTCTCTGGGATCCGAAGGACGACGAGAAGCGCCTCATGGACGAATTCTTGGAAGGGTACTACGGAAAGTCCGCCGCGCCGATCCTCAGGAAGTTCATCGCGGTGATCGAGGCAGGGCCGCGCAAGACGAAGCAGATCGTGAAGTGCGGACACAAGGGCGCGCCGTTCCTCCCCGGCGGCGACAAGCTGCTTGCCGCGAAATACATGGACGAGGCAGTGGTCGCGGCGGAGAAGGAGGGCGAACCGTTCGCCTCCCGCGTGAGGCGCGAGCGTCTTACAGTTGACCACATGCTACTCCTCAACTACGACATCCTTAGGAACATATCCGCGAAACTCGGCTACACGTGGACGCGTCCCGCGACGAAGGCCGAGGCCGTCGAGAACTGGATTCGCGACGTGAAGTCCTTCGGCGTCAAGGCGCGCCGCGAAACGACGCGCGCGGACGAGATCGAAAACTACTTCAAGAGCCTCCGCAATGGTGCGAAACCGGCGGCGGACAAGTTTGCGCCGCAGAAAGCGGAATTCTCGAAGTACTACAAGCAAATCACCGGCAAGGACGCGCCTGCGGGAATCGTGAAGTTCGCCATTGATCCTAAGGTGTCGAAAAGCGGCCGCGATGCGTATCGGATCGCGTCGGGGAATGCGGCGGTCGCGGGGCGACCGCCCTACCGTGGCGGCGAACAGGGTAGGGCGGGCAGCCCTCTGCCCGCCGTCACCATCACTGGCTCCAACTTGCGCAGCGTGTGGTACGGCCTCTACGACCTCCTCGAACGGCGTGGCGGCTGCCACTGGTTCTGGGACGGCGACGTGGTGCCGAAGCGCGACGCCATCGACTTCTCGAATCTCAACGTCCACGAGGAGGCGCGTTTTGAATATCGTGGCCTCCGTTACTTCGCACATCGTGGCCTAACTCGCTTCCAGGCCGAGCACTGGGGGCCAGAGGACTGGAAGAAGGAGATAGACTGGATACTCAAGCGCCGGCTCAACGTGTTCATGCTCCGCATCGGGCAAGACGACCTTTTCCAGCGGACGTTCCCCGATGCCTGCGCCTACCCTGACCCGTCGAAACCGCAGCCAGGCGCGGGCACGGGCTACAATGACCGCTCGCTCTTCTGGAGCCTCCAGTTCAGGGGCAAGCTCCGCGATGACCTCCAGAAATACGGCTTTGAGCGCGGGCTCATGGTGCCCGAGGACTACGGCACGATGACGCACTGGTACGCGCCTACGCCACTCGACTACATCGAAAACCGCAAGCCGCCGTTTTATCCCGGCGCGGACAAGCGTCCGGTGAACAACCGCGTGTGGGACGTACGCGACGACCGCTGGATCGACGAATACTGGAAGATGACGAAGACGGCGGTCGAGACGTACGGCAAGGGCGCGCCCCAGCCGCGTCTCCTCCACACCATCGGCACGGGCGAGCGCATCCTCTCCAAGGACAAGAAAGAGAACTTCAAGCTTAAGGTGCTCGGCCTCCAGCGCTTCATGTCGCGCGTGGAACGCGACTACCCGGATGCCAAGTTGCTCATGCCTGGTTGGGACTTCTACTTCAGTTGGTCGCCGCAGGAGGTCAAGGACTTCCTCAAGCTGCTCGACCCGAAGAAGTGCATCGTGTGGGACTACTCCGCCGACCAGAAGACGGGGCGCGGCGCGAAGAGCAACTTCACCAAGTGGGACGTGATTGGCAAGTTCCCGTACACCTACTCTGTCTTCCTTGCCTACGAGAAGGCCCTTGACGCGCGCGCGGACTATCCGATTATCGAGGAGCGTCAGAAGCTCGTGCAGAACGACCCGTTCTGCAAGGGCTTCATCTTCTGGCCGGAGTCGAGCCACACCGATACGCTGCTCCTCCGCTACTTCACGGCGAACGCCTGGTCCGACAAGGCGATTCCGCACGGCGAGGTGCTGGACGAGTTCTGCGCAAGCCGCTACGGCAAGAACGCCGAGGCGATGAAGGAGGCGTGGAACACGGTGCTTCCCGCGTCGTGGCTGCGCGACTGGACGACGACGTACGGCGACGTGATCCTGAAATGCGACTTCGGCGACAAGAAAGCCACGCACGCTCCGAAAAAGTGGCGCAAGCCCGTTGCCGACGCCGAGAAGGTTTTCGGGATGCTCGCGAAGATTGAATGGAAGGACGACTTCATCAAGCGCGACACCATCGACATCGCCCGCATGGCGCTGGACCGCATCATTTGCCTCCGCCGTGCCGACCTTAGCGCCGACGTGGCGAAGTTGCGGAAGGGGAAGTGTAAAGGCGAGGATAGGAATATCGTCGTCCGCGCCGAGAATATCGCAGCGCTCTGTGACTTGATGGCCGATCTGCTCGCGCTCCACACAGACTACTCGCTCTGGGAATCGTACCTGCGCCTTGACGCGGTGGAGAAGATACAGAATCCCGACTTCTCCAAGACGCTCTTTGAGAACGCCTCCTGCGGTTACTGCCGCAGCCACCAGTACGAGCTTGCGCGGCACTGGTACGCGCCGCACGCAAAGGCCATTGCGGCGAATCTTGCAAAGGCGGTCGCCGATGGCGACGGAGAAGCGAAGCTATCCCCGCCGGCCGAACCTGAACGCCTTGCGCTCAAGGAGAAGCCGCTTGAATCGCTGAAACCGACATTGCCGCGCACGCAGGAGAACTTCCGCAAGGTCATCCGCGAAATCATGTCGGCACTCGTGGCATGTCCGTACGGCACCGATGCCGGCATGGACCTTTACCTCCTCGTCGGACAGTCGAACATGGCCGGACGCGGCATCCTGACAGCAGAGAACCGAGTCGAAACGGACAGGATATTCAAGTTGGACGCCAAGGGCAAGTGGCTGGTCGCCGACGAACCAATACACTTCGACAAGAAGGTCGCCGGCGCGGGGCTCGCTGCGAGCTTTGCGCGGACGGTGGCGGACATGGACAAGAACGTGAAGATCGGGCTTATCCCGTGCGCTGTTGGTGGAACAGGTATCGGCAGTTGGGTCGAGGGTGGAGACCTCTGGTCGAACGCCGTGTCCCGGACGCGGGTCGCATTGAAGAGCGGCACGCTGAAGGGCATCCTCTGGCACCAGGGCGAACATGACGCCACGCCGAAAGGGGTGTCCGTGTGGGGCGCGAAGATGGAGTCCATGGTCAAGTCGTTCAGGAGGGAGTTTGGCGACGTGCCGTTCGTCGCGGGCGAACTTGGATGGTATCTTGAAAACTTCAAGGCCAAAGGAACGCCCGGGAACAAGCTGTTGTGGCGAGAGATCAATGCGCAACTCCATGCGTTGGAAGGCAAGGTTCCCAACTTCCGCGTAGTGTCCGCAGAGGGACTCGGGGCCAATCGTGACATTCTGCACTTCAACACGGAGGCGCTGCGCGAATTCGGCCGTCGCTTTGCGGCCGCGTTTTTGGAGCTGGAAGAGGCCGAACAGAAAGAAACATTCGCCTTGCAACATGCCGAGTTCGCGAAGTACTACAAGCAAATCACCGGCAAGGACGCGCCTGTGGGAATCGTGAAGTTCGCCATCGATCCCAAGGTGTCGAAGAGCGGCCGTGATGCGTACACGATCACATCGGGGTGGCGGGCCTCCGGGCCCGCAAATTCAGGGCGGGCGTCCTCGCCCGGTCCCTCCAAGACCAAGACAGCAAGCGTACAACAGCAAGTTGTCACCATCACCGGCTCCAACCTGCGCAGCGTGTGGTACGGCCTCTACGACCTCCTTGAGCGGCGCGGCGGCTGCCACTGGTTCTGGGACGGCGACGTGGTGCCGAAGCGCGACTCGATCGACCTCTCCAATCTCGACGTCTACGAGGAGGCGCATTTCGAGTACCGTGCCATCCGCTACTTCGCGCACCGCGGCCTCACGCGCTTCCAGGCGGAGCACTGGGGACTCGACGACTGGAAGAAGGAGATCGACTGGATCCTCAAGCGCCGCCTCAACACGTTCATGCTCCGCATTGGACAGGACGACGTGTTCCAGCGCGCGTTCCCGGATGTCTGTCCCTACCCCGACGCGTCGAAGCCGCAGCCGGGAATGTACAAGGGCTACAACGATCGCACGCTCTTCTGGAGCCTCCAGTTCCGTGGCCAGCTGCGGCACGACCTTCAGAAATACGCCTTTGATCGCGGCCTGATGTCACCGGAGGACTTCGGCACGATGTCCCACTGGTACTCGCCCACGCCGGACTCCTTCCTCGCGAACAAGAAGCCGCCGTTCCTCCCGCAGGCCAACTCCACGCACGCCGAGCCGCATCTGCGCGTGTGGGACATCCGCACGGGAGACTGGGCCGAGGAGTACTGGAAGCTGACGAAGACGGCGATCGACGCCTACGACCAGGGTGCGCCGGAACCGCGTCTCCTGCACACCATCGGCCTGGGCGAGCGCTGGTGCTACAAAGACCGCAAGGCGAACTTCGACCTCAAGGTGAAGACGCTCAACAAGTTCCTCGATATGGCGAAGCGCGACTATCCCGACGCGAAGCTGCTGATCGCCGGATGGGACTTCTATTGCTGCTGGAAAAACGAAGAGGTGCGGGAGTACCTCAAGACGCTCGACAAGGACCGCGTCCTGCTCTGGGACTACGAGGCCGACGACGCGAAGCGCGGTGCCAAGGCGCGCAACTTCACGAACTGGGACGTCATAGGCAAGTTCCCCTACACCTACTCGATCTTCCTCGCCTACGAGAAGGCGCTCGACGCGCGCGCGAACTATGAAATCATCGAGGAACGCCAGAAACTCGTCCAGAACGACCCGTTCTGCCGGGGCTATATCCTCTGGCCGGAATCGAGCCATACGGACACGCTGCTCCTCCGGTTCTTCACGGCGAACGCCTGGTCCGACAAGCTCGTCCCGTACGGTGACGTGCTGGATGAGTTCTGCGCGAGCCGCTACGGCGCGAACGCGGAGACGATGAAGGCCGCGTGGAAGGTGGCGCTTCCGGCGTCGTGGCTGCGCGACTGGGGCAACAACTACTCCTACGCCGTCCTGGGCCTCGGCAGTAATCCGCCTCCCATGAAGTTGATAGACAAGTGGAAGCAGCCCGTGGAGGATGCTCAGAAGGTGTTCACGTTGCTCCAGCAGGTGCCGTGGGACGATCCGTTCGTCCAGCGCGACGCCATCGACATCGCGCGCATGGTCCTCGACCGCTTGATCGCGGTGCGCGTGTGGGAGTTCGGCCGCGAACTCGGTGTCTGGAGAACGAATACGACGGCAAGCGTACAACAGCAAGATGCTCTCCTCGCCAAAATCAACCGGGTTGCCGAGCTCTGCGACGCGATGGCCGATCTTCTCGCGCTTCATACAGACTACTCGCTCTGGGAGTCGTACCAGCGCCTCGACGCGGTGGAGAAGATCCGTAATCCTGCCTTTGAGAAGACGCTCTTCGAGAACGCCTCGTGCGACTACTGCCGCAGCCACCAGTACGAACTCGCACGGCACTGGTACGCGCCGCACGTGAAGGCCGTGGCGGCAAAGCTCTCCAAGGCCGTCGCCGCAGGCGACCGCAATGCGGACATCACCATTAACGCCGAGAAGGAGCGCCTCGCGCTCAAGGCGAGACCGCTTGAATCGCTCAAGCCCACGCTCCCACGCACGGCGGAGAGTTTCCGTCGTGTCCTTGGTTCACTCGTAAAGTGACAGCAAAGAGGGAAGAACGTCATGAAAATGCATGCTCTGTCTTTTGTTTCTGTGGTGTCCTTTGCCGCATTCACTGCGGTAGGGGCGCCCCAACGTACGACGCTTGTGCCGATGGGGGACGTGCGCGTGGGCTTCACAATCGAAACGGGCGAATGGAAGCCTTCGAAGAATGCGAAGACGGGCGGCGGAATCGGGTCTGACCGCGCGCTCGTCCACGCCTCGGTCATCCCGCACGGACAGATGAAGTCGCTCTCCGTCACGACGAACGGAAACGTTGTGACGGCGGTGTGGAAGGGGCATCCCGTGTGTGGCGAGAACTTCACGGTGACGGCGAAGATGACGCTTCGTCCGGACGGCGGATTCGAGTACACGTCCTTCGACTACGCTGGAAATGAAAGCGGACAGTATCCCAAGCGGATCGTGTTCCCAGAGGTCGTCGTTCCGCGCACGAAGAAGACGGCGCTGTTTCGTCCGTTCTTCGCGGGCGACATCCTGCGCCCCAACTGGTCGAAGATGAAGACGATGCAGCGAGTCTATTCGTCGGGGCTGATCTTCAGGGTGTTCAACTGCATGGCTGCGCTGGAGGAAGGGGGCGTCTCGCACTTCTTCGACCAGCGCGGCGACGCGCGCCTCCATGCGGCGGCGTTCGAGGCGATGGTCGGGTCCGCGCCGAACACGCTCGTCCTGCGCAACATCTGGCTTCCGCCGGTCTCGGAAGAGACGCGCAAGGCCGGCTCGCTGCCGTATCCTGGAGTCTATGTACCGTATCTCGGCGGATGGTACGAGGCGGCGAAGATGCACCGCGCGTGGATGGAGACGCAGCCGTGGTTCAAGGCGGCTGCCGCGCGCGACTTCTCGAAGCTGCGCGAGATCGACATGTGGATGTGGAGCCGCGGGAACATCGCCGTCTCCGAGCCGCCCGTCCACTGGTTCATGAAGGAGACGGGCCTCAAGGTCGCGCTCGACTGGTACTGGTGGCACAACGTCCCGTACGACACCTCCTATCCGTTCTTCTGGCCGCCGCGCGACGGCGAGGACGCGTTCCGCGTGGCCGTGAAGCGCATGAAGGACCGCGGCGCGTTCCTGCAGGTCTATACGAACGGGATGCTCTGGGACGAGGACGATCCGCGCTGGGCCGGGGGCGGGCTTGAAAGCACGATCGTGCGGAGCAATGGCCGAATCTACGGCACGACGTTCAATCCGTTCACGAAGCAGAGCCAGGGGCACATGTGCGGCGAGGCGCCGAAGTTCCACGCGAAGATGCGCGAACTGGAGAAGAAGCTCGCCTCCACGGGACTCGACGGCGTCTACATCGACATGATCAGCTGCGCCGCGCACCTGCCCTGCTTCAACCCGCGCCACAAGCACGCGCCCGGCGACGCGCATGCGCTCATCGCGGGCTACCGCGACTACGTGAACGCCGTCCATTCGGACAATCCGGGCTTTCTGCTCTCCTCCGAGGCGACGAGCGAGGCGTATCTCGACAGGTTCGAGTCGTTCATCATGCTCTACTCCAGCTGGGAGCGCAACGGCCTCGGCACGATGCCGGGAGAGGAGCCTGTCCCCGCCGTCACGGTGATGTACCGTGGCGCGGGCGTGCTCTTCGGCTCGTTCGCGACGCCCGGCGGAATTCCCGGCTGGGATCCGCTGTGGGGCAAGTACCCGGACAAGCCGGACGTGGAGAAGCAGATCGCGAAGTATCCCGACCAGTTCGCGGTTGAGTTCGCGCGCGGCATCATCTGGGGCGTGCAGCCGATGGTGCACAACTTCGTGATGCGGGACGTCACGAATCCGCGCATCGCGAAGGACATCCAGTTCATGAAGGATTCTGCGAAGTTCTACCACGACCACAAGGAATTCCTCTTCGACGGCGAGATGCTGAAGCCCGCGAAACTGACGTGCGCGACGAAGCGCGTGCCGTTCCTCAGGACGAGCAGCTACAAGCGTCCGCACGAAAGCAAAGAGTGCGTGCAGCCGACCTTGCCGACGGTGTTCCACTCCGAGTGGCGCGCGCCCGACGGACGCAAGGCGGCGGTTCTCGTCAACTGGACGCGCGAGGAGCAGAAGTTTTTGTTGGAGTTCGAGGGGAAGAGATTCGAAGGCAATCTCCCCGCACTTTCCTGGAGGTTGGAATCGCGCTAAATCTTGCTGTACTTTTCCGTACATTTAGGATTTGTTTGGATTTTGTCCGAATGCACGGAAAAATTATGGTATAATCACCCAATTCCAAAATAGGAGACTGACAAATGAAACAAGTATTTGGAACGTTGGTGTTCGCGTGTGCATGTGCGGCGTATGCGCAGAGTTACGTTTCGCCTGAATTTTTGGCCCCTGCGCCCAATGGCGGCGCGTACGTGACGGAAGCCACCGCGGCGCGCGTGGCGGAGGTGGGGCGCGACGGGCGCGTGGTGCGCCAGTGGCCGGTGTCCGTCAACCCCACGGGCATCGCCGCAGGCGGCGGGTTTGTGTACGTGACGTGCGGCGAGGCGAACGGCGAACTGCGCAAGTACGCGCCGGACGGCGCGTGCGTGAAGACGGCCGCCGTTGGACACAGCCCCTGCGCACCGGTGATCTCCAAGGACGGCGGCACCGTCTACGTGCTCAACCGTTTCGCCGCTCAGGTGAGCGTGCTGGACGCCGCGAAGATGTCGGTCGTCAAGACGGTCAAGGTGCTGCGCGAGCCGTTCGCGGCTACGCTCGGCGCGGAAGGGAAGTATCTCTTCGTCGCGAACATGCTGCCGTACTGCGCGGCCACAAACGACGTGGTGGCGGCGTCCGTGAGCGTGATCGACACGCGCACGTTCGACGTACGGCACATCCTCCTCCCCAACGGCTCCACGGGCGTGCGCGGGATCGCGTCGTCGCCCGACGGGAAGTCCGTGTACGTGACGCACACGATGGGCCGCTACCAGCTGCCCACCACGCAGCTTGAGCGTGGCTGGATGAACACCGCGGCGCTGAGCGTGTTCGACGGCGCCACGGGCGCGTACGTGAACACCGTGTTGCTGGACGACGTGGACCGCGGTGGCGCGAACCCCTGGGGCGTCGCCGTGACCGAGGACGGCAAGACGCTCGTGGTCGCGCACGCGGGCACGTGCGAACTCTCCATCATCGACCGCACGGCGCTTCACGACCGTCTCGCAAAGGCCGCGAAGGGCGAGAGCGCGAGCGGCATTGTGAAGAGCGCCGAGGACGTGCCGAACGACCTCGCGTTCCTCGTCTCGATCCGCCGCCGCGTGCTCGCGGGCGGAAACGGTCCGCGCGGCGTGTTCCTCTCGGGGCGCACGGCAATCACTGCGCTTTACTTCGAGGACGCCGTCTCGCTTTTCGACCTCGACGACGCCTCCGCGCGCGCCAAACTGGTGCCGCTCGGTCCTCGTCCCGACCTCTCCCGCGACCGCGCGCGCCGTGGCGAAATGCTCTACAACGACGGTTCGATGTGCTTCCAACAGTGGCAGAGCTGCGCGAGCTGCCATCCGGACGGGCGCGTGGACGGCCTCAACTGGGACCTCCTGAACGACGGCATGGGCAACCCGAAGCAGACGAAGAGCGAGCTTTACGACCACCTGACGCCGCCCACGATGATCACCGGCATCCGCAAGGACATGCACACCTGCAACGCTGCCGGACTCATCCACATCCAGTTCGTTACGCGTCCCGAGGAGGACGTCCACTGCTTCGACGCATACGTGGAGAAGATGAAGCCCGTGCCGAGTCCCTACCTCGTGAACGGCAAGCTCTCTGCCCGCGCGCAGCGCGGCGAGAAGCTCTTCGTGAAGGCGAAGTGCGCGGATTGCCACACGCCGGAGAAGAAGGCACCTGGCGGCGAGCCGCTCTGGACCGACCTCAAGCTCTACGACGTGGGCCTCGGCACGGCCACCGAGGCCGGACGCAAGTTCGACACGCCAACCCTCGCCGAGTGCTGGCGCACGGCCCCTTACCTTTACGACGGCCGCGCCCTCACGATGGAAGAGGTGCTGACGACCTACAATCCGAACGACACGCACGGCGAGACCTCCAAACTAACCCCGGAGCAGATCAAGGACCTCGCCGAGTACGTGCTGTCGCTCTGACGGTGCAAAACGGTAGGGCGGTCGCCCCGCGACCGACGCCATCCGCGCAACTAACGGCAACCCAATTGACGGTAGGTTGATTTTTGCTGTTGGTTTTTGCCGTTTGGGCGTTTGGATTTTTGCTATACTATCTTTCCCCAATAACTAGACAAGAAGGAATATCATAATGAAAAAACCTGTTGTTGCTCTTGCCGCGCTGACGGCTTCCGCCGTATTTTGTCTGAACGCCGCGGAGAATAATCTCAAGCCCAAGGCACTCGTAATCATGCTGGACGGCATGCGCGCCGACTCGATCGAGAACGTCTACGCGCCGAACCTGCGGATGCTCCGCGACGGGGAGTGGCAGCCCGGCTACTACTGCGCGTGGTCCCTGAGCGCCCACACGATCTACGACGCGATCACCGTGAGCGGACCTAACCACACGGCGATCGCCACGGGCGTGACCACGAAGAAGACCACCATCAAGCAGAACCACAAGAGCACCTGCGACTTCAAGAAGTGGCCCAGCTGGCTCGTGCGCGTGGCGGACGCCAGGCCGGGGACGAAGGGACTCTTCATGTACTCGTGGAAATGGGACGAGCAGATTTCGCCCGATCCCCGCGTGAAGTTCATCCACGGCTCCGACGCCGGCAACGCCGCCGCCATGCCCAAGATCCTCGCCGCCCCCGACGCGCCCGACGCCGTGATGTGGTACATCGACTGGCCCGACCATGGCGGACACGGATTCGGCTACTATCCCTACACGATCGGACACCTCAACACGGTCTATCTCTCCGACAAGGCGATCGGCGACGCCCTGAAGGCGATCGCCTCGCGTCCCACGTTCAAGGACGAGGACTGGATGATCATCGTGACGGCCGACCACGGCGGCTACTGGCGCACGCACGGCCTCTGGGGCGGACACTGCGAGACGATTCCGTTCCTCGTGTCCGGACGCGCTGTTTTCCAGGGACGCATCCCCGGCATCCCCCACAACTACTACGCCGCGCCGACGGTGCTCACGCACTTCGGAATCGACTGGAGCGGCTTTGCGTCACCGACGTGAAGCGTGGTCTCAAGGACGGCCTCGCCGTGTATCTACCGTTCGAGGGCAAGGCTCCGGCCGCCTTCGCGAACGCCGCGGGAGGCAAGGTGACTGCCGAGGCGTGCGGCAAGGCGTCGATCGTCGGGAAGGGCGGCTTCATCGGCGGCTGCCTGCATATGGAGGATGCGACGAACAAAACGGGCAGCGTGTGCCTGAAAGGCTCCGAGAAGCTTGCGTTCGAGAACGGCGCCGAGTTCGCCTTCGCGATGTGGGTGAAGATGCCTGCGGCGCAGAAGGGCGACTCCGTGATCGTCGCGAACAAGGACTGGCACAAGGGCTCGAACCCCGGCATCCTCGTGACCGGCAACAAGAAGATCGAGTCGAAGGTCGGCGGCGTGTGCTTCAACGCCGGCATGGGCGGTGGCCGCCCCCGTATCGACGTGGGCCCGTACGACATCGAGTTCGGCAAGTGGACCTTCTACGCGGTGACGCGCGGTCCCGACGGCGTGCTCGGTTACTATCAGGGCGGACGCGACGGCTACCTCTACCGCATCGCGTACAACGCGAAGGACATCAAGTTCAAGACGGGGCTTCCGTTTTTCCTCGGCCAGGACGGGACCGGCGCGTATCCGTGCGCGTTCAACGGCGACATCGACGACTTCGCGCTCTGGACGCGTTCGCTCTCGTACGAGGACGTGCGCGGGATCTACGAGGCGGGCCGCAACGGCATCCCCCTCGGCGACCTGCTGTAATTCAACCAGGACAGAAACGAAAAAAGGAGGCATGAGAGGATGAAGAGACTAGTGTTGGCAGTTTGTCTTGCGGCGCTGTGCGCGCAGGCGAAACCGAGGCGTCATCCGGCGTATGAGCCCGACGGGAAGCCTGTTTCGGGCAAGGCCGCGCAGGCGGAGAACCTGTTCCTGAACGCGAAGGCCACGGCCACTGGACAGTTCGACAAATTCGCGCCGAAGCTCGCCGTGGACGGAAAGCGCGAAGACGGCACGGTGTACTGGGGCGCCGAGAACTTGCCGCAGGCGCTGACTGTCGACATGGGCGCGGCGAAGCCGCTCTCCGAAATCCTCTTCGTGCCGTACTGGAAAGACGGACGCATCTACGGGTTCAAGATCGAGGGAAGCACAGACGGCAAGTCGTGGAAGATGCTCGCCGACCAGACGGCGAACTCCATCTGCGCCGGCGCGGCGGGCTTCACGCTCGACTTCGACCCGGTGGAGGTGCGCTACGTGCGCGCCACGGTCGTCTCCAACTCGCGGGGCGCGAAGCCCGGCGCCCACATCGTGGAGATCGAGGGCTACGCCCGCGCGGGCGGCGCGAAGGGCGCTAAAAGTGCGTTCCTCGCGGGCGACATCTTCACGCGCTACGACCGCGACGTGATGGTGGACGTGAAGAAGCTCGCGCCTGTCGCGAAGCTGCGCGGCTGGCGTGGCGAGCGCGTGAGCGCGATGCTCGTCGCGTCGTCGCAGGGCGGCTTCCAGGAGTTGCGCCTTTCTTCAGCCCACTTCGCGCACCTCGACGTGTTGCGCTACACGCTTGGCAATGGTACGCTCTACGGCGACATCCTCGACGGTACAACGGAGACCTCCTTCAAGGGAGTGACGCGTCCGGTCATCTACACCTTCGATATTTCGCGCGACGCATCGGGCGTGATCCGCGACGTGGTGACCGCGTTCATCAACGGTGAGAAGCACGACCTGCCCGTGGAAATCACGGTTGTGCCGCGCACGCTCCCGCCCGTCAAGGACTGGAAGTTCCACCTCGACCTCTGGCAGCACCCGGACGCCATCGCGCGCTGGCACGATGTCCCGTTTGGAAGCGACGAGCATTTGCGTCTGCTGCTTCCCTACAACAAGATACTCGCCGACCTCGGGCAGAAGACGATCACGGCCACGCTCATCGACGAGGCGTGGGGCCAGCAGACGTACGACCGCTTCCGCTCTTGCGTACAGGCGACGAAGCGTGCGGACGGAACGTGGACCTACGATTACACGATTTTCGACAAGATCGTGGAGAGCATGGAGGCGGTCGGCGTGAAGGGGCAGATCGACTGCTACTCGATGCTCCCGTGGACGCTCAAGTTCCGCTACTTCGACGAGAAGTCCGGACGCAGCGTCGCCCCGCGTATGGAACCGGGAAGCGCGGAGTACGAGGACTTCTGGGGCCACCTCCTCGCGGACCTCTGTCGCCACACGAAGGAGAAGGGCTGGTTCGAGCGCACGAAGATCGCCCTCGACGAGCGTCCCGACAAGCTGATCCGTCCGGCGCTCGCGGTACTGCACAAGTACGCGCCCGGCATGGAGATGGTGATGGCGTGCAACCGCCCGTCGGAGTTGAACGCCTCGGCGTTCGACGTCTCCTACTGCTACCGTCACGGCGACGGGCTGGCGAAGTACGCGGCGGAGCGCCGCGCCCAGGGCAAGTTCACCACGTACTACGTGTGCTGCAGCCCGGCTCGTCCGAACACATTCATCTTCAGCGACCCGGCGGAGAGCGCATGGCTCGCGCCTCTTTCGGCGGCGAAGGGCTTTGACGGTCTTCTCCGCTGGGCGTGGTGCAGCTGGGTGGAGAATCCGCTCGACAGCCAGGACTTCACGTCATGGCCTTCGGGCGACACGTCGCTCGTCTATCCCGGCCCGCGTCTTTCTCTCCGTGCGCTCCTTCTGCGCGATGGCATCGAGGCGTTCGAGAAGGTGCAGATACTTGGCAAGGACAACATCCCCGAGCTCAAGGTGTTCACGGTCAAGCGCGGCGGCGAGGCCGGCGTACACGCGGCGGACGTCCGTGCGCTCGACGCGGCGCTCAATAAGCCGTTGCTAAAAAATTAGTTGAACACTATAACCCTTTACAAAGCCTTTCTTGCTTTCGCTGCTGGGAGATTAGGAGTCTTGGAGTTGAGGAGAATAATACAAATTCTCCCATCTTCTCCAAGCCTCCAAAACTCTGAAACTCCCAATAGCGAAAGCAAGATGTTTTTTCTCTGCGCTCTCTGCTTCTCTGCGCCTCTGCGTGAGACTATCGTTTAGAGTCCAATTAATTTTTGAACATAGACTAAGTGAGTCGGCAGCAGTCTTTCTTGTCATCAAGGTGCTTTCAGGGCGAAGAGGCTCTGGCCGGGCTTGAACTCGGCGATGCCGGCAGTCTGCCACGTGCCGTCGGGTGACTTCGCCATGACGATCGCCTTTGTACCTTGCGGAAGCGAGATGAGCAGGTGGTCGTTCATATCATGCGACTCGCCGTAGGTCGTGCCCTTGGCCATCACCTTTCCGGTACCAGGCGCAACGAGGCAGATTTCAACGGGGCGGCGCGTCCCTGAGCCGTCGCGTGCCACGAACGCGACGCGTGCGGCGGGGATGTTCCCGCGGAAACGCCTGTAGCTTGCGGTCACGTCGTCCGCCGGTATGCTGGTCGGGGCATCGGGTTTCCCCCACGTTTTCCAGAACCACGTTCCGCCGGGGCTCCAGCGTGCGGCGTAGATACGTGTGCGCGGGAAGGTGTCATCCGCCTGCCCGGCGTAGGACGCGAACCACGACTGGTCGGGCGGCGCGATCTTGCCGTCCTCAGGGTCGTTGAAGAAGTGCCACGTCCCCGCATCGTAGTACTCCGCCCACGAGTGGTTGCCGGGCATGGTCGTCCAGTTGCATCCCGTGAAGCGGGCGGGGATGCCGCATGCGCGGTAGGCGTCGATCTGCAGGATCGCGAGGCCCGTGCAGGAGGCCATGTGGATGCGCATGGAGTGGAACGGCGACTGGTCGGGCTTGTCGCGCTTGGTGTTGTAGTGCACGCCGAGAAGGTTCCCGATTTTCGAGTTGATGATCTGAACTGCCTCGCCCGTCGTCTTGCAGTCCTTGACAAGCGGCCAGAACTTCTCGCGGAAAAGCGGGCGCCAGTCGTCCACCTCTTCGCCGATGGACGAGTACGGCAACACGTACTCGCGGAAGATCTCGTCCGTGATCGTGTCGCGCCACGGCGCGGCGCGGCGCGCCTCCTGCGCGAGCTTCACGTTCGCGCGCAGGTACGCCTCGCTCACGACGCTGCGGTCCTTTGTCGGCATGTGCCGGACGAGGAAGGCGTAGTCGCCGTCCTCCTCCGCGCCGGCTGAGAACGCGGCGAATGCCGCAAATGCCGCGCTCATAAGGAGCGCCTTGACGGGCAAACGCTTGCCCGCCAAGTTTGTGTTCTTTGGATTCATGGCAATGAGTATACCAAAAAAGAACGGTTTTTTGGTATAATATCGGCCCTTAAATGAAGGAACACCACATGAAAATCGAAAACTCATTTGAAACTTCCAATACATGCAAACCGTACATGCGGTTTATGTTCGCGGTGGCCATGTGTGCCGCATCGCTGTTCGCGGCGCCGCAGCAGAATTTCGCGACGGACGTGGAGGCGTATCTCGCCGCGCACAAGATCGCGGGCGTGGAGTCGTTCCAGAGGCTCCTCAAGTTGATGGGCGAGCCGTGCGGCGCGGCGGCGCCCATCGACGCCACCGTACTGCCGAAGCACAAGGCGCGGAAGGTGCGCCTGTGGGGCATCCCCCTGTTGCCCGTGTACAAGTCGTGGGGACTCGACGTGGCGGAGTTCGACCCGGAGGCGGCGGCGCAGGGCGATTTGCCGGACGTGGTGGTCATCGCCATCCATAGCGGTCCCGACTACTCGAAGGGACTTGTCGACGCGATGTTCCGCGCGGCGGCGGAAGGCGTCCACGTGATTTCGCTCTGCCCCACGGATCAGTGGAGCGCCGCAATCGCGAAGCGCCTCGGCTTCACCTACGGCGGCGTGCTCACGATCGGCCCGGCCGAAAAGGGCGGTGCGCTCATCCCCAATTGTCCGAAGCTATTCGAGGGATTCCCCGCGAAGGCGCGCCTCAACGCCGAGTTCGGCGCGATCGCCAATGTGCAGCACGGCATGTACCTGACCTACGATACGTGCCTGATGTGCGTGGCGGACGCCGGGAAGGGACGCATCGCAAGCGCCATCGCGCAGTATCCCGTGGGACGCGGCGCCGTCACGCTCGTGGGGCCAGACCTCATACGCAATCCGAACGACCCCGCTTGTAAGCGGCTGCTGCTGAACCTGATTGACCTTCTGCCGCCCGCCCCGAAGGCGCTGAAGCTGCCGTTCATCTACCATCCCGTCCCGCCCGAGGGCAAGCCCTACTTCGAGCTGCGCGTGCCCGGATCGCGGAACGAGTACATCACGGCAGCGCGTCCGCCGGACCACCTCTGGCACCCCGCGCTCTTCTTCTCGTGGAAACAGGTCAACGGACACAGCTTCTGGGAGCCGCGTCGCGACGCCGCCGCGAACAGGGTCGTGTCGCACAGCGAGACGCCCACGGCGGACGGCGCGATCTTCGAATCCGAGCTCGCCTACGAGGTGAAGGGACGCGCGATCTTGCGCGAACGCCGCACGGTGAAGGCGACCGTGAAGCCGGACGGCGGCTATTCGCTCGACTGGACCGGCCGCTTCGAGGCACTGGACGATCTTGCGTTCACCGTCGCCAAGCCGAAGTGGGATAAGAAAGCCGGCACCGCCAACGGCGGCGGCTACGCCGGGCTTTCGATGCGCCTCGCGAGCAACGCCGATTTCGAGTACTCCTGCACGAACACGCTCGGCAACGCGAACACACGGTGCATGGGCGACCTCTCGCCGCGCATCGACGTCTACGCGAAGTCGAAGCGCACCGGCGAGACGACGCGCGTCTCGTTCATCGCCGACCGTCCCACGCACAACTACACGCTCTTCCAGCCGGAGCGCAACGACAACGCCGGTTTCTACTTCGTCTGCTTCGCCGAGGCGTTCAACAGCGACCTCAAGATGAAGAAGGGCGAAAAGCGCGATTTCCATTACGTAGTTGAAGTGAGGGCTCAATGAAAACGGAACTGAAGCAATTTATGGCATCCGCAATCGCGGCAGTTGGCGTTGCGGCGGCGACATCTCCGTCGCTCGCCGCCGCGCCCACGGGCACGGAGTGGAAGGAGCCGGAGAATCTGTCGTTTGGGCGCGAAGCGCGCCGCGCGGCGTTCTCCAGCTTCGACACGCTTGAAAACGCGCTGAAGATTCTCCCCGAGTTCTCGGAGCGCACGATCTCGCTCGACTCCGAGACGGCGTGGAAGTTCAAGTGGTCGCCCGACCCCGCGTCGCGTACCGTCGGCTTCGAGAAGCCGGACTACGACGTTTCGGGCTGGGAGACGATCAAGGTTCCCTGCTCGTGGCAGGCGTATGGCGCGAACGGAAAGGGCGGCTGGGGCACGGCCCTCTACGTGAACCAGACGTATCCCTTCAAGCGCGACCAGCCGGACGTCATGGGCGAGCCGCCGAAGGACTGGACATCCTACGCCGCGCGCAATCCCGTCGGCTCCTACCGCCGCGACTTCGACGTGCCGGAGAAGTGGAGCGGACACGAAATCTTCCTCAAGTTCGACGCCGTCGATTCGTTCTTCTATCTCTGGGTCAACGGCGAGTACGTCGGCTTCTCGAAGGATTCGCGCAACCCCGCCGAGTTCAACGTGACGAAGTTCGTGAAGCCCGGAAAGAACGTCGTCGCGCTTGAGGTCTACCGTTATTCCGACGGCTCGTATCTCGAAGACCAGGACATGTTCCGTCTCTCCGGCATCGCCCGCTCGACATGGCTACTCGCAAGGCCGAAGACACGCATACGCGATTTCACCGTCACGACACGACCGGTTGACAAGGACAAACTGGATGGCGACTGGGAGCTGATTGTCACGTGTGACACCGTTCCGGCTTCACGATCCACAAGCTTTGGCGGACTGTACGACATGGATGACAATCCTGTCGAAGTGGAGAGTGTTACTTTGGGGACAATAGGCAAGTTGGTTGTGAAGAATCCTAAACTGTGGAGCGCAGAGACCCCAAATTGCTATAAGTTAGTCATGTATCCATACAATGACAAATATTCTGAAGATGGTGCTTTTCATGCGGCTGGCCGTACTTCCGAATACGTCTCATGCCTAGTCGGCTTCCGCACTTCCGAGGTGCGCGACGGACGCTACTACTTCAACAACGAGAAAATCAAGTTCCGCGGCGTCAACCGCAGTGAGAGCGACCCGATGTACGGACACTACGTGCCGCGCGAGAGGCAGCTTCAGGACATCCGCCTCATGAAGGAGGCGAACATCAACCACGTGCGCAACTCGCACTATCCAGAGGACGACTACTGGTACTACCTCTGCGACATCTACGGAATCTACGTTCTCGACGAGGCGAACGTTGAGTCGCACGGCTACTACTACGGCGAGGCGTCGCTTTCGCACCGCAAGGAGTGGGAGAAGGCGACGGTCGCGCGCAATCTCGACATGGTGCGCCGGAACCGCAACCATCCGTCAGTCGTGTTCTGGAGCCTCGGCAACGAGGCGGGGCCGGGCGAGAACTTCGCCGCCGCGTCCGCCGCGATCAAGAAGATGGATCCTTCGCGTCCGATCCAGTACGAGCGCGACAACTCCGTGGCGGACGTCGATTCCAACCAGTACCCGGGCGTAGACTGGACGGTGTGGAAATCAAACGACCACAAGGCGAAGAAGCCGTTCTACATTTCCGAGTACGCGCACAACATGTGCAATGCGATGGGCAATCTGAAGGACTACCAGGACGCGATCGAGTCGTCGGACGTGATCCTCGGCGCGGCAATCTGGGACTGGGTTGATCAAGGATTGTATAAGAATGTAAAGTGTAAAATGGAAAATGGAAAATGGGAGGAGAGACGCATCATCGCATACGGCGGCGACTTCGGCGACAAGCCGAACGACGGCCAGTTCGTGATGAACGGAACCGTTCTCTCCGACCGCACACCTGAGCCGGGCTACTGGGAAGTGAAGCACGTGTTCCAGCCGTTTGCGTTTGAGTTTGCGAAGGATGGCACTAAGGTGACGGTCAGGAATCTCAACTACTTCAAGAAGGCGACGGGATATACGCTCAACATCGTGGTGCTGGGCGCGGAGAGACCGACGCGGGCTTCGCATCCGCTCGACATCGCGCCGCGCGAAAGCGCCACGTTCGACGTCAAGGGCATCAAGGACGGATCGGTCTGCGTGCGCTGCGAAATCACGCTGGACGATGACGACGGCATCCTCAAGAAGGGGCATGTGATCGCGAACGGGCAGTTCGACTTCAAGAGAATCTACGAAGCGGCAAATCGAGTTGAGGTGAAGGCGGAAGGGAACGTGGTGGAGACGTCCAATGCAACATCCCTCGGTTTCAAGGCGGGCGGCACGGAAGTGCGTTTCGACCGCGCGTCGGGTGCGCTTGTTTCGTATGTGAAGGGCGGCACGGAACTGTTGCTTGCGCCGATGACGCTCGATGTGTTCCGCGCGCCGAGCTCCAACGAAGTGGGGCTGGGCAGCCGGTGGGCGCAGGCGGGCTTGCGCGAGCTTGTGCAGAAGGCCACGTCGATTTCCGAGGTGATGACGAATCCGGACGGGTCGAAGTCGTTTGTCGTCGTGGCGGATGTTCGCGGAAAGCAGAAGGAGCGCCTCGTCGGGTTTGGCGGCAACAACGGCAAGCCGTGCGAGATCGTGCCGGCCGGGCCTGTCTCGAAGCACGATCCGCACTTCATCGTCGCGCAGAAGTGGACCGTGTTCGGCGACGGCAACGTGGCGTGCCAGTCGGAAATCCGCTCGCGCGGGCGCGTGATGGAGCTTGCGCGCGTCGGTTACCGCTTCACGCTCGACAAGGGGCTTGGCAAGGTCAGCTGGTTCGGCGCGGGTCCGTTCGAGAACTATCCGGACCGCCGGAGCGGCGCGTTCACGGGATGGTGGAGCGGAAGCGTGTCGGGAATGGTCGAGCGCTACGCGAAGCCGCAGGACATGGGCATGCGGTGCAACACGGCCTGGGCGTCGCTTATGGGAAGTTCCGGCATGTTCATGCTGATGTCACTCGGCGAGCCGTTTGCGTTCTCGGCGATTCCGTATTCTCCGACGGAGCTGGTGAAGACGATGCATCCGCAGGAGCTGCCTGAGGCCGAGAAGGTCGAGTTCGGCATCTACGCGGCGGTACGCGGACTCGGCGGCGCGTCGTGTGGTCCGGGTCCGATGGGACGTGACATCATCCGCAACAACAAGACGTTCACGCTTGATTTCCTGATCGGCGTGCCGGGCGACCAGAACCGTCTGCCGTACATGCCGCACGCCGAACTGCCGCCGGACGTGCGGACGGGCGAGGACATCGTTCCGACCATAATCGCATGCACGTCGGCGGAACCTGGCGAAGGCGACGCAGATCACCTTGTGGACGGCGACCTCTCGACCATCTGGCACTCGCAGTACGGCGTGACGCTCACGAAGTACCCGCACGCGGTGACGGTTGACCTCGGACGCGTCGCCAAGGCGAAGGGCGTGACGATCTGGCAGCGGCAGAACGGTCCGAACGGCAACGTGAAGGGCTTCCGCTTCGAGGTCTCGCAGGACGGCAAGACGTGGCGCGAGGTCGTGAAGGGTGAGCTGAAGGCGACCGCCGCCGCGCAGACGTTTGGTTTTTCGGGGGATGTCCGCTTCTGGCGCTTCACCGGCCTGGCCGAACACAACGGACGCGAGTTCGCCTCCCTCGCCGAAATCCGCATTGAAGAATAACCTCCACAGGAGAAACAAATGAAAAGAATGATTATGTTTGCGGTGGCGATGGTCGCCGCGTTGGCAAGCGCAAAGAGCGCCAACGAGCTTTTCAAGGGCGCGCGGTGGATCGAACAGCCGAAGGAGCTGAACGCGGCGGCACCGCGGTTCACGACGACGTTCAAGGTGGACCGTGACGGTCCCGCGGAAATCGCGATCTGTGGTCTCGGACAGTACGTCGCGACGCTGAACGGCAAACCGATCGGACGCGGCGACGAGTTCAATCTCCCCGGCTGGACGCGCTCGACGAAGACGTGCTTCTACAACGTGTTCACTCCCGCGCTGAAGGCGGGCGTGGAGAACACGCTCGAGATCACGCTCGGCAACGGGATGTACAACGTGCCGCAGCCGGGCAAGGGGCTCTACACGAAGTTCGTCGGCAGCGAGGGCGAGAAGAAGCTCATCGTCGGCGGCGTCGTGAAGTCGTCCGTCGAGGGGTGGAAGGTTTCGCAGAGCGAGGTGGTGCGCACGCACGTGTATAGTGGGGATGATATTGATCATCGGGTAGTGGCGAACGCGACGGGTCGCGTCCCTCCCGTGGTGGCAGAGGCGCCGAAGGGCGAATTGAGGGAGGCCCCGTTTGTGTGTCGGTTGCAGGAGGTGCACAAGCCCGTGCGGACGATGCGCGTTTCGGACGACGAGCTGACGGTTGATTTCGGACAGAACGCCGCGTACGTACCGACCGTCGTCGCGAAGGGACCGCGCGGCAGCCGCGTCGAGATCGAGTTCTCGGAGATTCCTCTTGGGTCTGGCGAGACGAAGATCACGAAAAAGCCGGGCGGCTACCACGGTACCGTGGCGCGTTGCGCGTTCACGCTCGCGGGCACCGGCGACGAGTCGTTCACACCGCCGTTCTTCTATTACGGCTTCCGCTACATGAAGGTGAGGTTGTTTGCGGCGGTGGGCGGCGCGCTCGGCGAGCGCGCCCTACCGGAGCTTGTCGCGGCGTCGGCGAGGGTGGTGATGGCGGATGCGCCGCGCACGGGTACGTTCCAGTGCTCGATCAAGCTCTTCAACCAGATCCACGACATCTGCTGGTGGGCGCAGCGCTCGAACATGCAGAGCGTGTTCACGGACTGTCCGCACCGCGAGAAGCTCGGCTGGCAGGAGCAGGACCACATCCACGCCGACCAGATCCGCTGGGGCTGGAACGCGGACGCGATGTTCGTGAAGACGTGCATGGACCTTGCCGACTCCCAGCTCGCGGACGGCATGGTGCCGGACATCGCGCCGGAGTTCACGGTGTTCCGCGGCGGCTTCCGCCATTCGATTGAGTGGGGCTCGTCGATGATCCAGATTCCGTGGCAGCAGTACGAATGGACCGGCGACGATTCGCTCATCCGCAGGTACTATCCCAACATGGTCGCCTACCACAAGTACATCCGCGCACAGTCGCAGAACGAGAAGCGCGGCAGGTTCATCACGCCCGGCGGACTCGGCGACTGGTACCAGCAGACGGTCTCCGCCGAGAAACGTCCGAAACGCCAGACGTCCATTGACTTCACCGCGACGGCCTTCTACTACCTCAACGCCGCGACGCTCGCGAAGTGCGCGGACCTCCTCGGCAAGAAGGACGAAGCAGCTGTGTTCCGCGAAGAGGCCGCGAACATCAAAAAGGCGTTCAACGCGAAGTGGTGGCATCCCGAGACGCACTGCTACGAGAACAACTCGCAGACCGCCAACTCGATGGCAATCGCGTTCGGGCTCGCCGACCCTGCGGAGACGGCGGCGATCGTCTCCAACATTGTGGAGGACGTGCGCGGACGCGGCGCGGTCGGCACGGGCGAAATCGGCTATCCGTACCTCCTGCAGGTGCTGATGGAGAACGGACAGAGCGACGTGATCTTCGACATGACGGCGGATACGACGAAGCCCGGTTACGGCTACATGGTCGCGAAGGGCAACACGTCCTGCCATGAGGCGTGGGACTGCCGCGAAGGTTCTTCCTTCAACCACTTCATGATGGCGGACATCGTCAACTGGTTCTACGGCTCGCTCGCCGGCATCAAGCGCACCGCGCCCGGCTTCAAGACGTTCATTGTCGCGCCGGAGTTCCTTCCGGGTCTCGACTGGGTGAAGGCGAGCCACGCCGTCCCGGGCGGCGACATCCGCGTTGAATGGCGGCGCGTGGACGGAGGGATCAAGATGAAGGTGTCCGTTCCGAAAGGGACGACGGCGACTGTGCGTCTGCCCGGCCTTCCCGACGCGCTGCAGGATTCCGGCGAGGAGACGTACACCGTCCCGTGCGAGGACGCGCCGAAGGCCGTTTCGCCCTGCCGCGAGTACGTGAACAACGACTTCCGCGCGCCGGCGGAGGAGGCGAAGGAGCATGTGTCGGGCTTCGTGTGGCTTGAGGCGGAGAACTTCACGGACTATGGCGGCTGGGTTGTCGATACGCAGTTCACCCACAAGATGGGAAGCGCCTACCTGCTCGCACCGGGCGTGTTGAAGCCAGTCGCGCCGGCGTCCGCGAAGGTCACGATTCCGCGCGCAGGAACGTGGCGCGTGTGGGTACGCACGAAGGACTGGCTGCCCGAGTTCTCGCCCGGCAAGTTCGCGGTCGAGGTCGCGGGGAAGCGCAGCGACACGCTTGGCGCGTCGCGTCGCGAGGGCTGGATGTGGGAGAAGGCAGGCGATTTTGCGCTTGACGCAGGCGCGTGTGAAGTCAAGCTCCTCGATCTCACCGGCGCGATGACGCGCTGCGACGCGTTCCTTTTCACGACCGACCTTTCGTACGTGCCTCCGGAGGAACCCAAGGCGCTTGCGGCGGAGCGTCAGCGCCTCACGGGCGACGGCGACAAGATCGCGGACGGCGGGGCGTTTGACCTCGTCGTGGTGGGGGCGGGTCCGGGCGGACTCGGCGCGGCGCTTGCGGCGGCGCGGAACGGCCTGCGCGTCGCGCTCGTCCACGACCGTCCCGTGCTCGGTGGCAACTCCAGCTGCGAGATGCAGGTGACGCTGAACGGGGCCGGACGCAAGGGGCGCGAGTCGGGCCTTGTGTGCGAGGCGAAGATGCGCCGCTTCACCCATGCAGGATGGTCTTACAGCGACGCCTACCGTCAGATGGCGGACGAGCTGAAAGGCTGGCTCTTCGAGTTCCCGAACGAGCGCGTGATGTCCGCGGAGAAGAAGGGCGACGCGATGATCGCCGCGGTCGTCTCGCGCAACACGCTTACGGGCGCACAGACGCGCTTCAGGGGACGCTACTTCGCGGACGGCACGGGCGACGGCTGGCTGGGCATCTTCGCGGGCGCGGAGTACATGCACGGACGCGAGGCACGGGACGAATACAACGAGGCGCCCGCGCCGGACAAGCGCGACGAGATCACCATGAGCGGCTGCGTGATGAAGGATGGCCTCGTGGGTTACCGCCATGCGTTCGCCGACAAGCCGGTGGAGTACACGACGCCCGCGTGGGCGGACGTGTTGCCGAAGGGATTCCGGCGGCGCACGTCGGGTCTGAGGGGCGTGTGGTGGATGGAGAACAACGGACGCTTCAACGACCTTGAAGATCCTGAGCGCGCGCGCGATCAGCTCGTGCGTATTTCCTTCGCGTATTGGGGATGGATCAAGAACGAATCGCCCGTCAAAGACAAGGCGAAGAACGCCTACATGGCGGAGATCGCGTGGAAGAACGCGCGCCGCGAGGGTTTCCGTCTCGTGGGCGACTACGTGATGACCGCAAACGACGCGCTCGCGGGCACGATGTTCCCCGACCGCATCTCCTACGGCGGCTGGAGCCTCGACACGCATGACCCGCTTGGCATGGAGAATCCGACCGGCAACGGTTACTGGCGCAACCATCCGCACGTGCCGATCTATTCGATCCCCTACCGCTGCATCTACTCGAAGAACATCTCGAACCTCTTCCTCTGCGGACGTTCCATCAGCGCCACGCACATCGCGCTCGGCACGATCCGCGTGCAGTCGACGCTCTTCCAGCTCGGGCAGGCCGCCGGCACGGCGGCGGCCATCGCCGCCAAGCACGGCATCACGCCGCGCGCGTGCGGCGAGCGCCACATCAAGGAACTTCAGCAGCAGCTCCTGAAGGACGACCAGTACATCCCGCATCTCGCGAACGAGGATCCGCTTGACCTCGCGCGGACGGCGAAGGTGACGTCCTCCGACTGCGAGCCGCGCCATGTCCGGTTCGACGCGTCCGAGCCCGGTCTCCGCCGCGCGGACAAGCTTGCGCACAAGTGCGCGGGCTTCCGCCGGGCGGTGCGGTTCGAGCGCGGCGATTCGCGGCGGCTCGACACGGTCTTGCTGAATCTCCAGAACACGGGAAAGAAGCCGGTGGAGCTGACGGCGAAGGTCTATCTGACGGACGATGCGGCGTGGCGTCCGAAGGGCGAGCCTGCCGCCGTCCTGAAGGCGATCGTCCCCGACGGTCGCGACGGACTCGTCCGGTTCTTCAACCCGACGAAGCCGATTGCGCTGAACGCGCGGTTCGTCTGGGTGGAACTTGTGCCTGCGCCGGGAATTGCCTGGTACCTGCGCGAGGGGACGACGGGGCATTCCGACCTTCGGGCCTACTGCGGCGTGGACAACGGGAAGTGGACTCCGGTTGGCGGCGAAGAGTATTCCTTCGTCACGGAACCCGCGCTTGAGCGCGACATCGGCTCCAGCGCGGTTGCCGTCACCGACGGCATGGCGCGCAGCGAGGATGGCATCTACCACGGGTGGATTTCCGACTCCTCGAAGGAACTTCCGCAGTGGGTGCGTCTCGACTTTCCCTCGACCGTTTCCGTGAGCGAGGTGCGCATCGCGTTCGATCCCGATTTCGCGACCGTCCGCGCCTCGCCGCGCCCGCGTTCGCTCGTGAAGTCATACGTCGTGGAAGGTCTCGTGGATGGCAAGTGGGTACGTCTTGGCGAGGATTCGGCAAACCAGCTCCGTCACCGCGTGCATCACTTCCTGCCCATCAGTCTCGACGCTCTCCGCGTGACCGTGAACGAAACCTGGGGCGATCCCTCCGCGCGCATCTTCGAAATCCGCGCTTACGGGAACTAACCAAAAAAGTTGTCCTGAACGGGCGGAAGATGCTCGCGTGGGGGCGGTGTATTGGCAACACTTCCACATTGGCCGCCCGGTGGTCGGCCTCTACCGGTTCGCATGGTAGGGGAGAACGCATCCCCCGTGTAGGGAGGGCCGCGCTCCGTCGCGGCCGCCTCTCCTTTTCTTTCACGGAAGCTCCGACCAAGTCCGCTTGACCTTGCGGGCGAGGCCGACCTCGGCGAGGTCCTCCTCCGTGGGCTTGGCCTTGTTCACGGCCGACTTGTCGAGCTCGAGCTTCGACTTCGTCCAGCCTTCGGGCAGCGTGGCGAGGAAAGCCTGCGTCATAGTCTGGCTCCGCTCCGCGCGCTCGTAGCCGTCGAAGCCGTGCGTGAAGTGGTAGGTCTTCCCGTCGATCTCGATGTCGCCGGACTCCACGCCTATCGGCGAGACCGAGAAGGACTGGTTGAACACGTACTCGGGGTGCCTGTGGGCATACGCCGAGCAGGCTGCCGAGAGCGCCTCTATGACCTCCTTCGTCTCCTTGATGCGTAGCTCCATGGACCGCTTCGCGTTCTGCAGCGCCACGAGCGCGGGCACCGCGCTCTTGAGCTGCTCCTTGTTCGCCACGCCCGTCGCGAGCGCCGCCTCCGCGATCTCACGGAGTACCTTCATTGCCATTTTCGTTTTCCTTTCCGTTTTGACATCAGACCAGCGACTTGCCGACCTTGAACTCGTAACCGCACCTAGGGCACGCCACCACCGTCTCCGGCGTCACGTGGTCGCGCCCCTGCCCCTCGGGGATGCGGCACTCCTGCCGCTTCACGCCCTTGGGTTTTGCCTTCGCCTGGGCCTTCTTCTCCTGCCGCATCCAGGCTTCACCCGCTCGCTCAGTTTGGTCTCGTCGACCTCGCCGTGGCTCTGCGCCTTGCCTGCTATGTCCGCCCCGGCGATCACGCCGGCGGACTTGTACGTCGGTACGGAGCGGATGCATCCGCCGCCCGTTGTCGTTGTCTTTTTCATGTTCGTGTTCCTT